>NZ_FRAU01000001.1:0-300000 GCF_900142415.1 Rhodothermus profundi
AGAACGTCTCGGTGACGATGCCCTGGCTCAGGCAGACCAGTTCGGCCCAGCTGCGGAGTTCTTCGGGCAGGTCTTCGACGGTGAAGAGATTGTTGGGGTCGGGGAAGAGTGGATCGTACAGATCTGGTCCTTGGCTGAAGAGGCTTTCGTCGGAGCCGAAGGGAATGCGCCAGTCTTCGCGGAAGGTGGTCAGGTAGAGGTCGCGTTCGAGTGGGTTGTTCAGGACTGTGCCGTCCTGCAGGCGCAGGTCGTTGGAGGGGTTGCCGTCGGCGTCGCCCAGGAGGCCGATGAGGTGGCCCCGCCGAAAACCACTGACCAACACCCGGTAGTCCAGGATGCTGCCGCGGCGACGGACGGTCAGCGCCGAGCCGTCCTTCCAGGAAATAATCACCTGTGTGCCCTGGGCCACGACGCTACCTCCTCCGCTGAGCGGCTGCGTAAAGTGGGCCCCCTGCATGCGCTGGCCGTTGATCCAGATGGCCAGGAGGTTTGTGGCCGAGTCGGGGTAGACCTCCACGCGGTGGCCGTCGACGTTGGCGGCCAGGGCGGCGTTGACCGAGACGCGGTTGCTGTTGGCCCAGGGTTTATGGCGGACCTGGATTTCGAACAGGTCGCCGGGCAGCGTTGAGCGCACGGCCAGGTAGTCGCCAATGGCATGGAAGTCGTAGCCCAGGCGGTCGAAGGTGGTGATGTGCGGATCGCCCCAACTGCCACCGCGGGCCGGCGGACGATCACCCGCAATGGGTGGATTGTCGTTGGGATTGTCTGCGTCCTGGCAGGAGAGCGACAGCGAGAGTGTGCGTTGGACCTGTTTGGCGTCAGTGGTGAAGGTGAACGTAGCGCTGCCGGTCAGGCGCTGGCCGAGGCGCTCGTCGGTGCACGCGGTCTGGACGGTGAAGGTGGCGGCAGAATCTGGAGGGGTGATGGTGGCCTGTGTGGGGGTGAGGGTAAACGGTCCCTGCGTGTTAGAGACCGAGACGGTTACGGTGCCGGCGTCTTTGGCGATGGCCCGTACGGTCTGTTGCAGGCGGTCGCCTTTTTGGCCGATGAATTCAAGATGAGAAGGCTGAATGCTGAACTCCGGATTACACAAATCCACCTCTCCCAGATAGGAGAAGCCGAGCGGTAAGCGCAGGGAGAGCACGGGAATGTCGACCGAACTTACCAGGTGGGCTTTGCCGCCGTCAGGTGTGCTACAGTCAAGCTGGGCTGGATCGTAAGATACCTGAAACGTCTTGCCCCGGGGAGCGGCTTCGCCTAGCTTGTATAACTGATTGCTTTGCAGCTGGTAGAGCAAGATGGCTTCCGCCCATCGGTAGTAGCCTTTGAGCGTTCCAGAGACCAGATGCCGGGTGCGATCCACATAGGCCGGTTGCTCAAGTGCAATGTCGCCGATGTTTGTCTGCCAGAATTTGAAATCTTTTAGATCAATTTTGCCATTTTTGATTATATTCTGAAGTTTTGAAATCAGGTCTGACGAAGGCATCTGTTCGAGGATTTTTGAGACAAAGTCGACCAGTTCGCCCTGAAATACCAGTTCGGCAGAGGTACCCGTATTTACCGCAATACGACTTTTCGTGAGGTCCTGCTTTCCACCGATTGTGTTGACAATGGTGCCGTAGTCGGTAACGCCTTGGGGCGATATGGTCAGATAGGGGCGTAATCCTAAGCCCAGAAGGAATAGCACTTTGGTTTCTTCCGCGAAAAGCGGCGCAATGGTCGATCGTCTGGTCTGGACGAAGCCTAGGATGGGGCCGATGGTAAAGGGTGAGAGTTTGAAGTTGGCTTTGTAGTAGTTCAGAACATCTGTTTCAGCTTGATAGGAGATCAGGTCGAGCACCTTCATAGAGAAGGATCCTGAAATGTCTGCCTGTACAGCATCGCTCTGTAAGCGGATAAGCTTACCAATATTTGCGGAAGTATTCAGCGCGGCTTTTAGCTCGGCCGATAGTATTTCAAGGGTTTTAGATGATTGAGAGGGGGAGCTTCCAAGAATTTCTTCCTTGATGCCATCAAGAATACCATCAATGATGGTTATTCTGATAGCCAGTCCGACAGTATAAGTAAACAGTTGATGTGAATAGATCCCTAATCCGATGGGAATCAAATAAGTAGGTCCTTTTGTGGGCAGGTCAAGCTGGTAGGCTATTGAGACGCTGCCTTTTGCGTTAGCCGCAATGCCTGAGTTGAATTGAACTTTTTCGAGTAGCTGCGACAGGGTGTTGTAATCCAGGGTAACAAGCGCACGATAGAAATCCTGGGAATCTTTTACGATGTCCCATTGAGAGACATGCAGGGCTCCAGAGATATCGAGAGAGAATTCAGCTTCGATACTTCCTCCTGTTGCTTTCCATTCACACGTTACCTCAAAGGTATATCCCAGGCCTATTGTGCCGCTTCCGATGCCCGGGCGTTCCAGTTTACCGCTTAGCTTGCCGCTCAGCTTAACTTTGTAGTTGCACGGGGCTTTTTGAGGTTCACCGGTTTTGAACAGTTGCTCTTTTAGCTCGTCAGGCCAGATTGTGCGCATTGCATTGGGATTCACAGGGGAGATACCCTTGCGGGCGAGTTGTATCAGATCGGGGAAGGGATAGCTTACGTAGAGGGCTTCCAGGGGGAGCAGGCGAACGCCTAGCAGGACATAGCCATTTCGCCGGGCAATGACGTGTTCAATCTGTCCGCCGAGGCTAAAGCCTTCGCCTTTGCTGACAATTTTCTGCCCCGCCTGATACTGGCCCAGAGTGTCTTCCTGGAGGGCTACACCGATCATGAGGCCAGGTGGATCGAGCAGGGGACGTTCTGCCTGGTTCCATTCAAGATCTGTGAAGAGACTGCGTCGCCGGGCGATTGCTTCCGCGTGTAGCGGATAATTTACTGGCCAGACCACCTTTTCTTCCGGTACGACCACCACATCTGAACGGACCTGCACCAGGCGTATCAGGGCCTGCCCTGCATAGTAGGTGCTGTCTGGAAGCAACCGCGACCGCACTTCAAGGACCAGGAGACTGTCTTCGACGGCATGAGCAGCTGGGGCCTCTATATGTAGTTTACCGGTCCCTGCCCACTGCACCGACCAGCCCGATCCGACAGTGACCAGCTCCAGATAATCGGAGCTGCCGGCAAAGCGATTTCCTCTGGTATCTTCAACCCATACGTCCAGCGTGCGCACCTCGCCCGGTTCCATCGTCAGTTCCTGCGGGGCGATGATAATCGCTACAGCTCCGTCATGCTCAACCAGCGTCTGGCCCTGCAGCGGAGGGCCCAGCTTGATCGGTTGACGGGGCAGGTCGCCCCCGCTGCGCGGGCCTTCGGCCTGATAGGGCGAGGCCTGTGGTACCGCCGTTACTTCGTTGGACTCGCGCGACTCGCCGCGCACTCCTACGGCGGTTACGACAAAGTAGTAGGTCCGGTCGTTTTGCAGACCTGTGATGACCAGGGGCGAATTGACTGCCTCTAACTTGCGGCCTTCGAGCTTATTCTGCCAATTGTCTTTGTTGACGCCGGCTTCGGCTGCCAGATAGACATTGTAGGAGACGGCTCCACGAGCAGCAGCCCAGGTCAACACGACCGAACCGTCGCCGGGTACAGCAGCCACTTGGGTGGGAATCTCGGCAGTCAGCGGCCAGAGAAAACAGAGGGCCTCCTGGGAGACAGAAAGTCCCAGGCAGATCTCAGGAGGAGCGCCTACTTCCGCATTAAAGTACAGAGCAGTGGTCAGGGGACGTTGAGCGATCCTGCGTTCAAGCGTGTCGGTAGCAATTGTTTTGCCTAGGGCGTCCAGGCGTCGGAGCACATAGCGTGTGCTGTCGAAGCGTTGTAGCTCGAAGCGGACCGCCTCCCCTAACCGGCGTCCGGGATACTTGCGAGCGGCGATAAGAACGGCAAAAGAGACTCCCTGCCGAAGCGCTTCGTCTGTGAGGAGATCAAGGCCAGGTTCAAGCGCTCCAGCCAGCACAACGTTATCGGTCGAGACAATCAGCGTACGCGTGGTGTCAATCTGAGGGCTCAGTCGGCGTAATTGAGCAACGGTTTGCAATAAAGCCCGGCGAGAGAGCGCTTCGATGGTATCAGCCTGCGTAGTAGAAGGTGCTGTAGCAGCACGTGGAATGTGAAAGCGTAATAGACGATCATTTCCCAGACGGATCATTAGCTCAAGGGCGTCCCTGGAGGCAACAAGACCGACCCGAAGGGCAGCATCATCGGGACTAGGCGGGCGCGTAGTGTCCAGCGTGGCTGGTACGCTCAGGCTATGGCCCTTATTGTCGTCAAGTTCAACGGTTAACGTTGTGTTATCCGAAAAAACTCGGAGTCGATACCATCCGGGGGGTAATTCAGGATTGAGCCCCTGGGGAGTGCCCTGTTGGTCGTATTGGGTCACATAAAGTAAGCCAAGGGTTGCTGGATGAGCGAAGTTGTCAGGGAGGGGATCGATGGGGGCAAAGAGAGTGGTCAGTCTGGGGTCAAGATAGAGGACTATGGAAGCGGTATCGATGGCAACCTGAAGTTGGGCGGCCGCTTGCTGCAACAGCGCACTGCGTTGAGCAAGTGCTAGCGAGCAGGTGCTCCACAGAGCTATCCAGAGGAACGACTGCACCAGAAAAGTTCTGCGTTCTGCACGCATTCCTGGAGACAGCCGCACCATCATTGGTTTCAGACGAATGACTGACCGTACAGAGCAGATGCTCTTATTCTATAGGGAGGCTCGAATCGACACAATCACCCGCTTGGGGGATTTTGCAGGAGGCGGCTGACGGCTTCGGCGCGGTTGCGCGCCTGGAGCTTGCGATAGATATGGCGAATGTGCGTGCGGACGGTTTCCACGCTGATGTGCAAGCGATCCGCAATTTCTGCGTTCGACAGGCCCTGAGCCAACAGGTGCAGGATTTCGCGCTCTCGGGGCGTGAGCGTCTGTAATCCAGCAGCCGGGGCAAGCTGACGCCGGAACAGTTCTAAGGCGCGGCGGGCCACACCGGCCGACATCCAGGAGCCGCCCTGGTGCACAGTGCGAAGAGCAGTAATGAGATGTTCAGGTAAATCGCGCTTAACCAGATAGCCCGATGCACCGGCCTGAATGGCTTCTACAATGTGCTGATCATCGTCAAACACCGTTAGCACCAGGAATTCGGTGCGCGGTAACTGGGGGCGCACCGTACGAATCAGGGCAAGACCGGACTCGTCCGGTAACCCAATATCAACCAGCACAATATCGGGATGGAGCCGCCCAAGGGATTGACGAGCTTCTTCGACGTTGGCAAAGCTGCCAACCAGCACCAGGTCGTCGGTAGCTTCCAGGAGAAAGGATACTGTATCACGGACAATTGCTTCGTCTTCGACCAGGGCGATGCGAATCATAGCAACACGAAGCTGCTCAAAAAACATGCTACGTTGTTTGTAGGGCTTCGTCAATCCCCCGATCGGGGGAAAGCGGTAGCCGTAATTCCAGGCAGGTACCCCGGCCCGCAACGGAGTGGATCTGGAGCTGTCCCTGCAGGCGGGCGGCCCGCTCTTCCATAAAGCGCAGTCCGCGGCGCTGCACGGTTTGCGGATCGAACCCTTTGCCATCGTCGCAGAGGCGGAGGTGCAGGAAGTTATCCTTCAGTTGGACCTGCAGGGTAACGGTGGTAGCCTGCGCGTGTTGAAGCACATTACGCAGTCCTTCTTTGACAATGCGCACGACATGCAGGCGGCGTTCTGCGTCGATGGCCCGTTCGGGAATAGATTCCGGCAGGTCGAATCGGGCCTGTAGCCCACCGGCTTCGGCCATCTGGCGCACGGTTTCGCGCAGGTAGCCAAGCAGGATGGGTAGCTGGTCGTTGGCAGGATCAGTAGACCATAGCAGGAGCCGGAGTTGATCGAGCGCTGTGCGTGCCAGTTCGGCTGCCTGACGCAGGCGTTGCGTCAGTGCTTCTGGGGTGGGCAACTGACGCAGCGAAGTGGTGAGCAGAAAGTAGATGCTGGTCAGGGTAGCGCCTACTTCGTCGTGCAGGTCGCGGCTCAGGCGACGCCGTTCCTGTTCGAGTACCTGACGGGCCAGTAGCAGCCGTCGATATCGCTCTGAGAGTACAAAAAAGACCAGGCCGGCCGTCAACGCCAGGGCCAGCACCAACACGGCCAACCGAAAGCCATCGGTTTCCCATAGATAGGGCTGAAGCGTAAAGCGGACCGGTTGCGGCAAGCGGCCTGGCTGCCCATCAGGGCCAATCACCTCCAGGTAGAGTCGATACGTGCCAGGTTGAAGGCCGCTGAGCAGCAGTTGAGGGCTTGCGCCCAGATCGATCACCTCACGTCGTTTGCCTTCGAGGGTAACCCGGTAGCGCACGCCCTGCGGATAGGAAAGAAACAGGCCCCGAAAGACAAAGCCCAGCGTGCGCTCGGAAGGGGGAAGCACCAGGGGCTCTCCATAGTAAGGAAGCTCTTTCAGGCGCAGACTGCGGAGGCGCAGCACCGAGAGCACCACCGGACGTGGCGCAAACGGGTAGGGACGAATAGCCTGGGGATCGAACCAGACCAGTCCGTGGGTGCCTCCAAAATACACGTGGCCTTCGGTATCGGTGGCATAAGCGCCGCGGTTGAACTCGGTCATCCCAACGCCTTCTGCAGCGCTGTACACTCTAAAATGTACATGCGGCAGACTGTCGAGCGCAGCGCGCACGAGGCCTCGGTTGGTACTGAGCCAGAGATGGTTGTCGGTGCGGACAAGGCCGTAAACGGTACGAGAGGGCAGACCGTCCGATTCGTCCCAGCGGTCCCACTGGCCTGCATGGTGGCGCCAGAGTCCCTGGTTGGTACCCAGCCAGTGACCGTCTGCATCGTAATGCTGCCCCCATACGGCAAGTCGGGTAGGAAGCGGTACCGGATGCGCTTCGCGGATCTGGCCGCGCGCATCAAGATGCAGGCGAAAAAGCCCCTGTCCAGTCCCTACCCAGAGCGTGTCGCCAGCGCGCAGCAAGCTTCGGATGGGCGCATCGATCTGATAACGAGGCTGGAGAGCGCGGTCCTGCGCCTCCACGTAATAGAGCGTGCCATCGTAGCTACCGGCCCAAAGCCCTGCACCGTCCCGTAGCAGCGCTGTAAACGTATTTGGACCGGGAGTGCGGGAGGATGAAGGGAGGGGCAGCAATAGCTGCGGGCAGTCCACACAAACCAGGCCGTAGTCTGTGCCGGCCCAGATCTGGCCATTCGGATCTTCGGCGAGGGCCCAGACAAACGCGTTGGCAAGCGGAATGGTGCGTTCCAGGTGCCAGTCTTCATCCTGCCAGCGAAACTGATAGAGACCGCCGCCAATGGTCCCCACCCATAACCGACCGACGCGGTCTCGTAGAATGGCAGATACGTAGCCGCTGGTTAGCCCCTGGTTTCGATCAAGCAGGCGGAAATCAGGACGCCAGGGGTCCCATACATACACGCCGCCAAGCGTTCCGATCCAGATCCGCCCCTGTGCGTCGGCGGTAAGCGACAGGACGTAGCGCGTAAGCTGGGTTCGATAGGGAAAAGGAACGGTGAGCTGCTGAATCTTTCCGTCTGGTGTAATAATCCAGGCTCCCTCTTCCGTAGCAACCCATAGGCGCTGGGCATGATCGAGCGCCATTCCCCGGATCGGGGCGGGAAGAGGATAAGCACCCAGTGGATAGATCCGACAGAAAGCTGCCGTGCGATAGACATGGAGGCGCCCCTGGTAATACAGCCAGAGACGATGGTGGCGGTCTAGATGAAGGTAGGTAGCGCCCGGCGCGCTCATCAGCGCCAGCGCCGTAGTGTCGGGAGGGCGGCACCAGAGCGTATCCGTCTGTACCCACCAGATGGTGCCGTCAGAGGCGACCTGCCAGGCCTCCGAGGCAGGTGGTGCCGTGGTATCGGAGCAGGGAAAAGGGGTATTCGGTCGGTAGAGACGCGGACCGCAAGCCGTCCAGATCCAGGCTTCCCCATTGGGCGCTACCTTCAGCGAATAGGAGGCGAGCGCCCGAAACGTGTCGGCATCCGCGGGCTTTACCAGCAGGTGAGCGCCCAGACGGGCCCATATTCGTTGATAGCGGTCAACGTATAGCGCTGGAGCAAAGACCAGTGGCTGCAACGTGCCATCGGGTAGGCGGTATTCCTTCCAGGTTCGAACCGTTATGCCATCCCAGCGCGCAACGCCGTCCAGGGTACCCATCCAGAGAAAGCCCGTGCTGTCGGCTGCGAGTCCGTAAACCGAAAGCTGCGGCAACAGGCCTTCTAATGGCACCTCGCGAAGGCGGAGCGTATCGCCTGCTGCCAGCAGCCAGCCTGCCAGCACTAATAACCAGACCCCCATTACACTAACACGTAACGATGTAAGGTTTTACCCCACATAAGAATCAGGGACTTGCCGCAACGGAAAATATAACCTTCCTGTCGCGATCTCTCTGTCTTTTTTGCGTATATCTCGGTAGAACTAACGGAAAGTCAACGATGGAGGGCGCCATGCTGGAGATTCGACGCATCTTGTTTGCTGATGACTTTTCAGCGTGCGCAGAGAAAGCGCTGCCTATTGCACTGGCACTGGCCCGGGAACATGAGGCAGCGTTGCATCTGCTGCATGTGGTGGTCCCTTATGAGGATGCGCGTGGCCTTTCTGCATTGACCGACGAGCAGGAAGCGCAGCTCAAGCAGCAGTTGCAGGAGCGGCTGGCTGTTGCCCGTAAAGGGCAATCCCAGGAAGCAGCAGGAGCCCTGAAAACTGTCGTGGCCATTGAACGAGACATCGCACCGGCACCTGGAATTCTGGGATATGCTGAAGACCATGATATCGACGTGATTGTGATGGGGACGCACGGCCGCCGCGGCTTTCGCCACTTCCTGATGGGCAGCGTCGCGGAGGAGGTCGTGCGCCTGGCCCGGTGTCCTGTGATTACCACGCGCCAGCAGGTAGATCCGTGGCACGTGCATCCTCCACGCCGCATCCTGGTACCGGTAGATTTCTCTGAGCATAGCCGCACAGCGCTGCGCTATGGCCGGGAGCTAGCTGCGGCTTTTGGGGGGCAGATCACTGTGCTTTATGTGATTGAGGAGATCCTGCATCCCGCTTTCTATAACACAGGCGTCTTCTCCATTTACGATGTCATGCCCGACATTGAGGAGCGCTCGAAGAAGGCGCTGGAAGAGTTTGTCGTGCGCACCGACGGGCCGGAGGTGTCGGTCAGCTATCGGGTGGTGCATGGCCGGGCTGTGCGGGAGATTCTGCACGAAGCCGAACGCGAACCGGCGGATCTGATTGTGATGTCAACGCACGGGCTGACCGGCCTGCAACACCTGTTGCTGGGCAGCGTGACGGAACGGGTTATCCGGCAGGCGCCCTGCCCGGTGTTCGTTGTCAAGGCTTTTGGCAAGTCGTTGCTGCGCCCGGCTCAGGCCGCAGCTCCTGAAAAAGTAAAGACCACAACCTGACCTGCAGGCTTCAGAAGAAGCCGGGAGGTGGGCCATGACAGCACGTGTTCAGAACAAATGGCGGGTATCCCGGTCGCGATCCGAGCGGACGGCCCCCGTCGCAAAGGAGCCAGAGCGCCTGCGGCGCCGGGCTCCTTACAAGCTGCCTGAGGCAGATCTGCGGCCGTACTACCGGCTCTTCATCATGCTGGGGTTGACGCTCGCGCTTGCCCTGCTGATTGTACTGTTCCACATTCCATGGCGGCCCGAAACGGAAGTGGCGCTGGCTGTTACTGAACAGGAGGTGGTCCAACTGGAGGAAATCGTACAGACGCGTCAGGAGCTGCCTCCACCGCCTCCGCCACGTCCTGCTGTTCCGATAGCCGTGCCTGACGAGACCATCCTGGAAGAAGAGCAGGTAAGCTTTGACGTGTCGCTGGACATTAATGAGGCGATTACGGAGCTGCCGCCGCCTCCGCCGCCTCCTGAGCCTGAAAAAGAGCAGCCTGCTGAGGAAGAGCAAGAGATCTTTGTGGTGGTGGAAGAGATGCCCGAACTCATCGGGGGCATTGAACGGCTTTATGAATTGCTGGAGTATCCAGAGCTGGCGCGGAAAGCCGGCATGGAGGGACTGGTGGTGGTTCAGTTTGTCGTGGAGCCTGATGGAAGCGTGAGCAACATCCAGGTAGTGCGCTCAGCCGGGCGATTGCTGGACGAGGCCGCTGTCCGGGCCGTCAGGCAACTGCGCTTCAAGCCCGGGCGGCAACGGGGGCGCCCCGTGCGCGTCCGGTACGCCCTGCCCATCCGGTTCAGGTTGAAGGAGGCGCAGTCGTAACAACCCATGAATAGCAAAGCAATGTGGCGTAACATCCTGGTTCCTACAGACTTTTCGGGAGCCGCACGACAGGCGCTGCAACTGGCGGTGCGGCTGGCCGCACCAGACTGCACGGTCCATGTGATGCATGTGATCACACCGACCGAAAGCGATCCGTATAGCCCAGTGCGACTGCGGCCCGAAGAGCAAGCGCGGCAGCGGCTTCCGGAAGAAGTTACCGACGAGCTGTTACAACAGCTCATTCAGGATGTGGCGTCGGAGCATGCCTCAATCGCTCGCGCCTGGCGGCGCGCTTCGGATGTGGTGGGCGCTATTCTGGATTATGCCGATACGGTGGAGGCCGAACTGATCGTGCTGGGAACGCACGGCCGGCGAGGACTGCGGCGTTTTCTCTTAGGAAGCGTGGCAGAGGCTATCCTGCGTCGGGCTTCTGTGCCGGTACTGACCGTGCGCGAACAGGCCCGCGTTCCGGAAGGCATTCGGCATATTCTGGTGCCTACTGACTTTTCCAATGATGCTCGCATGGTGTTGCGCGAGGCGGCCCGCTGGGCTGCCCATTTTCAGGCACGGTTGACCTTGCTGCACGTGCTGGCCCCAGCCGTTGTGCCGGTCTCGGTTACTGAAGTAGCTGCTGTCTATGAGGTAATGCCAGGGTTGCAGCAGCGACTGGAGGAAGAGCTGGCGCGCTGGCTTGAGGTAGAAGTGCCCCCTTCGGTGCAGGCTGACTATCGAGTAGAGGAAGGACCGGTGGACCTGACGATCCTGGAACAGGCCCGTCAGCAACAGACCGATCTGATTGCCATTGCCACGCATGGACGTTCCGGCGTGGCTCGTTGGCTGCTGGGGAGTGTGACCGAACGGGTGCTGCGCCAGGCCCCTTGCCCGGTCCTTACCCTGCGCCATCAACCTGTGCCTGCAACGTCTGCCATGTACTAGAGCGCCGATCGTTTTAGCATTGTAGGGGAATCCCCTACAACTGCGGTCAGGAATTTACGTCAGGGGGGATGGTTTTTTGCTGATAGCCAGGCGGCTCGTACGCTCCTAGACTAGGAAGGCCTCCCATTGCGCCCGCATGGACGACAGAACAAGCGTAATCGCAGCAGCACTTGGCAGATACGGGTAGACGCAAACGGCATATGACAACGGCCTGGAAGGAGGACCCGTGGCAGGTGGTTGAGCATGATTTTCCGCGCTACGCCACGTCCGAAGTACAGTTACGTTTTCTGCTAAACTATGCCGTACTGGCGCCTTCGGTCCATAACACACAGCCCTGGCGGTTTCGCATTGTGGGCAGCGAAGTGGAACTCTATGCCGACCGCACCCGTGCGCTGGCTGTTGCCGATCCTGAAGATCGCCAGCTCATTATCAGTTGCGGGGCTGCGCTGTTTCATCTGCAGGTAGCCATACGACACTTTGGCTATCAACCCCAGGTGCGGCTGCTGCCCGATCCTGACGATCCAGATCTGCTGGCTTTCATTCAGCTAGGTCCCCCTGAGCCTGCCACGCTTCTGGATCACCGACTATTTCAGGCTATCAAAAAGCGGCACACGAACCGCCTGCCCTTTGAAGACCGCCCCGTGCCTGAAGCGGAACTACGCGCGCTGGAGCGAGCGGTTGAACAAGAAGGGGGGCATTTGATGGTGGTGCAGCAAAAGGAAAAACGCTATGAACTGGCCGAATTGATCGCCGAAGCAGATCGAAAACAGATCTCAGATCCCCGCTTCCGTCGTGAGCTAGCCGCCTGGACGCACCCTGCGCGTCGTGAGAGTAAGGATGGTCTTCCCCTTACAGCTAGAGGATTGCATGAATGGTTGGGACCTGCCGGACCGCTCGTGCTGCGCACTTTTCTATGGGCACGTGGCCAGGTAGCCCGCGACCGACAACTGGCTGAGGGCTCTCCCGTACTCCTGGTGTTGCTGACCGACCAGGACGATCCTCGGGCCTGGCTGCAGGCCGGACAGGCACTGGACCGACTGCTGCTGCAGGCCGCCGATTATGGGCTTTCAGCCTCTTTTCTGAATCAACCCATTGAAGTCCCTGAGGTGCGGGAGAAGCTGCGCACCTGGCTCTCCACCCAGGCGTGGCCGCAGACCATCCTTCGGCTGGGGTACGGTCCGCCGGTTCCCCCTACACCCCGACGGCCCGTCCACGAAGTGCTGCTCCAGAGTCGCTACGTTTAAGCAGGCGGCAACAAAGCGCTGCCGTCCGGGTACATGCTTCTAACAGATGGCCTTGTGGCATCTCAACACGTCAGGAATGGCCCGCACAGTATCATCGGTTTCCTCCGAAACCATTCAGGGCGACGGGCGCCCGCTGGAGCAGTCTATGTTTGTCATTCCGCAGGCAACTCGTCCGCGCCCCGTTCCACCGGGCCGCCCGTTAGACGATCCACGTCTGTATTTCAACCGAGAGCTGAGCTGGATCGATTTCAACTGGCGCGTACTGTATCAGGCGCTTGATCCACGCGTTCCGCTGTTGGAGCGCGTGCGCTTTCTGGCCATTACGTCGTCAAACCTTGATGAGTTTTTTCGCAAACGCTACGGTGGACTGAAACGGCAAGAAGCCGCAGGGGTGCGCCAGCTCTCGCCTGACGGACGCACGCCGACCGAGCAGCTTCGGCTGATTCGAGAAGCACTTCGGCCGATGTACACCTGCATGTACCGCCTGTGGTGCGAAGAACTGCGACCTCTGCTGGCCCGGGAGGCTGGAGTGCACGTGCTCGACTATGCGCAGCTCACCAGAGCCCAGCGTCGCTACCTGGCCCGCTACTTCGAAGAACAGATCTTTCCGGTACTTACGCCGCTCGCTGTTGATCCAGGGCATCCGTTTCCGCTTATCTCGAACCTGAGCCTGTCGCTGGCCGTGCTGCTGCGCCATCCCAAACAGGGGGGCGAACACTTCGCCCGCGTCAAAGTGCCTACAGATCGGGGACGCTGGGTACCGCTTCCGCAGCCCCTGCACTTTGTGCCTCTTGAAGAAGTCGTGCGGCACCATCTGCCTGAGGTGTTTCGCGGCATGGAAGTGCAGGGCGCCTGGGCTTTTCGCATCACGCGCAACGCCGACGTGCGTCGCGCCGAGGAGGAGGCCGAGGACCTGATTGCCATGATTGCGGAGGAGCTGCGCGAGCGGCGTTTTGCACCGGTTGTGCGCATGGAGGTCGAACGCAGCATGCCCGAGCGGGTGCGAAAGCTCCTGATGGAAGAGCTGGAACTTGACCCGGACGATCTGTTCGAGGTCGATGGTCCGATTGATCTCAGCGACTGCCTGGCGCTGGCTGCTCTGGATCTGCCGGCCTTCCGCTATGAACCCTGGGAACCTGTCATTCCGCCGGCACTCGCGCATGAGGGCGAAACGCAGGATCAACGCACGATCTTTGACATCCTGCGACAGCGCGATGTGCTCGTGCACCATCCCTACGAGTCGTTCGCGGCCAGCGTGCAACGCTTCCTGGAGGAAGCTGCCGACGATCCGCATGTGCTGGCCATCAAACAAACGCTCTACCGCACCTCCAGCGACTCGCCCATCATGAAAGCGCTCATGCGGGCGGCCGAACATGGCAAACAGGTCGCCGTGCTCGTGGAAGTTAAAGCGCGCTTTGATGAGGAAAACAATATCGAATGGGGACAGCAACTGGAACGGGCCGGGGTGCACGTCACGTACGGACTGGTGGGGTTGAAGACGCACGCTAAAGTAACCCTGGTGGTGCGTGAAGAAGACGGACGGCTGCGCACCTACGGCCACATTGGAACGGGCAACTATAACCCCGAAACTGCGCGCCAGTATGCCGATCTAGGACTGCTGACAGGGCGCGAAGACATTGGCCGCGACCTTGTCAACCTGTTCCATTTTCTAACAGGCTATGCACCTGAGCAGCAATATGAAAAATTACTGGTAGCACCGCGCGATCTGCGGCCAGCTCTGGTGCAGCTCATCCGTCAGGAAGTGCGCCACCACCAGCAGCACGGTAACGGCCGCATTATCGCTAAAATGAACGGTCTTGACGATGTAGGCATTATTCAAGAACTCTATCGCGCGTCGCAGGCAGGCGTGCGCATTGATCTGATCGTGCGCGGCCCCTGCCGGCTACGACCCGGGCTCAAGGGGTACAGCGAAACCATCCGGGTGCTCAGCATTGTCGGCCGTTTTCTGGAACACAGTCGCGTCTATTACTTTCACAACAACGGAAATCCGCTCGTCTATATCGGCAGCGCCGATTGGATGCGGCGCAATCTAGATGATCGGGTCGAAGTACTGGTGCCTGTCGAAGAGCCGCGGCTTCGGCAGCGGTTGATACATATCCTGCAACTGGCGTTGGAAGATTATCGAACGGCCTGGGAGCTTCAACCCGACGGTCGATACGTGCTGCGGACGCCCCGAAGCGAACAGGAAGCTCAGGGCTTTCAAGAACGCCTGATGGAGCTGGCCCGAAGCCGCGCCCGGACCTGATCAGTAGGAATGGCTTTTGCTAAATCGCTGACAAATTGATAGGATATAAGTAAACGCTGTATGGAAGTGCACGAGGCGCCGGCTCTGAAGCAGGAGGCGTTGTACCGGGCCCTGTTCGAGACCACCCAGGACGCCGTTCTGATTGCAGACGCTAAGACCGGCCAGATTCTGGAGGCCAATCCAGCAGCCGAACGGCTTTTTGGCTACGACCGCGCCAGGCTCTGCCGGATGCACCAGACCGAGCTGCATCCGGCCGAACTTGCCACCTCCTATCGAAAAAAATTCCGGCGTTTTGTAGAAGCCGGTGCCTTTCGGGAGCGTGGCCTGATCGTGCAGCACGCCGACGGCAGTTGGATCCCTGTGGAACTCTCCGGACAGGTACTGGAAGTAGGCGGCAGAAAATTACTCCAGAGCGTCTTTCGTGACCTGCGTGAACTGCAACGTCTGACAGAAACCGAAGCGCTCTATCGCACGCTTTTCGAAACCAGCCTGGCCGGCATCTACCTGCTGCAGGACGGACGCATCGTGGTGGCCAACCCGCAGGCAGCAGCCATCTTTGGCTACACGCCAGAGGAAATTATCGGGTTGCCTGTTGCAGCCGTTGTGGCCGAAGAAGATCGGGAGCTGGTAGCTGAAAACATTCGCCGTCGAATGACCGGCGAAGTGGAGGAGATTCGTTACCGGTTCCGAGGGCGACGCAAAGATGGCAGCCGGTTCTGGGTGGAAGTGCGGGGGCGACGCATCCTCTACAATGGGCGTCCGGCTATTCTGGGGACGGTGCTGGACGTCGATGAACAGGTGCGCACAATGGAACAACTGGCCCAGAGCGAAGCCCGCTATCGCCGGTTGTTCGAACATCACGTGGCTGGCTTTTATCGGACCACTGTCGATGGAAAAATCCTGCGCGTCAATCCGGCGCTGGCCCATATGCTGGGCTACGACGATCCCGCTGAGCTGGAAGGGCAGCCGGCCAGCATGCTTTATATGGAAGAAGCAGATCGGGTGCAGTTTCTGGAGGCGTTGCGTCGAGAAGGGCGACTTGTCAACTATGAAGTCCGCCTGCGGCGAAAGGATGGCCGCGTGCTCTGGGGCCTCGAAAACGTGCTGCTGGTCCAAGAGCCGGATGGCACAGAGTGCGTTGAAGGCACGCTGATCAACCTGACCGAGCTGCTGGAGCAGCGCCGGCGCTATCTGGGCTTGTATGAACATACAGAAGATGCCATTTTCTGGGTGCGGGTCACCGAAGACGGACAATTTTTAATTGAGGCAACCAACCCATCGCATCAGCGCAAAACCGGGCTGACGCCCGAGCAGCTCTGGAATCGCCCGCTGGATGAGGTCTTGCCTCCCGACATTGTGGCTCACGTAACCGGTAACTATCGCCGTTGCCTGGAAGCCGGGCATCCTATTGAATACGAAGAGACCCTGGATTTACCTGCAGGCCGTCGCACCTGGCTCACGCAGCTTGTACCCATCCCCGATCCCGATGGCCGCATCCGGCTGATTGCTGGCATTGCACGGGACATTACCGAACTGCGACGGCTGCAGGCATTGCTGGAGGAAGAAGGACTGTTTCTGGAACAGTTTGTCTCGGGCGCTTCTCGCAAAACCCTCTGCGTGCGGCTCTGTCGCGTAGCTGAACGATTCATTGAAGGGGCCCGCGCCTCGGTATGGCAATATGCGGAAGGTAGACTGCATCTATGTGCTGCCCCAGCACTGCCCGAAGCGTTTCAGACGCTCTTTGATGGACAACTCATTGGGTCCAATCAAGGATCGCTGGGCGCAGCCGCCTTCAGTAGACAGCCCGTCTGGGTTTCCGACATTGCGAAGGATCCCCGATGGAGTGCCTTCCGCGAGCAGGCGCTGGCCCAGGGACTGCGTGCCTGCTGGGGGGTGCCTTTCTTTGGACGACAGGGAGAACTGCTGGGCGTGTTGGGGCTGTGCTTCGATCAAGTGCGCGCTCCGACGCCTGATGAACAGGCCGTTGTAGCCCGTCTGGCCCATCTGGCCGGCGTAGGGCTGGCTAAAGTCCAACTGCAGGAAGAACGGGAACGGCTGGCCCGTGTTGTGGCGCAGATTTCCGAAGGCGTAGTGCTGACCGACACCGTAGGTACGGTAGTATGGATCAACGAAGCCTTCACCCGCCTGACCGGATACCGGCCTGATGAAGTGCTGGGCAAAAACATTGAACAGCTTCTGCACGGCCCGGAAACCGACCGCGACACGCTCCGACGCATGCGGCTGCGTCTGCTACGCGGGCGACCAGCGCATGCTCGTCTCTACCATTATCGAAAGGATCGATCGGGCTTCTGGGATGAGGTGCACATTGATCTGCTCTATGACGAGCATGGGCAGCATATCGGCTACATCGGGCTCATGGCCGATGTTACCGAACTGGTAGAAGCCGAGCAGCAACTGAAAACGGCGAAAGAGCGGGCAGAAGAAGCCAGTCGGCTGAAGTCGGCATTTCTGGCCAACATGAGCCATGAAATTCGCACGCCCTTGACCGGCATCCTGGGGTTCGCTGAATTGCTCGATGAAGAGCTGGGAGCACGCAAGCAAGAAGACTTGCGTGAGTTTACGCAGATCATCGACCGCTCCGCTCGGCGCCTGCTGACGCTATTGAATGACTTGCTGGACCTGAGCAAGATCGAAGCCAACCGCCTGGAACTGCAGTTGCAAGCCACCGATGTGGTAGAGGTTGCCCGGCAGGCCGTGCAGCTTATGCAACCGCTGGCCGAGGAAAAGGGCGTGCAGTTAAAACTGCAGGTCAGGCGCCCGCCATTAGCCTGGGCTGATCCCAACCGGGTGCATCAGATCCTGGTTAATCTCCTCTCCAATGCGATCAAGTTTACCGACGAAGGCCACGTGCAGGTGCAAATAGGACGAAAGCAAGGACGAGTGTGGCTAGCGGTCGAAGATACCGGCTGTGGTATCAATCCCTCGTTTTTGCCCCATCTGTTCGAGCCATTCCGGCAGGAACACGAAGGGCTGACGCAGACGCATCATGGCGTGGGGCTGGGACTGGCTATCGTGAAACGATTGGTCGATCTGATGGACGGCCAGATTGCGGTGCACTCTACGCCGGGGCAGGGAACATGCTTCGAAGTGCTCCTGCCACGCGCCCCTGACCAGGCATGCCACAGCTCATCCCGGTAATAGGGACAGCGCAACACCAGCATGCGTACCGAACCGGCATACTTAATGCGGACCGACCACCAGGGTGCGACGCACAACATGAGACTGCTGCTGCAACTCTAAGTAATAGCGACCCGCCGCCAGCGTTGGAAGATGCAGGCGTAGTTGCTGCCAGCCCTGTCCTATCAAGCGCGTCTCTTGCCAGACAAGACGGCCCAGCAGATCATATACCCGGATGTGCAGGGGAGCAGCGGTAGGACTCCCCAGACGCAGTATCAATCGTTGGCGCGAGGGCTGCGGATACAGGGTTGCTAAGGTCAGCGAAGTGGGCAGCGGCCGCACCGCTTCTGCGTTCGTAAACGCCTGGCGCACCTCAATGGCTACCGAGTCGTAGGCGACGGCCCCCCAGGCGTCCACCACAGCCAGCCAGACTGTGTAGCGGCCAGGAGTCTGGAAGGTGTGACGGGTGCGCTGACCGCTGCCGGTCGTCCCATCGCCAAACTCCCAGTAAAAGTTCAGGGCATCGCCATCAGGATCGGAAGAAGCAGACGCATCGAACGTGACTGTCAGCGGGGCCAGCCCCACGGTAGTGTCCACGCGCAGCGAAGCAACCGGAGGACGGTTTTGACGCGCTTCGCCCAACTGGCCCAGCCAGACCCCATTGAATGGCACGCCACCAAACATCTGAATAATATTGGCAAACGTCAGTTGCTGGCCATCATCAAACACGAGCCATCCATTTTGAGGGCTGGTTACCATGAGCTGCGTCCCATCCGGAGAAAAGACCGGTCGCAAAGGATCCAGCACCTGGCCTCCCGTACGCTCCGGAATACCCGCAGCAACCAGGCGTCCCTCCTCATAGTCAACTATGACAACATCTGTGGTGTCGTTTACCACCAGATTAAAGGCCACGATATCTGGATTCGTCGGGAAATAGATGGGATTGCCAATACTGACCTGAGGGGTCTGGGCTGGAATGAGGCTGTAAATTTCGAAGTTTTTCGCAAAGTCTACCTCGTATGCTGACCAGTAACGGAACTGTTGACCACCCAGTTGGATGCGGTTGAGTGCGTCGAACACAATGCGCGGGACGGCCGGATTGGGTGACCAGTTCACTACATCGGGAAACGCTATGGTTTTGATCTTCACGTACATTGTGCTGGTTGGCTCCAGCGGAAGCTGGTAAACCTGCTCGCCGTCCCAGAAGTACAGCGTGGCGTCATTTTTATAAGCCGAAACAATAGCGGCCACGCTACCGTCCGGGCTGATCGAAGCGTTCCAGAGGTCACCGGGCTGGTTCAGATAAAAATCAAAACGGTAAAGCTGACCGCTTCCAAGGTCTATAGCGGTCAGATACCCCTCAGCATCCACAAACCAGAGCGACCGTCCATCACGCGTACCCGAAAGCTGCGCTACATCTAAACGACCATCCTCGTATTGCGTAAAGCGTGCCCGGACCGTGTTGATCAGGGTGGCCTGCACGTTACTGGGATCCGTAACGTCCAGCACGCCTATTTCGCCGGCATACTGAGCGTACCACGGATCCCATAGCACGAAGAAAATTGCAGAAGCCTGCACTTGAGGAGCAGGAATGTCGTTTCCTTGATCGCTTCCCTGACCAACGGTCGGGCTGATGCCTACCGCGTCAAATGCCTGTTCTACCGCCTGCAACTCAGCTCCTTCACCGTAGAGGTCGCGTGCAGATTGTTCAAGGGCCTGCCGCAGGTCGCCAAACTGACTATTACGCGTCAGGTACTGGCTCAGCGCGCGGTAGTAGATCTGGCCGGCTTTTTCTGCACCAATCTGTTCGATAAGCAATGCTGCCGCTCGGTTAGGAATGCCGCTGTTGATATGCACGCCGCCATTGTCCGTGGTAATATCCAGGGTGCGGTACTCGGACATATGAGCTGGTTGCGGAGCCAGCACGTGGTTGCCGCCGGGGTTTTTCAGGTCGCGCAGCGCCTGTTTGCCGGTTTCCGGGCGGACAATGCCTTCGCCGATTTGAAAGTCACCGGTTGCCAGCACCGCAAAAACGTCGGCAAAAGACTCATTGAGCGCTCCTGGCTGAAATTGATAGACCAGATTCGCCGTGTGCTCGATGACGCCGTGGGCCATTTCATGTACGCCCACGTCCGGATTGCCGGCCAGTGGCAGGAAATCCCGCGCACCATCTCCGTAGGCCATAACTCGGCCGTTCCAAAACGCATTGTCTATGGGACGGCCATTTTCCGTTACGTGGATTACCGATAAAATCGTGCTGCCCTGATTATCGATAGCGTTTCGGTTAAACTGGGTATGGAAGAAGGTGAAGGCCAGATAATGATTCCAGTGCGCTGAGACAGCCACAGGATCGCGCCAGACATTGTCGGCCGACGAAACCAGCAGCACACTGGTGTTGCGGCTAAGGTCTTGCTGCTGCGCGTCTAGCACTACTGCGCCGCCCTGGGGTTCATAGGGAAGACGCGAACGGCTGAGGTCCAGCGAAGGAAGGTCCCAGATCATGTAGTAGCCAGAAGCTGGATCATGGTAGACCCGCAGGGTGCGGCTGTTGCCGCGCAGATCCTGCGCCCGGGCGTCTACAAAGTTACCCTGAAGGGGAGACAGGGCCGGAGATGCAAGGATTGGTTCATCTGGGATGGCCCCGGGTTCAACCGGCTTCAGCGAACAATGGGTGGCAAAGGCATGCAAAAGCGTGCCCGTCTGAGCGTCCACCAGGTAGGTGTACCGCTCGATCCAGTTAGGTCGAATGTCCACCTCATAAGCAAGCCGCCACCCGAGCTGCTCATGGCGAAACAGTACGAGCCGGGGAGACTGCTCGTCGAGTTTGAGCACGTTGCGCAGGAACGGACCAGGTGGTTGCCAGCGTCCCTGCTTACGCAGATCCTGAGCAGCCCGCTCATAGGCGTCGGTGGCTGTCAGACGAGGCGTAAGATCGGCAAGATCGGCAGGCGTTGGTTCATAGCTGCCGTTCAGAGCGTAGATTCGCCCGGCGTTATCTAGGTGCACACGTAGCTCTGCGGCCCAGACGGGATAGCCCTGGTACTGCTGCGCGTAGCGCAGGTGCGTGTATCCCAGAGCGTCTCGGCTGATTTTGACCAGCCGAAGTTCTTCCCGAGGGTTGTCCAACTGCAGCAGCCGGCGATTGCGATAGAGAAAATCGGCTACCTGATGGGCCAGGTCCTGGGGACGTTTGCCGGCTACCTGTTCCAGCTGGCCGATCAGCCATCGAACCGTTCCGTTGGGGGCCCGGTAAAGCCGGGGACTTTCTAACTCCTGCAACCGCAGTGGTTTTTTAAAGAGGAGCGGGGTGCGTGCCAGTTCTCCTACGGGACGACCATAGCGCAGCAGGGATCCGTGTCGTTGGCGGAACGCCTGCGAAAGCGCCTGAGGCGTTTTCAGAATGGGAAAATTCAGGCGCTTGGAAAGCGACGGAAGTGGTCGGCGGTCTTCGGGTGCTTTGAGCGATTGTGCCTGCAGGGGAAGCGCAAGTGTACCGATCAGGACACCTATCAGGAAAAGTCTCCGGCGGAGGCGCATCATGGCCGTTGAAGCTTCTGGTTAAGGGTTTCATACAGCGTTTGAAGCGCCCGAGCCGTCGCGTGCGTGTCAGCTACACCCCAGGCCCAGCGCAGCGTGTCGCGCGACGCGTACAGCACGATAAAGCGGGTATAGTTGGCGGGAGAGGTATAGGCAGGTAGCCCCTGCAACTGCTGGTAGACGGTTTCCAGGAATTGCTGCTGGGAGGCGTTCAGCTTCCATCGTCGTTGCAGGTGACGCGCCTGGCCGGGACGTTGCGCCCATGCTTCGACGGTACCGTTGGTATAGACGGTATATCCATGCTGCGCTCCGGTAAAGCCACCCCCTTCGCCCCAACTGAGCCAGGGCGCGTGGGAACGACAACGAACGCCGGTTAACAGCAACGCCAGACTGAAATAGTACATGAACTTCATCGCCAGACCACGCTGTGGACGATCTGCTGTCCGTCAAACTGCATGCGTAGTAGATAAAGACCAGAGGGCCAGCTGCCGCGTGGAACCATCCAGAACGAAACACCGGCTGGCGCCTGAACGGTCTGGCGCCAGCACAGACGGCCCAGCAGGTCGTAAAGGGTAAGGGTAACGGCCGTAGCCCGCGGAAGAGTTAGCTGCACGATCAACCGCTCTTGAGCCGGTCGGGGGTAGAGCGCTAGCTCTGGTCGAGGGAGCGTGGAGGCTTCACGAGACACCAGACCAATAAGGTTGCCCTGCGCTTCTACCTGTACCACAAAAACATACAGGTAGGGAATGGCGTCCGTGCGATAGGCTACGTATTTCAGGGTGCCATCTGGATGATAGGCGACCAGAAAAAAAGCATTGTCTCCGTAAAGATAGGTATAGCCCTTTTCCCCCTCAACACCATCCTGGTCCAGGTCTACGTCAATAATGGTAGGTTGCAGGAAAAACGGCTGGCCTCCTCCAAGATAAGCCCAGAACCCGTTTTCGCGTTGTGGATCGTAAGGACAGGTCGCCAGGTGGACGCTGGGGTCGTTCACAAATCGGCAGTAGGGATCAATCAGGGCGGTGCTGCCGTCTGCCAGCGTTGTCTGGTAGGCCGTTCCCTGCCACTCCAATTGCAAAAAAGTCTGAGCTGGAAGGGAGCGGCATTCGCCAGATCGGAGATCGCAGGTATAGCTGCCTTCTACCTGCCGGATCAGATAGCGCTCACGGTTTAGCGGAAGCTGGGCTTGGCTGGAGACGATCAGAAACAGCGCGTGCACTAGCAGCACGCTGATCCATCGAACGCCCCGCATGACCGGCCTGTGGCGTGGATTATTGATACCACCCTAACAGTAGGGTGAGAAGGCGAAGGATACAATCCCCCGTCCGGGGGATTTTGGAAACAGACAAACGAGCCGGACGGGCAAGAATAAAGCAGAATCTACCCGGACATAGCCTGCGGGGACACCTCTCGCAATAAAGAAAGGCAGCAATGCCGGGGTGCCTGAGACCAGAGAACAATCCCGGGTAGGGGATAGCTCTGGGGCTGGCAAACAATGCGGCCGAGAACATTGAACGAAGCCGTCTAACACCAGCACTGGACCGGCGATGCATTTTTAATTGTTCGTTCATGTTGCAATGCATACCATCCAGGGTCCTCTTCAGAGTAAGGAGCTTCTCTTTAACGCAAACCTGGAAAGAGCCATGAAGACCTCTCTGGTTGCTACGGTTACGCTGCTCGTCCTCCTGGTACCCTCCGTTCAGGCCCAGAAGACACAGGATGCCACGCAATGGGGGCTGGGGGTTAGCCTGATCGGTGGGGGAGTAGCCGCCAGCAGTGTCGTCAGTGAGGCGACCGATCTGTTTGTGCCCGTCGGTATTTATGTGCCTATTTATACGGCGCAATTACGGGTGGAGCCAGAAATCGGACTGCAACGCATCAAGGTCACTTCCGGTGAGACCGTTACCTACACCGTATGGCAGCTTGGCATTGGCATTTTTCAGCCCCAGTTGCCTGCCTCAGGAGTTCGCATCTATTGGGGCGGCCGCGTTGGCCTGTCTCTGGTTTCTTCTTCCGTTGAGCGTGGAGGGTTGCGTTCCAGCGCTTCGGGCACGGGCCTCATTGCCGGACCGGCGACAGGTGGAGAGTATTTTTTCTCGCCGCAATTTTCGCTGGGCGGGGAGCTGCAGTTGATGTACGTGCGCATCAGTATGGAAGGCGAGACGCTGACTTCACTGCGCACGCGTCCGCTGTTTTTTGTGCGGTGGTATTTTTAGCGGGTAATCCGCCCGCCAATCGCTTGCTTTTGGCGCTGTAACTTGCGTTTTTTGCGCAGTCAGGCACCAAGCAAGCGATTGATTCGTGAATACAGGCGGGTACCGCCCGCGTGTTGTCTGGGCGTGGGCGCTGTATGACTTTGCAAATTCAGCGTTTACGACGCTGGTTGTTACCTTCGTCTATGCGGCCTTTTTTACCCAGGCCATTGCGCCAGATCCTGTCTCGGGAACGGCCCTCTGGTCGCGGGCGGTGACAGCCAGTGGGATCATTGTTGCGCTGCTGTCGCCATACCTGGGAGCGCTGGCCGATCAGGGGGGATATCGCAAACGATTTCTCCTGGCCGTCACGGTGCTCTGCGTGCTGGCGACCGCAGCGCTGTATTTTCCACTGCCCGGGCAGGTAATGACCGCGCTGGTGCTGTTCACGGTGGCCAATGTTGCCTTTGAGCTGGGCAATGTGTTCTACAATGCGTTTTTGCCCGACCTTGCGCCGCCGCATCGGATTGGCCGCATTTCGGGATATGGGTGGGCGCTTGGGTATGTGGGGGGATTGCTCTGCCTGGTTGTAGCCCTGGTGGCGTTTATTCAGCCCGAGGTGCCTCTGTTCGGGTTTTCGCGGGACGATTATGCCAACGTTCGTGCCACTAATCTGCTGGTCGCGCTCTGGTATGGCCTGTTTAGCCTGCCCCTGTTTTTCTGGGTACCAGAGCAGCGTCCAGCGGTTCGTCCCGCAGTGCGCACCATCTTTCAACAGGCGACGCGCCAACTTGTCGGCACATTTCGCGAAGTGCGGCGCTATCGGCAAGTGATGCGGCTGCTACTGGCCCGGCTGCTGTATAATGATGGTCTCCTGACCATTTTTGCTTTTGGGGGGATTTATGCGGCTGGGACGTTCGGGTTTGAGGCTGACGAGCTCATTGTGTTTGGGATCGTAATCAATGTGGCGGCTGGCCTGGGGGCCTGGCTGTTTGGATTTGTGGATGATTGGCTGGGAGGAAAACGGACCCTTATGCTGAGCTTGCTGGGGCTTTCGGCAGCCTGCCTGTTGGCTGTGCTGACCACCAGCCGCACCCTTTTCTGGATCGCCGCACTGCTTATAGGCATCTGCGCCGGCCCGAATCAGTCGGCCAGTCGCTCGCTACTGGGCCGCTTTACGCCGTCTCGCAAGTGCAACGAGTTTTATGGCTTTTTTGCCTTTTCCGGTAAGGCTATTGCTTTTCTTGGACCGTTACTGCTGGGACTGGTTACCGACTGGACGGGAAGTCAGCGGGTGGGCGTCAGCACGGTGCTCCTGTTTTTTGGAGCAGGAATGGTGCTGCTGGCTCGCGTCGATGAAACCGAAGGCATGCAGTCTGCCCAAGAGACGGCACCGAACGGAACCTGACCGCGGAACCTGGCAAACAAGCTGCACGCTGTAAACGACAGACCACAGAGGACTATGACGAAGGTCTATCCGACTATTCGTGAAATTGCAGAAGCGCTGGAAGCCTGGGCACCGCCGGGCTCTGCCCAATCTTACGACAATGTCGGGCTGCAGGTGGGCGATCCGGAACAAACCGTACAGCGGGCCTTGCTGGCGCTTGATCTGACGCCGCCTGTGCTGGAGGAGGCTCGCGCTGTGAAGGCCGATCTTATCATCACCCATCATCCTTTGCTATTTCGACCACTTCGCCAGCTAACGCCAGGCAGCATGGTTTCGGCGCTGGCGCTTCGGCTGGCCGCCTCGGGCATTGCGTTGTATAGCATCCACACCAACCTGGATGCAGCGCCCGGCGGCGTATCGTTTGCGCTGGCTACGCATCTGGGGCTGCAGGAGGTACAATTCCTGGCAAAAATGGAGCAGGCGCTGTACAAGCTGGTGACCTTTGTCCCCGCGTCCCATTTCGACCAGGTGCGTGAGGCGTTGGCCCGGGCAGGAGCCGGACGCATCGGCAACTACGAAGCGTGTGCGTTTGCTGCGCCAGGGACCGGCTATTTTCGACCCGGGGATATGGCGCGGCCGTTTATTGGGGAGCCCGGCAAGCTGGAGTCGGCCGAGGAATTCCGCCTGGAAGTGGAAGTGGCCCGCTGGGACCTACCCCGGGTGGTAGCAGCCATGCGGGCGGCCCATCCCTACGAGGAGGTAGCCTACGACGTATATCCCGTTGAGCAACCGTATACGCGCGCTGGCCTGGGCGCTATTGGACAGCTTGATAAACCGGAGCCGCTGCGTGATTTTCTGCGTCGCGTTGCGGAGCGGCTGCATGCTGAAAGTCTGCGGTACGTTGGCGATCCGGAGGCGCCTGTCCAGAAGGTAGCAGTCTGCGGAGGAGCGGGCGCGGATCTGATCGGTCGCGCGCTGGCAGCCGGAGCCGATGCGTACGTAACCGCTGATCTGAGCTACCATCGCTTTTTTGAAGTGCTGGACAACGAAGGGCGTCCGCGCATGGCCTTGATTGATGCCGGCCACTACGAAACCGAAGCGCTGACGGAAACGCTGTTGCAGCATTGGCTGCAACAACACTTTCCGGCCGTTGAGTGGCGACGCACTACCGTGCGCACTTCGCCCGTGCGCACCTTTATTGCGACCAACGTGAGCAAGAAGTTTGCGTAAAGTCCACCAAACTTTAGCTTGGCGCCAGCGTTTCTTACCAGACAGGGTAACAGAGCCACTAAGCCTGGAGATCGCTTATGCCCACCACGATGCAGGAGTCGGCCACCATTGCCGAGCAATTGCGGGCGCTGGTTCGGCTGCAATTGATCGACACCCGGATTGATCAATTGGAGAAGTTGCGGGGTGATTTGCCCGATGAAATCCGGGACCTGGAAGATGAGCAGGCCGGGCTGGAGACGCGTCTGGAAAAGTACAAGCGAGAACTTAAAGAGTATGAGGTTGAGCGTCGGCGGGCTCGGCTGGACATTGAAGAAGCCGAGATGCTGATCAAACGCTACGAAGAGCAGCAGCTCCACGTGCGCAACAACCGAGAGTACGATGCGCTGACTAAAGAAATTGAAGCGCAGCGCCAGCGCATCGAAGCAGCCAGAGCCCGCCTGGAAGAATTGGAGCGGCTTTCGGAAGAACGCACTGCAGCGATTCAGGAGGCAGAGGTGCGGATGAAAGAGCTGGAGGAGTTACTGAAAAGCAAGCGAGCCGAGTTGCAAGAAGTGTTGGAGGATACCAAGCACGAGATGGAAGCGCTGCAGGCTAAGCGGGCTGAAGCGGAAAAGGCAGTCGAGCCGCGCTACCTGCGCGCTTACAGGCGGTTGCGGGCTCGCTATCGGGATGGCCGGGCGGTGGTGCCGCTGGAGCGTGGCGCAGCCGCCGGCTATGCCGTACCTCCGCAGCAACAGGTGGAGATCCGGCAGCGCAAGCGCATCATTGCCTGTGAGCATACAGGGCGCATCATCGTGGATAGCGAGCTGTTCCAGGAAGTGAGTCAGGAGCTGGGCTTTGCAAACGGGAATTCGGGATCTTCTTAATTCCGTTATGCATTAATGACAGCGGTGCGCTGGCCGGACCATCGCGTCGCCCGCTCTTTTGAAGCGCGCGGCGGCGAGGAAAGTCCGAACACCACAGGGCGCCCCGCCTCCTAACAGGAGGGCACTGCTCGGGTAACCGGGCAGTGACGGAAAGTGCCACAGAAAGCAGACCGGCCGATGGTCCCGCCGTTGGTGGGACGCAGGCAATGGGTGAAAGGGTGGGGTAAGAGCCCACCAGCGTCGCTGGTAACAGCGGCGGCTGGCAAACCCCGGGGGGTGCAAGGCCAAGCAGCGCCGCACCACCCACGTGGTGGATAAGGTGGCCCGCCGAAAGGCATCGTCTGCCGGACGATGCGGCGGCGCGGGTAGGCCGCTTGAGGCTGTCGGTGACGGCAGTCCCAGATAAATGATGGTCTCCCCGGAAAGCGGCATGGCGGCTGTCGCTCCGGGCAGACAGAATTCGGCTTACAGGCCAGCGCACGCCGCCATCTTCAAAAGATGAGGGGCTGTTCCTACCGGAACAGCCCCTCGCCTTTTTCTGAAGCTACGGTTCGCTTAACTCAGTTCTGTTCATTCTGCTGGTTGCCTGAAGGCGCAGGCGCTTCAGCAGGAGGCACGGCTGGCTGTTCAGCCGGAGGCAACGTAGGCTGGACCCGTTCTTGCTGCGCCCGCTGCTGAATGATGCTTTCGCGGCGCTCGGTCGTGTCGATCGTAAAGTTCGTCAGAATGCACAGCACAATAAAGAGGACAGCCAGCGTCCAGGTAGTTTTTTCCAGAATGTCGGGAGCCTGGCGGGCACCCAGCACCTGCTGCGCACCTCCTGCAGCAATACCAGCCAGCCCGCCCCCGCGTCCACTCTGCAGCAGTACGACCAGCACCAGCAGGATTGCTATTAGCGTAATTAGAATAATCAAAAACGTAAACATAAGCGTACGCGCATATTGCGTCGTGAAAAATGGTCTAGCAAAGATACGGTAGCTTCTGCAGATTATCCAACAACCTTGCCGTTTTTTTGAAGAAAAGCATCAGCGAGCAGCAGGGCTGTTGTTGATTTCATATCGGCAATTTCCCCCTGCCGCGCTTTCTGAATCGCCTCTTTTAGCGGCATGCGTACGACGTCCAGCCACTCTCCCTCGGCCAGTTGCTGCCGGCCTGGTTCCAGATCGCGTGCCAGGAAAAAATGGATGATCTCGTTGCTGTAGCCAATGCAGGGGTAAAGCGAAGCCAGATAAATGAGCGTGCGAGCGCGCCAGCCCGTTTCTTCTTCTAATTCACGGCGCGCTACCGCTTCCGGATCTTCGCCCGGGCGGTCTAACTTGCCGGCCGGGACTTCCAGAAAGAAGCGACGAGGTGGGTAGCGAAATTGACGCACCAGTACGGTGGTTCCGTCTGGAAACAGCGGCACAACGGCAGAAGCGCCCGGATGATTGATCCATTCGCGAACCGAATGGCGGCCGTCTGGCAGGGTTACTTCGTCCCGATAAACCTTAAGCAGGCAGCCATCGAAGACCTGTTCAGAGGTACGCGTTTGTTCCTGCACGTCAGGCATAGCTATCAGTGGTTTGGAGGAGGGTTTGCCTTCTACCCTGTTGTCTGTGTCGCCCATTGTCAGCAGGGGGTTGCGTAGGTCTGCAAAAAGTGATAAATCAGGTTATCCACGGTGGGAGTTGTCTCGGTCTGCATAGCGCAGCGCAAGCCTTCAGCGCCCAGCACGTCAAGGTACAGATTGTGGTACGCCTGAAGGCGTTTGCGGAGGCGGGACGCGTTCAATTCGCTGTGAAACTGCGTGCCGTAAACCGGTCGGTCTTTCAGTCGGAACGCCTGAAACGGCTGGGTATTGCGGGCCAGTTCAATGCCGCCGGGAGGAAGTGTAACGACACGGTCGCGGTGGCCCATGCTTACATAAAAACGCGAGGGTAAGTGGCCGAAGACCGGATCCTGGTGTCCTGCCCGGGTTAGATGGACTTCGCCAACGCCAAACTCGGCATGTGCCGGGTCGCGCACGACCTGACCCCCAAAGGTAACGGCCAGCATTTGATGGCCCCAGCACGATCCAAACATCGGCAGCTTACGGTCGGCCGCGGCGCGCAGGAGATGCTGGAGCGCCTCCGTCCATGGATACTGCTCGACGGCTGAAAATTCACCGGATCCCCCAATCAGCACGGCGTCGATGTGGTCGAGCAACTCGATGCGCAGCATGTCGCGCGTGACGTTTACGCAGCGAAGCTGGGTCGGATGCAGGCGACCACATTCCAGAAAACACCGCTGTTCCTGCCGCTCGATTTCAGGAAGGCGGCGTGCCTGGATGAGTAGCACCCGAATGGGAGCCGGCATGGGTCAGTCTTCAATCAGGTCTGCAAAATGGTTGCGGAGCATCCGGTAGAGACGATGTAGGGGCAGCCCTACTACGTTGTAGTAGTCGCCTTCAATGCGGCGAATGAAGACGGCGCCATAGTCATCCTGAATGCCATAGGCACCGGCTTTGTCAAGGGGGGAGCCAGTGGCTACATAGGCGTCGATTTCGGCGTCACTCAAGGGAGCGAATGTTACGTGCGTGGCTTCGTAATCTACCAGTTCGCGCTGGCTGGCGGGATGCACCAGGGCAACGCCGGTGTAGACCGTATGCGTACGGCCGCTCAGGCGGCGCAACATAGCGCGCGCTTCGGCTTCGTCGGCGGGCTTGTTAAGTACCATGCCATCAAGCACGACAATGGTATCGGCACCCAGCGTGAGGGCCTCTGGAAAACGGGCTGCCACGGTGCGCGCCTTTTCCAGCGCCAGTTGTTCCACCAGTTGCTCGGGCAATCGGTGATTTGTAGCGTTTTCGTCCAGATCGCTCGGGTGCACCTCAAAGTCGAGTCCGAGCTGCGCAAGCAGCTTCCGGCGCCGTGGTGACCGCGAAGCGAGAATAAGAGGAACGCGTAGTTTCATCGCCGTTTTGGTAAGAAAGTCCACCCGAACAGCAGTAGTAAGCTCAGCAGGAGGGTGGGCGTCAGCCAGTCGCCGGTTTTTACCAGGGGGGTAACCTGCGCGTAAAGGGGAACCTGGATCAAACGGGCAGCCGCCTGGTGCAGGGGGAGGGAGTGCCTTATGCGTCCCGAAGGAAGCACCAGGGCTGTCAGGCCATCGGCGCCTACTTGCACGACCGCACGGCCCGTTTCAATAGCGCGCAGGCGGGCAGCCTGTACATGCTGCCAGTAGACCGGACCGCGCCCCCACCATCCATCCTGCGTGAGCACTACCAGCAGGTTTGCCCCTTCTTCGGCCGAGCGACGGGCAAGGTTCCCGAAAAAGCTCTCAAAGCAGATAAGTACGCCCGGACGAAGGGGACCTACCCGAAAACGGGCCGGTGCCTGGCCGGGCTGATAGCCGGCTACTCCCCCGGCAGGTACGGCCAGTACCTGCAGGGTTGGAAAGATATCAACCAGCGGCACTTGCTCGGCAAAGGGCACAAGCCGCTGCTTATCATAGCGCGCAACAGGAGCATCTGGCACCAACAGCAAAGCGCTGTTAGTGTACGCAAAGCGAGACGCGGGACTATGAGTCGGTACAATGGCGCCGGTCAGCAAGGGAAGCTGGGTCCGGGCAACCCAGTTGCGGAGCCGGCCAAGTAGGGTCGTGTCAGGCAAGGCAGTTTCGGGCCAGAGGATCAAAAGCGGTTGCACGGAGGCAGTGTCCAGTGCCGATTCGGTCAGATGCAGCAGGTGAGCCAGCCGGTCGGGTCCTGGCATCTCGTCCCAGGCAGGAGCTGGAATGCCATGTTGCACGACCAGTAGCGGCACCACTGGAGGTCGAGCAGGCCGAGAAGGGCCGGGAAATAGCAAAGGGAGCACCAGCCATCCCAGCAGCAGGCCCATGCTTAGCAGGCGACGCATGCGCAGCAGGGCGTAGACCAGAACATTGGTGCCCAGCACCCAGAGCGACAGGCCAGGCGTACCCACCGCAGCGATCAGTCCATCCAGCAAGGGCAAGGGCAGCGTGGCGTAGCCAAGCTGGAGCCAGGGAAAAGGGAGGGGGCCATAGGTAAGCAGGGCTTCGAGTGCCGCCCAGCTCAGCACAAAGGCCGCCAGGGCAACCGGCTGTCCTCGGCGCAGCCGAACTGCTGTTGCTATCGCCGCAGGCCCTGCCATGAGCAATGCCAGGCAGATCAGACCAACTGCAGCGGCAAAAGCTGCCGCGGCTATGGCATGCTTGAGCGTCCAGTGCAGCGCCAGACCGACCCAGACCAACGTGGTTATCATGCCTGCCTGCAGGGCCTGCACGGGCGTGCGCACCCGTTCCAGGGCAAGCAGAAGCGGCACCAATGCGCTGAGCACCAGCCCGGGCACTGGCACAGGGGGAAAACTGAGCCCCAGGAGCATGCCGCTGAGCAGAGCAAAGCCCCAGAGGGGACGGTGCGGTATTTGACAGGGCCAGGCCTGAAGCCTAATTTGCATGATCTAAGCAATGTCAGTGAACTGATCGCGCATGATAACCCTGACCGTCTGCAATCATAAAGGAGGTACCGGCAAAACCACAACAGCGATTCATCTGGCGGCGGCGCTGGGGCTCAGCGGTCGTCGCGTGCTGGTCATTGATCTAGATCCTCAGGGATTTCTGACGCGGGTCATGGGGGTCCCCGAACCCCCTGAAGAGGATTCGGTGCTCGCCCTCTTCAATCCGTCGATTTCGTTGCGAGAGGTACGTCGCCATTCGGTAGGGGGATTCGATCTGCTTCCCTCCTCAACGGCTATGACGCGCGTGATGCGTCAGCTCAACCGGCCCACCGATGTGCTCTGGACCAAAGAGGCATTGGAGCAGAGCGGGCTGGATTATGATGTGGTCATTTTTGACACGGCGGCTGCTATTACGGTTTACAGTTTGAACGCTCTGGTCGCCAGCCAGCATGTGCTTGTGCCGGTAACGCCTGAATATCAGCCCGTGCTTGGCGCTGAGCAGACGGCCCAGACCGTACAACTGGTGCGCAAAAAGCTGAACCCGACGCTTTTCCCACCCCTTTTTCTCTTTACCCAGGTAGATGCCCGTAAACGGGCCCATCTGCTCTACCGGCGTTATCTGCGGCGGCGCTATGGGGATCGCGTGCTGGAGACAGTTATCCGCACCAGCGCCTCGCTGGCTCGTTCGTTCGAAGACGGCTCTACAGTGTTTACGCGGGAGCCGCACGCCCGCGGCGCACGGGATTACGCCAATGCTACCGATGAACTCATGCGACGTATCCAGCAGGATCGAGAAGCAGGGGCCGCGCAGATAGCGTGGAACGCGCCAGCGCCGCCTCTTCAGGAAATGCGTCCATAACGCGTGCGGGCCAGGCGCGTTTGCTGAGAGACGGCGCGCGCCTGGCGCAACGTGTGAATGCCGCGCTGCTCAAGCAGCGGCAGCAGCCGCAGGAAAAGCTCGGCCGTAATCAGGGCATCTCCCAGAGCAGAGTGGCGCCCGATGGGCTCAATCCCAAAGGTGGCCGCCAGTTCATCGAGCCCGTAGTGCTGGCGTTCCGGATCGACCACGGCTGCCAGCAGCATGGTGTCGAGCACCGGTTGCTCAAAGCGTATGGCTAACGTCTTTTCTTTCTCGCGAATGAATCGTAAATCAAAGGCTACGTTATGCCCGACCAACACCGTGTCCTGAGCAAAGCGATAAAATCGAGGCAGCACCTCTTCAATAGAAGGCTTGTCCTGCAGCAAAGCCGGTTGGATGCCGTGCACGCGCACCGCGTTCAGCGAAAGGGGACGACGCGGATTAACCAGTTGGTCAAAGGTTTCTTCGCGGCGAATGCGGCCGCCCACAATGCGCACAGCGCCAATGGCAACGATTTCATCCCCCTGCTCCGGGTGCAGGCCTGTTGTTTCGGTGTCAAAGACGGTGTAGAGCAGGCTGCGCAGGGGCCGGTCGTCAAGCGGCGTCGTTGCCGGGGTTTCTAGCAACGAAAAGTCGGCGTAAATGGGGCGGTTGATAATCAGCGGACCGGCCAACAGGGCACGCGCTGCACCTGCATGTGAAGGAGCAGCAGCCGGGAAGACCAGATGCAGGGTCTTGTCCTCAACCTGCAAGGTGGCCTGGTGGGTTTGCAGCAGGGTCTGAAACGAATCGGCCTGGACATAATCCATCACCCGTTTGGGGTGGAGAAAACTCCCATCAAGCGGCTGAAGCCACAGGTGTACCTGCGCGTTGTCTGACGCAATGCGGGCGCTTAGCTGCGTGCAGGACGTTTCTTGATGCAATTGATAGACCAGTTGATAGAGCAGCTCAAAGGCATCGGGCAAGCATACGCGCATCCAGGCCGCATGGGCAGCTCCCTTGAGCTGCAGCGAAACGCCAGCTTCCTGGGCCAAGCGCCTGCGTAAGGCTTGCAGCAGGTCAACGCCGCGGATGGTTTCAAGCGGACGGGAGGCGGGCGTCAGCGGACGCAGCAGCAGCACAAAGGTATCGAGCCGATGGACTGGGTCCTGAATTGGAGTTGCGCGCCCCTGCACGAAGTGGCCAGATGGCAAAAAGGTAGCAAAATGCACCGCAGGGTGAGGCTGCGGACGACGGATTTGATAAGCCAGCTCGTCCAGAACAAAGGCGATGAGCTCACGGTCGAGGCAGTGAAAGATCGAGCGCCCCAGGCCAATGGTCCCCGGCTGCTCAGGTGATTCCAGCAGGCGGCGGGCTGCTTCGTTGTAGAGGAGGATTTGACCGGATGCTCGGCATACCAGGACGGCTTCGGGCAGGTCTCCCAGTAAGGAGGCCAGCACCTTGCGTTCATGGTGGGCGTAGCTGGAAGAAGAGGCGGACGGCTGAAAGCGATGGCGGCGGGCCAGTTCCTCCACAGCCTCCTGCAATTGTTTAAGTTCAGGCGTCGTTGCCGGCGTAAGGGGAGGAAGCGGATGGCCGGCCAGGACCTGATGCAATGCGTCTGTAAGCTGCTTGATGGGGCGCACATGCGTCTGATACACATGGAGCCAGAGGGCATAGATGCCTCCCAGGACGAGCACCACCAGTACCAACAGGAAAGGATAGCGCGAAAGCAGCCAGGTCCGCTCTGATGGTGTTGCGCTCAGCCACCAGATCACGTTGGGGGCAGCCAGCAGCGATAGCCCCAGCAGGGCCAGGACAACGTAAGTTTTCCAGAAGCGGCGAGAAAACGGCATCATGCCGCCGCATTTGATTTTCGGCCTGTTCCGCTGTAAGATAGAAACAAATATTTGTTGCAAGTAGGAAAGGAAGTCCCCTGATCATGGTGGCAGAGCAGGCTCCACTGGTACCGGAAGCGCTGCTAGAACCGGTAGTTCGTCGGTTACGGGTGCTGGGCGATCCGGTTCGGCTACGGTTGCTGAACTTGCTGCGCACCCGAGGTGAGCTGAGCGTGCAGGAAATGGTAGATGCTCTGGGGGTTCGGCAGCCCAGCGTGAGCAAGCATCTAAATCAACTGGCCCGTGAAGGGCTGGTGCATCGGCGGCGGGAAGGGGTGCACGTGCACTACCGCCTTGCCGACCCCTCGCTGGCGGGCCTGTTTCTGCTGCTGTGCCGAAGCGTAGAAGCTCGCGTAGACGGAGCCATCAAGCAATCATGACCCGCGCGCGCCTTGTAGCCCTGTTTGTACTGGGCCTGCTGCTGATGAATTTTCCCCTGCTTTCGCTCTTTAGCCAGGATCACCTGGTGCTCGGGGTTCCTGTGCTCTACCTGTACCTTTACGGTACATGGGGGGTGATCATCGGGCTGCTTGTATGGCTGATGGAAGGGCGGCGGTCGCCGCCTACCGAAGAGAATCCCTGAGCCATGCTGCCGGGCGGCTACATTTTTCTCCTTGCGCTGCTGTACATCGGGCTGCTGTTCGCCATTGCTACTTATGGCGACCGGCGCGCCGAGCAGGGGCGAAGCATTATCAGTAGCCCGTACATCTATGCGCTTTCGCTGGCTGTTTACTGCACGGCCTGGACCTTTTACGGAAGTGTGGGGCGTGCAGCCAGCAGTGGCGTAGGCTATCTCCCGATTTATCTGGGGCCTACGCTGACGGCCGTGCTGTGGTGGATGGTGCTGCGAAAGATGATACGCATCAGCAAGGTCTATCGCATCACCTCTATTGCCGACTTTATTGCCTCTCGGTATGGCAAAAGTAGCGGACTGGCCGCCCTGGTTACTGTGATCGCTGTAACGGGCGGGGTCCCTTACATTGCGCTGCAACTCAAAGCCATTTCGGTAAGCTTCCAGGTGTTGAGCGGGCGTCCTATGCCCGCTCCTACCGAAAGTTTTCTGGATGATACGGCGCTTTACGTAACGTTGGCGCTGGCGCTGTTTTCCATTCTGTTCGGGACGCGACATCTGGATGCGACGGAGCGGCATGAAGGACTGGTGGCGGCCATAGCCTTTGAATCGCTGGTCAAGCTCCCGGCCTTTGTGGCGGTGGGCCTGTTTGTAACCTTTGGCCTGTACAATGGACCGGCCGATCTATTTGGCCATGCGCTGGCACGTCCGGAGCTTCGGCGATTGCTGACCATGGAAGAGGCGCTGGGCCCGGGTGCCTACGGCCAGTGGTTCTGGATGACGCTTCTGGCCATGCTGGCGATTCTGTTTCTGCCGCGCCAGTTTCAGGTGGCCGTAGTTGAAAATGTAGACGAACGGCATCTTCGTAAAGCGATCTGGTTGTTTCCCCTGTACCTGTGGCTTATTAATCTGTTTGTGTTGCCTATTGCCCTGGCCGGTCTAATGGCATTTCCCGGGGGGCAGGTTGATGCCGATATGTTTGTACTGGCGCTGCCGCTGGCTCATGGACAGGAGCTGCTGGCACTGCTGGCGTTCATCGGCGGGTTTTCGGCCGCTACCAGCATGGTTATTGTGGCCACGGTAGCGCTCAGCACCATGATCAGCAATGATCTGATCATGCCCATTCTACTGCGGATCCGGTTTTTGCGGTTGGCGCAGCGTGGGCGGCTTACCGGGTTGCTACTGGGTATTCGTCGCGGAGGAATTGTGCTGGTACTGGTGCTGAGCTACCTGTACTTTCACGTCATTGCGCATGCTTACGCCCTGGTATCCATTGGGTTGATTTCCTTTGCGGCAGTGGCGCAGTTTGCTCCGGCGATCCTGGGAGGAATGTACTGGCGTCGCGGAACGCGTGCCGGGGCACTCTGCGGCCTGCTGGCCGGTTTTCTGATCTGGGGCTATACGCTGCCGCTGCCCTCTCTGGTCGATGCCGGGCTGCTGCCGGTGTCTTTCATTGAAGAAGGGCCCTGGGGAATCGGCTGGCTTCGTCCGTACCAGCTTTTTGGGCTGGAAGGGTTTGATCCGATTGCGCATGCCCTGTTCTGGAGTTTGCTTTTCAACGTAGGCCTGTATGTAGGCGTATCGTTATTTACGCAGCAGCGGGTAGAAGAGCTGCTGCAGGCGCGGGCTTTTGTGGACGTGTTCCGGTTGTCCGGGCGTCCCGGCGAGGCTACCTGGCGGGGAACGGCCTACGTGGCCGATTTGCAGCAGTTGCTGCGCCGGTTTCTGGGGAAGCGGCAGGCTGATGAGGCGCTGCGGCCGGTGCTGGCGCAGGGGGCCAATACGGTGACGGCTACGGCCGAGGTGGTGCAGCACGCTGAGCGCCTGCTGGCCGGTGCGATTGGATCAGCGTCGGCCCGGGTGCTGATTGCCTCGGTGGTGAAAGAAGAGCCGCTAAGCCTGCGCGAAGTGATGGACATTCTGGACGAGACGCAACAAGTTATCGCCTATAGCCATGAACTGGAGCGTAAGTCGGCTGAGCTGGAACGGGCCACGAAGGAGTTGCAGGAAGCCAATGAACGCCTGAAAGAGCTGGACCGACTCAAAGATGAGTTCATTTCCACCATTACGCATGAGCTGCGCACGCCGCTGACGTCGATTCGGGCCTTCAGTGAGATTATGCATGCCAATCCAGGGTTGCCCGAAGCGCAGCGGCAGGAGTTTCTGGGAATTATCATCAAAGAAGCGGAGCGGCTAACGCGGTTGATCAATCAGGTGCTGACGTTGCAAAAGCTGGAGTCGGGTGTGATGGAGCTGAATCTGGAGCCGGTGCGCATGCAGGAGGTGATTGAGGAAGCGGTCGAGGCAATTCAGCCGCACGTGCAATTCAACAGGATTACCCTGAGGGTTTCGGTGCCGGAGACCCCCTGCTACGTGCTGGGCGACCGTGACCAGTTGGTGCAGGTGGTGCTGAACTTGCTATCAAATGCGGTTAAATTCTGCAATCCAGAGGAGGGGCGGATTGCTGTTCGGCTGACTGTGGAGCCAGACCGCGTGCAGGTAGACGTAGAAGATAATGGACCGGGCATTGCACCGGAGGATCAGGCAACGATTTTTGATAAATTCCGGCAGGTGCACACGAGTGCGGGCAAGCGTCCACCAGGAACAGGGCTGGGCCTGGCCATTGCGCAGCGCATTGTGCAGTATCACCATGGCCGCATCTGGGTGGAAAGCGAACCGGGCGCGGGTGCCACGTTTTCGTTTACGTTGCCGCGTTTGCCGGAATCTGACGGTACGCCCCAACGCCTGCAAGATACTTCCAAGCTGGATATTTAACGGACGATGACGACAAGCCGGACGCCCTATGTGTTGATTGTCGAAGACGAGCCCAGCATCGCGCTGTCTCTGCGCTTTTTGATGGAGCAAGAAGGCTATCGGGTGGAGGTAGTCGAAGACGGTGAAGCTGCCCTGGAAGCCTGTCGGAAGACGCCACCCGATCTGGTATTGCTGGACGTCATGCTGCCGGGCATGAGTGGCTTTGAAGTATGCCAGCGGCTGAAAGCGCGGTCGGATAAAAAGGCCATTAAGGTGGTGTTGGTAACAGCGCGGGGACGAGAGGCTGACCTGGAGAAAGGGCGGGCTGTTGGTGCCGATGCCTACATTGTCAAGCCGTTTGCCATTCGCGACGTCATGCATACGGTGCATCACCTGTTGAACCGATCTGGCGAAGCAGGGAAGCCTTGAAAACACCTGAAACAGATAGACTGGCAGCTGCCCTGGAGGCCCTGCCGGTAGGGGTGGTTATTTGTGATGCGGAAGGAAGGGTAGCGTGGGCGAATCAGAGAGCCCGGCAGTGGCTGGCTGTACCGGTAGCAGATCTGTCAGACTGTAGCCTACCGGCGTTGCTGGCAGGTCTTTCCTGGCCACCTGGGGAGGCCGCGTGTCACGTCCGAGGCGCTACGGGCCAGCTTCTGGCGGTTCAGGCATGGCCGCTGGCCTCGGCAGGCTTTGTCGTGCAGCTTCAGCCGGTCCATGCGCAGGCAAGCGACTGGCAACCCTTGCTGTTGCGGCAATTGCTGGAAGGGTTGCGCCGGCCGGTGGCGAACATTCGGGCTGCTATTGAGACGCTCACCGCCTATCCAGATATGGCCCCGGACCTGGCCGCGCAGTTTCAGCACATCATTCTGGAGCAGACAGAAGCGCTGACCCGGCTGCTGGAGACCACGGTTGCGGCCTATACCCGGTATGTGCAGACCCACTGGCCGCTGGAGTGTATGGCAGTCGGGGAGCTGCTTCAGATGATGGCAGACGCTCTGGCGCAGCAGATGCTCAGCGTGCAGATCGAAGCGGGCCATAACCTGCTCATTATGGTGCGGGCAGACCGTCGGCTCTGGCGCCAGCTCTGGGAGCGCCTGGGACGACAATTGCGTCAGCTTGTTAGAACAGGCGCAAGCTGTTCCCTTTCGGCTACGACGGGTGATGGACTGGTCTGGATTGAGCTGCAATGGCAGGGACGGCGCCTGCAGCCGGAGCGGTTGCAGCGATGGCTGACGCAGACGCTGTCGCTGGATGAGCAGGGCCTGTCGCTCACGCTTGCCGAAGTGCTATCCTGGCACGAGGCAGATCTCTGGGTGCAGAGCGAGGCAGACGGCCACCGGCTTCGCCTGGTATTGCCGGCAGTGCGGTCATAGCTATTATATTCCCTTAAAAGAATATAATATTCCCTCTTGCATTTCTTGCAAAAATTTTTTATTACATCTCACAGATCCTTCAAGGGGAGCAGGGCGGCGGAGTCAGGATGAAATTGCTATTTATTCTTCTACGGGAATAAAAAGTGCAAGGAGCCATGGGTGTTCAGGAACCGGTCAACGCTACAGCAGCCTATTCGGGGCGCGGGTTGGTCTTCGAGCCACCGGAAGCGTTTCGCAAAAGGGCTTTCATCAGCTCAATGGAGCAGTATCGGGAACTTTACGAGCGCTCCATTAAAGATCCCGAAGGCTTCTGGCGCGAGCAGGCGCAACGCATTACCTGGTTCGAGCCGTTTCATACGGTCAAAAACACCTCGTTTGATCCCTCGAATCTCTACATTCGCTGGTTCGAGGGCGGCAAGCTAAATGCCGCGTACAACTGTATTGACCGGCATCTGGAAAAACGGGCCGACCAGGTGGCCTTCTACTGGGAGCCGGACAATCCGGATGAGGAGGGCAAGGCAATCACGTACCGCCAGCTTTATGAAGAAGTCTGCCGGCTGGCCAACGTGCTGAAAAAGCATGGCGTCAAGAAAGGCGACCGCGTAACGATCTATCTGCCCATGATCCCGGAGGCCATCTATGCGATGCTGGCCTGCGCGCGGATCGGGGCCATCCATTCGGTGGTCTTTGCCGGTTTCTCCCCCGATTCCCTGGCTGACCGCATCCTGGATGGCGAAGCCACCTACCTGATCACAGCGGACGAAGGGCTGCGGGCCGGACGGCGCGTGCCCCTGAAGCGCAATGCCGACCAGGCGCTGGAACGCTGCCCGGATGTCAAGACAGTGCTGGTGGTGCGCCGCACCGGGGGCGACATCAACTGGGTGGAAGGCCGGGATCGGTGGTATCATGAAGAGATTCAGACGGTCTCGGCCGAGTGCCCTCCCGAAGTGATGGATGCGGAAGACCCCCTCTTTTTCCTCTACACGTCGGGCTCGACCGGTAAACCGAAAGGCGTGGTGCATACAACCGGTGGATATCTGGTCTATGCTTCGCTCACGCATCAGTTTGTCTTCGACTATCACGAGGGCGACATCTACTGGTGTGCAGCTGACATTGGCTGGATCACGGGGCACAGCTACATTGTCTATGGTCCCCTGGCCAATGGCGTAACGGAAGTGCTTTTTGAAGGAACGCCCACCTATCCAGATCCCTCGCGCATCTGGCAGGTGGTGGACAAGTACCAGGTGAACATTCTGTACACTTCGCCCACAGCTATTCGGGCGCTCATGCGCGAAGGAGATGAGTGGGTGAAAAAAACAAGTCGAAAGTCGCTTCGGTTGCTGGGAACGGTCGGAGAACCGATCAATCCGGAAGCCTGGCTCTGGTATTACCGCGTGGTGGGCGAAGAGCGCTGCCCGATTGTGGACACCTGGTGGCAGACCGAAACGGGCGGAATTATGATCACGCCACTGCCCGGTGCTACGCCGCTCAAGCCGGGTTCGGCTACGTTGCCGTTCTTTGGGGTGCAGCCGGCCATCGTGGACAACGACGGAAATATCTTGGAAGGCACAGCCGATGGCATGCTGGTCATTCTTGACTCGTGGCCAGGCCAGATGCGCACCGTCTACAGGGCGCATGATCGATTTGTGCAGACCTACTTCACGCGTTTCCCGGGCAAGTACTTTACGGGAGACGGAGCGCGTCGGGACGAGGACGGCTACTACTGGATCGTAGGCCGGGTCGATGACGTGATTAACGTGTCCGGCCACCGACTGGGTACGGCTGAAATCGAAAGTGCGCTTGTGCTGCACGAGGCGGTGGCCGAAGCAGCCGTGGTAGGCTATCCGCACGAAATCAAAGGGCAGGGCATTTATGCCTTTGTAACGCTCAAAGCAGGCTATGCGGCAAGTGACCAGCTCCGCCAGGAATTGATTCAGCATGTGCGGAAGGTGCTGGGGCCCATTTTCACGATTGATTTGCTGCAGTTTACCCCAGCGCTTCCCAAAACGCGCTCCGGTAAGATCATGCGCCGCATCCTGCGCAAGATTGCCGCGAACGAATACCAGGACCTGGGGGATACGTCCACACTGGCCGATCCGTCGGTCGTTGAGGAACTGGTGCAGAATCGGCTCAACCGCTGAGGGGGCACGTAAAACGGCGCCCGGTTGCGAGGCCGCCAACCGTCGAACCGGGCGCCGTTAGGTAGGTGCACGGACTCCGCATCCTGGTGGCCGCCCTATGGGGGAGGGGGGCGGCCACCCGCGGAGCGCCGTGCGTTTAGACGAGTCCCTCCCCGCGAGAACCAAACCAAGGAGGTGACTCATGAGACGCTTCAAACATCGTACGCCAGGCAGAAGCCGGGGTTTCAGCCTGCTTCTGGTGTTTCTGGCAACCCCACTGACCCTCTGGGCCCAGTCGTTCAAACTCAGCGGGTTCATTAAAGCAGAGTATCTGTACGACACGCGGCAGGTAGCTGCGGCCCGCGAAGGAGAATTTCACCTGTTTCCGCTGCCCCGATCCGAGGCCACAGAAACGGACAACTTTGGGGCGTTTGTGTTCTTTTCGCGCCTGCGGCTGAATATAGGGGAGCTCCCACAGGCGCTGGGAGCGCAGGTGACAGGCTATTTTGAGGCCGACTTCTTCGGGCCCAATAATGGGCTTGAAAGCACCTTCCGCCTGCGGCGCGGCTTCGTGCGGCTTATCTGGGATCAGGCTGAACTGCTGTTCGGCCAGGAGTGGTCCCCTCTGTTTACGCTGGCGGCTTTTCCACGAACGGTAGCTACGACAACCGGCGCTCCCTTCCAACCTTTCGCCCGCCAGCCGCAGATTCGAGCTACGCTGAAAGGACAGGGCGTTCGCTTCATCGGCGCCCTGGCCTGGCAGCGCGATGCGTTCCGGGACATTAGCTTTAATGGCATTTCCGGAGTCAAGCAGCAGCAGATGGCCGCGCTGCCGGCGGTGCACGCGCATCTCCAACTGCTCGGCCAGCGAGGCAGTGTTATAGGAGCCGGCACCTACCTGAAGTCATTACGGCCCGTAGCAACCGGCGACCGCTTCTTTGCATGGGCCGCGCAAGCTTACTTCACGCTAGCAGGGAAAAATGCAATGCTGCGGGGCAAGGTAACCTACGGCGGCGATCTGACCGATCATCTGATGACAGGCGGATACGTGTATGCCCCCAGTGCGCAGCGACAGGGGGATTACTACGCCGGAGCCTTCAAACCACTGCAGGTGCTCTCAGGCTGGATAGACATTGATGGGACCGGACAGGTCGCCCCGGGCCTGTTCGTGGGCTATCTCGTCAACCAGGGAGCCAACGGGGACCTGGACGGACCCGTGATGGCTACAGCCGTGCGTGGACCGAACATAAAACAACTCTGGCGGCTGGCGCCCCGCCTGAACCTGAATCACGGAGCGGTTCGCTTTGCCTTTGAGCTGGAAATAACCTCGGCGGCCTATGCCCGCCGCTTTGACGCGCGCTACAAACCCATAGGCGATACGGAGACCGTTACGAACGTTCGAGGCAATTTCACCGTGTTCCTGTTTTTCTAACCAACCTCTGGGGAGGAAGCCATGGAGCAAATGGATCGCAAAACGTACTGGCGGGAAGTGCGCAAGCGTACCGCCTGGCTACTGGTTGTCTGGTTTTTCGTCGGGTACGTGCTCAGCATCTTCCTCGTCGAGCCGCTCAACACGCTGAAAATTGCGGGCGTCCCGATGGGGTTCTGGATGGCGCAGCAGGGAAGCATCATGATTTTCATCCTGCTGATTCTGGCTTACGCCATCATGATGAGCAAGCTGGACCGAGCTGCAGGGGTCGAGGAAGAGGCGGGTACGACCGCACCGCCTTCGCAGGCGCACTGAAAGGCTCCCGTTGAACCAATCCGGAGACACGAGCCATGAGCATTATCGGTTGGACTTTCTTCTGGGTGGCGATTACATTCGCCGTCTATATCGGAATCGCCATCTGGAGCCGCGTAAAGGACACAGCCGGCTTTTACGTAGCTGGCCAGGGAATTCCCAGCATTGCGAACGGCGCTGCCGTTGCCGCCGACTGGATGAGTGCGGCCAGCTTTATCTCCATGGCCGGGCTGATTTCGTTCATGGGCTATGACGGAGCGGTCTACCTTATGGGATGGACCGGAGGCTATGTGTTGCTGGCCGTGCTGCTGGCACCGTTCCTGCGCAAGTTTGGCAAGTTTACGGTGCCCGACTTTGTCGGCGAGCGCTACTACTCCAATGCGGCCCGTGTGGTAGCCGCTATTGCTGCCCTGTTCGTTTCCTTCACGTACGTGGCCGGGCAAATGCGCGGCGTGGGCGTGGTCTTTAGCCGTTTCCTGCAGGTGGATATCGTCTGGGGGGTCATCATTGGAATGGCGATTGTCTCGCTCTATGCCGTGCTGGGCGGCATGAAAGGGATCACCTGGACCCAGGTAGCCCAGTATACCGTACTGATCATCGCCTACTTGATCCCGGCCTTCGCCATTGCCTACACGCTCACGGGCATTCCGCTGCCCCAGTTGGCGCTGGGAAAGGTGTTGCCTCAGTTGGACCAGCTTCAGTATGAACTCGTTGGCAACCTCTACAGCCAGCCGTTCAAGGGAAGCTGGGACATGCTGAACGTCTTCTGCGTGACGTTTGCGCTGATGACAGGAACGGCTGGCCTGCCGCACGTCATTGTACGCTTTTACACCGTGCGGCGCGTGGTAGACGCGCGCTGGTCGGCTTTCTGGGCGCTGTTCTTCATTGGACTGCTGTATCTGACAGCGCCAGCCGTGGCCATGTTTGCACGCTACTACATTCTGAACGCGTTTAGTGAGCTGGGGCCGACCGGCATGCTCGACCTGAGCTGGGTTCAGAACTGGGCGCAAACAGGGCTGATTCGCACGAGCGAGTGGAGCGAAGGCATGACAGCAGCCGCGCTGCTCAGCACCATTGACCGTGATATCATTGTGCTGGCCACGCCAGAAATCGCCAACCTGTCGGCCTGGGTGGTCGGATTAGTGGCAGCCGGTGGACTGGCCGCAGCGCTTTCGACCGCTTCGGGACTGCTGCTGGTCATCGGCTCGGCCATGGCGCATGACATCTATGGCCAGATCATCAACCCCAGCGCACCCGATCACGTGAAGCTGACAGTTGCCCGGGTCATGATCTTTGTAGGTGTCGTGATTGCTGGACTGCTGGGCATCTTCCCACCGGGCTTTGTGGCGGAGGTTGTGGCCTTTGCCTTTGGGCTGGCTTGCTCCAGCTTCTTCCCGATTATTGTGCTGGGCGTGTTCTGGAAACGGTGCACCAAGGAAGGGGCCATCGCGGGCATGCTGACCGGCCTGATCTTTACCTTCACGCTGATTGTGCTGATGCGCGCCGACCGGGTGCTGGGGCTCGAAGAGCCTATTTTGAGCACCTTCCTGGGCATCAATGCGCAGGGTGTGGGCACGATTGGCATGATTCTGAACTTTATCGTGACGATTCTGGTCTCGCTGCGCACGCCGCCTCCGCCGAAGGAGGTGCAGACGCTCGTGGAGCAGATTCGCTATCCACGGGTGCTGCGGGCCGAAGAGCTGGAATCGGCCTGAGCGAACAGATCAGGGCGGCGGTGCCCTCTGATGCCGCCGCCCTTTTTTTACTTTAGCCAGCAGCGATGGTAGATTTAGCAGCATGACCGGAATCAATCTGAAGCGGCACCTGCTCATTGCCAGCGGACTGCTCGTGCTGGCGATCGCCTTTGTTGTACTGCGCTACCGGGATACGTTTAGCGTTATGCTGGAAAACCTGCGCGCCATGCGCGAAGGGCGCGCGCTGGCTGAAACGCTACGCAGTCCCCAGGATCTGGTTGACTACCTGGCCGGGCAGCCGCATACGGTTTCTCTGGTAGCATTCGACCTGGAGGCGCCAGATTCCGGGCTGTACTTTCAGGCAGACGTGGCGCGGCCCGTCGCCGGACTGCCACGTTTGCTGCTGCTGGCCGGATATGTGCAAGCCGTCCAACAGGGAAAACTGAATCCAGAGGAACGGGTAGCTCGCCGCACACTTGATCGGTACGTGCTGCCGTCGCTGGGCGCACAGATCCACCAGCATGCGCTGACACTCCTGGCAGCAGACGATTCGTTGCGCCTGGAGCAGGTCATGCACCTTTTGCTGCAAGGAAATGACCCGGCTGCCCACGACTATCTGCTGCTGCGGCTGGGGCCGTCTGCCCTGTCGAAATTACCAGAACGACTGGGCGTACCTGCCCTTGAACCGCCGCTGCCTGTGCTCGGGTTGTTTCTAAGCTGGCATGCCCTTCCAGTGGTGCAGCAATACGGCAGGGCCCCCTACAGATTAACCCGGCAAGTGGTGCGCGATACAATGCTGCATCGCACTCTGGCGCAACAGTTTGAACAGCAGGGATCCGGGCTCAGTCTGTGGGACCAACGTGACCGGGCGCAGGCGACCTATCCCAGAGGGACGGCGCAGGCCTACGCCCTGCTGCTGCAACGCATTGCGACCGATACCTCGACCTGGGGGCGCAACATGCGCCGCTATCTGGAACGCCCCCTGCCTGACACCCTGCAGGTTAACCTGAAGACACTGGCGGTCGAAAGTGGCTTATTTCCGGGACTGGTCAGTGTGGCGGCTTATGCTCGGCGACATGATCGTTCGGGCGTGCGTATTGTGGTCCTCTTGATGGAGCAAGTGCCTATGGCTGTGCTTTACCATCTGGCTCAAACGCGCCTGGAACAAGGTCTGGTATTGCAATTGCTGGGCGATGACGTTTTCTTTAAGCAGGTGCGCAGACGATTGCCGTCGTGATGATGCTGCACCGGGATAGGTGAGGGGAAGGGAAAATTTTAGCTTTTCTTTAGAAAAGCGCTTGTAGCATGCAAGGTAACCGACAGGGCGGCAACTTTTGAAAGCATGCCCTATCTTATAATCCGTCTCCTGAACAGAAGGCCGTTCTCCAACTTATCAGGAAGCGTCATGATCGAAAAAAAGCAAACCCGTCGCGGCATCAGCGTAACCTTCAAGTTGCCAGCCGAGGTTGCGCGCGAAAGTGTGGCTGTCGTAGGCGATTTTAACAACTGGGATCCGGCTGCCCATCGCATGCGCCTGTACCGGAATAAAGGATATTGGAGTAAAACGATTGTGCTCAAGCCCGGCACATATCAGTTTCGCTATCTGGTAGACGGCGAACGTTGGATCAACGATGATCAAGCGGACGGCTATACGCCCAGCCCCTTTTTCAGCGAGAATTGTTTGCTGCACATAAGATAGCATACCCGGTAGATGTTTAACCAGGTAGCTATTCTATTTTTTGTTGGGCACTTTGACTTCAAACGCTGACGGCAATTGACTGAACGCTCGATAAGGGGGGAGTAGATAGAGTTAGAAAAGTAAGTGTTGAAACAGTATAAAATCGCGTAAACAAAAATAGCATAGCCTCACCCACATGGTGAGGCTATGCTGCCACGTCCAAGTGGTCAGGGGCGGAATCGAACCGCCGACACCGGGATTTTCAGTCCCGTGCTCTACCAACTGAGCTACCTGACCCTCTGCAGCGGCCAAATATACACTGCTTACCGCACCAGAAGCAACAAACGTCGGGCAGGCGTGCGGGTTTCACGAAGGTTTGAAAGCATCTTTTCCGCGTTTGCATGCGAGCAGCATGCGCTCCGATCAGGTCCGACCACAATGGACAATTAAGAGCGCAAACCCTCTGCTGGAGAAGACCAGAGGGCGCCCTTTCCTGCCCATGCTGCTACCGCGCCTTTCCTGTCCGTTGCGGCTTACCGCGCCCCCCACATCAGTTTGGTGCGTAGCGTTTGAAAATAATGCCGGCCTGGCAGTTTGACCAGGTTAACGGTGTGCTGGGCTTTCCGGATCGTGATGCGCTGGCCTTCGCGATGGATAAGCTGGCTGTGGCCGTCAGCAGCCAGCACATATGGCTGGCCGCCTGTGTACACCCGCACGTCAATCTCGACCGAAGCCGGCAGCACTATAGGGCGCAGCGTCAGCGTATGCGGAGCAATAGGCGTCAGGATTACCACTTCACAGTTCGGGGAAACAATGGGCCCCCCTGCCGACAGCGAGTAGGCTGTTGAACCGGTGGGCGTAGCAAAGATGAGTCCATCGGCCCAGTAGCGATTCAGCGGTACGCCATCGACGGTGACCTCAATGGTGATCAGCCCCGCCAGCCCGCTGCGGTCGATTACAAATTCGTTCAGAGCCCAGGGGAGGGCCGGGGTGGATCCATCTTCCAGCTCGGCTTCGAGAACCATGCGGGCTTCCAGGTGGAAATCGCCCGCCTCAATGGTGCGAATAGCCTCGCGTACCTGCTCAACTTCTACATCGGCCAGAAAGCCCATGCGGCCGATGTTAACGCCCAGCACAGGGGTACCCCGGCGGCCTGCCAGATGAGCACTCTGCAGCAACGTACCATCGCCTCCAAAAGAGAGCAGCACGTCCACTTCGGCCGCCAGATCATGTGCGGTCAGCGCTGCTGCTTTACTATCGGAAAGCAGCTTGCGTGCAACCAGACCGCGCGCTACGGCCGGGTGAAGGCGGGCCTCCAATCCCTGCGCCTCCAGCCAACGAACCAGCGAAGCAACGGGCTCCCAGAGCTGTTCTTTCTGCGTATTGCCGGTAATGCCGTAGATCATTGGCAGGTGACGGGTTCGATTCCCTTAAAAAGTACAGGCATCGAAGGTGATTGCAGATATTGCGCTGAATTTTTCGGCAAAAGTTTATTCAAAAAAATCAGATGTTGCAAAAAATAGGTCGTGGTGTCTTATCTCGAAAAAACATTTCTATCATGCTGAGCCGAGTCTGGAGCAGCACAACGCTGGGGATCGACGCCATTCCCGTTGAGATTGAGACGCACATCGAGCCCGGCATGCCGCGTTACACAGTGGTGGGGTTGCCTGACGGAGCGGTGCGAGAAAGCCGTGATCGCATTCAGGCGGCACTGCGTAACAGTGGGCTGCCGATACCTCGCGGGGTTATCACCGTGAATCTGGCACCAGCGGACCTGCGCAAGGAAGGAGCTGCCTTTGATCTGCCGATGGCGCTGGGATTGCTGGCGGCCGGTGAAGGAAGTCCGAGTCCAGAAGCCTTAGATCCGTTCGTGATTGTCGGGGAGCTGGCGCTGGACGGCAAAGTGCGGCCGGTGCGAGGCGTACTGCCCATTGCCATGCAGGCCCGGCGTGATGGTCGTAAAGGTATCATTGTGCCTCGAGACAACGCCGAAGAAGCGGCGCTGGTGGAAGGACTGGACGTGTATCCGGTTACCTCACTCCAGGAAGCCGTAGAGCTGTTGACCGGTGCAGCGCCGCGCAAGCCATTTCAACAGGATCTCCAGTTGCTGTTTGCCGAAGCGCAGACGTACGAGGTGGACTTTGCGGAGGTGCGGGGACAGGAAAATGTTAAGCGGGCGCTGGAAGTGGCAGCAGCCGGCGGACACAACGTGCTAATGGTAGGGCCGCCGGGCGCCGGTAAAACAATGCTGGCTAAACGATTACCTACGATCCTGCCGCCCATGACCCCGGAGGAAGCGCTGGAAACCACTAAAATTCATTCGGTAGGTGGCAAGTTGAATGGGGCAGGATTGGTGGCCCGGCGGCCTTTCCGTGCACCGCATCATACGATTTCGGATGCCGGGCTCTGCGGGGGAGGCGCACATCCGATGCCGGGAGAAATTTCTCTGGCCCATAATGGCGTACTGTTTCTGGATGAGTTGCCCGAGTTCAAACGCCAGGTTCTTGAAGTGCTTCGCCAGCCGCTTGAGTCGGGGCAAATTACAATCAGCCGGGCGCGTTTTACGGTCGAATATCCCGCGCGATTCATGCTGGTGGCCAGTATGAATCCCTGTCCGTGCGGGCATCTGAATGATCCGCGGCGCACCTGCGTGTGCACGCCTCCTCAGGTGCAGCGCTATTTATCAAAAATCAGCGGACCACTGCTGGACCGTATTGACCTGCACATTGAAGTGACGCCTGTGCCCTTTGAGGAGCTCAGTCGCAAGCAGGAGGGAGAGTCATCCGCATCCATTCGGGCTCGGGTGGTAGCCGCGCGAGAGCGACAGGCTGCGCGGTTTCAGGACGTGCCCGGGATTTATTGCAACGCACAGATGCCAGCGCGTCTGGTGCGCCGTTACTGCACGTTGGACGCCGAAGGGCAGCAGCTTATGAAAATGGCCATTCACCGACTGGGATTAAGCGCCCGGGCCTATGATCGCATCCTGAAAGTGGCCCGAACCATCGCAGACCTGGCCGGCAGCGCCACAATTCGGCCGGAGCACCTGTCGGAAGCGATCCAGTATCGCTCCCTGGATCGGGAATCATGGTTTATGCCGTGATCAGCGACGTGGACTTACGTCGGGCCGCTCCGTAGCCATCAAGATCGTCATGCCGAGCGCTTTAGCTGTGCTGGCCACGTACGCAAACTGTTCCACCGTGGCTTTTCGGTCGGCCCGGAGCACCAGGGTATTACGGTCACCTTTAACAGTGCGAAGCGTGCTCAGCAGGTCTTCGCGTGCGACCTGCTGCTGCTCAACGTAAAAACGGCCATCTTCCGTAATCACAACTGTCACATAACGGGCCTGGGTAGGAGCTCCGGCCTCGACGCGGGGTAAGTTGACGCGAATGCCAAACTGAGGAATGAAGCTGGAAGTAAGCAGAAAGAAAATCAACAGCAACAGCACAATATCGGCCAGTCCGGCCAATGCAAAGGAGGTCAGGGGCTTGCGCGAGGTGGAGAAATTCAGGGGCATGGCCTGATGCAGACTTAAAGGAGGGTTTCAGGTTGACGGCGCGGGCGTGGTACCGGCTCCTGCAATAGATCAATGAAATCGGTTGCGGACCGCTCCATGTCGTTAACAAGGCGGTTGATGCGCGTCAGCAGAAAATTATGGCCAAACAGGGCCAGAATCCCGACCACCAGACCAAAAGCGGTGGTGAGCAGAGCTTCCCAGATGCCACCAGCCAGCACGCTGGGGTTTACGTTACCCTGCAGATTCTGGATCTGCTGGAAGGCTTCAATCATGCCGGTAACCGTGCCGAGAAAGCCCAGCATTGGAGCAATGCCTGCGATGCTGGCCAGAATGTCCATGCGTTTTTCCAGCTCAAAGGCCTCATACTTGCCGGCTGCCTCTACCGCGTCGCGGATCTCTGCAATCGGACGCCCCAGGCGCTCCAGCCCCCGCCGTAGAATGCGGGTGATAGGCTTGTCTTGCGCCTCACAGTAAGCCAGGGCACCGCGAATGTCGCCCGCCTCTACGTAGTCGCGCACGCGATCCATAATCTGACGCGGGTCAATCTGGGCCCGCTGCAGGGTTATGAGCCGCTCGACAAATAAATAGATGGTAAGGAGCGACAGGAGCCCGATGGGAAGCATAACCCACCCCCCCTGAACCAGAATGTCCAGCAGCGACATGGATGAGGCAGGTGGGGCCAGGGCGCTTAACGTATCGGCTGGCAGCGAGACAGCTTGCAACAGCACCATAACAGACGTCGGTTATTGGATTGTGGAAGGTAGGCGTAGCACCCAGGCATCCGGAGGCAGCACGTTGCTAAGCTGACGTTTAGCCGCCAGCGCTTCCTCCGGTGAACCATACCGTCCAACCGCCACGCGGTACCGAGTGGTTCCGTTCATTGGAGTGGCCACGACCGTTACGGGTAGATCCTGGTTTGCCAGGGCGCGACGATAACGATCGGCCAGCCGCTCGGCGGCTGCCTGGCTTGTCACCGAACCAACAATCAGTGCGTAGCTTCCTGTAGGAGGCCGGGCAGGAGGTGCCTCCGTAGTCGGAGTCTCGGGTTCGGCCACAGCCGTATCGACTGGAGGAGGCAGGGCGGCGACAGTCGTTTCAGGGGGAGCCAGCCTTTCCGTTTCAGTCTGGGGAGGAGCTGGGGGGGGCACTTCTGGTTCTGATGGACGAGAAAACAGCAGGAACCAGACCGCCACCGCGCCAAGCATCACCACCAGCAGCGCAGCAGGAACCCATATTGGAAGACCACGACGGCGCTCTTCTTCAACCCGAATGCGAGGAGGACGGGGAGGCCGCAGGGGCGGTTCTGGAGGCGAAGCAGGAGGGGGTTCGGGTGCCGCTTCAGTGGGTGTTGGTTCGGGCTCGGCCTCCGAAGTGACTTCCGGAGACGGGGTAGGTTGCGCTTCAGCTTCATGAGGAGGTTCCTCAGGGGCGGCTTCTTCAGCCGGAGTTTCCTGGGATTCGGCAGGGCCTTCTACTTCATAAAAAGGAGAAGTAGGGGCTGCAACTTCTTCCGAGGTACTTTCTTCTGGCGGGATAACCTCAGTTTTGCGATAGGACTGGGCTGCAGGTGGCTCTACGGTAACCGGTTCCAACCCGGCGAAACGGTGGTTGACGGCCTGGGCCAGCGCTGCGTCTGGTTCAAACCGCAGCCCTTCTTCACTCCGGATGAGATGGCCCAGCCCGGGCAAGCTAGTCTGGCCTTCCTGTTCCAGTTGCTGCTGGAGCTGGGCAACCAACTGACGCAGAGCCGCTTCGGCGGCTTCTGGAGCGCAACCAAGTCGTTCGGCCAATTGATTAATCAGAGGCTCAGACATGCGACCGTTCAGGGTTGGTGTAGGTCAGGAGGTTTCAGGAGTAAAGGCAGGCAGATCGCGCGGTGGATGCAGCACGACCCGTCCATCCGGCAGCCGCTCGGTCGTGCTGCTGCGATGGTCCACGTAAAAGGTTCCCAGACCGGGAACGTGTACCGACTCGCCGCGCATCAGCGCATCTTGCACCAGCTCAGCCAGCGCTTGCGCTACTTGTTCCGGGGTAGGCGTTTCCATAGGGCCTCGCGTTAACCGTTCGTTTCCTAAAACTACAACCAAAATTGTACAGAATCCAAGACTACCAGCGAATTCGCATACCCGCGCTGAGGACGGCAGAGGGCTCCGGATAATGGAGCCAGCGAGTGCGGTAGCGACGAGGGGCCAGGTTCTCCAGGCGAACAACCAGGCCAATCGAAGGCGTAAGCTGATAGCTGGCTTGTAGGTCAAGATCCAGGTAGGGCGATAGTCGCTGCTGCCGGTTTAAGGAAGCATAACGCACGCCTTCGTAGCGTCCCATCCACTGAATGAAGCCGCGTTGCTGCGCAAACCGGTAACTGAGCAGCACAAGCGCCTGCCAGGTTGGTTCATAGGGAGTTCGTTGATTGATTTCGGATAGGCGTATCTGCTGATAGCGCAGGCTTACGGTTCCCTGCAGGCCGGAGGGCAACGTCAATGCGGCTCCGGCGCGGAGGTACCAGTGACGCTGCTTCGCATAGCTCAGTCGCGTTACGGAAGCAATCGGCGGAAAGGATCGCCGGGTCTGGTAGACGTAACGCTCCAGCGGCGCATGGACGAATCCTGCCGCCGTCTGCAACCGGATGGTTCCAAGGAAAAACTCGCTGCCCACTTCCAGGTCGATGCTGCGCAGAGCAGGCTGAGGAACCACCTGGTCGTCCAGCACAGGCGTTTCCTGCAGCAGGAGGTCCAGGCGATAGGCCTGCAAGGAGGGTTGCTGGCGCAGGTACAGGCGCGTGCCCGGGGCCGGGAACAGAGTCAGCTCCAGTACAGGTGACAGGTACAGCGCCCGGGTTGTGGTAGGGTCGGCTTGCAGACCCAGCACACGACTGCCCACCGTCAGGTGCAGGGCGGGTGAAAAATTAAACTGCCAGGCGATGCCCACAGCGACCGAGCGCACCTGAGCGGCGGTTGCTGGAGTAAGGGTGGCCAGGTGACCCTGAAGATCAAAATGGAGAGTCCCCGAAGCAAAAGGAGCACGTAGCGTGCTGCGCAGGTCCAGACGTTGCTCGCGGCGGTCGACTTCAGGCGAAGGTGGTGCGCTTCCACCCAAAAAGCCCGTTGGATACAGCGTTGCGTAGCGATTACTGCTCAGGCGAAGCTGCAGATAGCCTTCGAAGTCTTCCTGGGCAGCGGGAGCTATGCGCAACAGGGCGTAGCCAGCCTGGATTTCCCGTCGGGGGGCGCTGTAGGGAAGATCGCGGACCAGCCCGTACAGGCGATAAGTGTCGAACGTGCCGCCCAGCTCCAGGCTGGCCTGGAGCCGTCCGAAGTAGGTAAAACCTGCTTGAAGGTCGAGCAAGTCGTAGGGAGTTTCTAATTCGGGGCGTTCGGTAAACGGCCGAAATCCACTGCTTCCAGTGTAAACCAGCGATCCATAAGCAGTGAGCGTATGGGTAAGCGGATGTTCCAGGAAACCGTTGAACGAGCGGGTCAGGTAGCGTCCCAGCGTGCTTTCAAAAAGCCCCCGGGCTGGATTGCCGCGACCTATTGTGGCAATGGCAGGAGGCTCTGGTCGCTGCAGGGATACCGGGGTCAGCGAAGCGGCGGCCTGACGGTAGGGTTCCACGTAAGGCTGGCGATCCGGGGGAATCTGGGGAATCAGCGGAGGCGGATTAAAGCCAATGAGCGGTTGACGTTGCAGGGAAGGAAACGAGATTTCCAGCGTACCTCGAATCTCCACTTCGCGCGGAGCCAGGTCCGGTAGCATAATCCGGGCCGTATCAGACACCTGGGCTACGGCCGAAGCAGTGGCCATCCAACCCAGCAACAGCATACCCAGCGTGCGGTGCATGGTTTACAGCGTGGCTTTTTCCTGGGCGGCAATACGGGCGAACGACGTATTCGGAAATTCAGCAATAACCAGTTCATAGAGTCGGGCAGCCTCTCCTCGTTGACCCAGAGTGAGGAAAGCCCGAGCCTGCGTCAGGTACCCTCGGGCCAGCCATTCGGCATAGCCCGGAAAGAGGGTGGGCAGTCGGCTCAGCTCTTCAATGGCCCGGTGGGGATCGCCCCGTCGTAGCAGCAGCGCACCGAGACGATAGAGCGCCTCAGCTCCCGTTTCGTCCTGGGCGCGGCTAACAACCCTCCGGTACAGGCGTTCGGCTTCGTCGAATTGGCCCGCGGCGTCAGCCAGCCGAGCGTGCGCAAGCAGCAATACAGGTGGCAATGCATTTGCGGCAAAGTGCGTTTGCGCCTGCGTCAGGACCTGACGCGCTTCGTCCAGGCGTCCGAGCTCCAGCAAGGCAACGATCTGGCCATAGAAGGCACGGGCCATCAAGTCTGAGCGTTGCGCAGCCAGCGTTACCAGCCGTTGATAGCTCTGCAGGGCAGCTTCGTAGCGTTCCTGTTTTAGCTGCGCCGCGCCTAGCAGCAGCCAGGCCTCGGGCACGCGTGGGTGTTCTGCGTAGGTAGCCAGTAGTTGTTGCAGCGTGCGTTCGGCCTGATCATACAGCTCCTGTTCCATGTAGAGCGTGGCCAGATAGTACAGGGCCTCGCCCATGAGATCGGGTGCATGATCACCGCGCACGAAGGTTTCGAGAGCCTGCATGGCTTCTTCAGAGCGGCCGCTGCGGTAGAGCGCTTCCGCTCGCCGGAAGCGCAGCTCATCCACGATGCGCGTGTTCGGATAGGCCGTGGCGAATGAGTCGATCAGGGCTTCGGCTCGCGCCTCCTTGCCGGCTGCAATGAGCGCGAAGTGAATGCTGGTAGCCGCATCGGCGACGAACGGACTCCGGGGGTAGCGCTCCAGCACGCGTTTGTAGGCGTTGATGGCTGCTTCCAGTCGGCCTGCATTGAACAGGGCATCTCCAATGCCATACTGGGCTTTAGCAGCCAGCGGGTCGTCGGGGGCCAGTTCGATAAGACGACGATAGGCCGCGATGGCCTGATCGTACTCCTGATTCAGGAAATGGATGTAGCCGATCTGGTAGAGGGCTTCTTCGCGCCATGTGCTCTCTGGATGCTCTGCAAGCAATTGGTTAAAGGTGCGCAGCGCTTCCTCATAGTTCCCTGCGTTATAGTATGCCTGTCCGATCTGATAGCGGGCATAATCGCTTGCTCCTTCGGTAGCGGCCTGCTGGTAATAGCGAATGGCTTCAGGATAACGCTTGAGCGCGTAGTAACTGTCGGCCAGGCGAAGCAGCGCGTCGAGCCGGTAGGGAATGGCTTCGTCAGCGCGACGGTACGCCTGCAGAAACCGCTGAAAGGACTGGATCGCGGCTTCGTAGCGTTGCTGTCGGAAATAGACCCAACCGAGCGCGTAGTGCGCTGCTTCGACGTGCGCACCATTGGGAAAATGGCGCAGATACTCCTGAAAGAGGGCCTCGGCGCGTTCCAGTTGATCCAACTGATAGAAACTTTCGGCCGCCCAGAAAAGCGCATCGCCTGCTTTCGGACCGCGTGGATCCTGCTGGTAAAGCTCCATGAATGCGCTGCTGGCTGCCGCATAGTTCTGCTGACGGTAATGCAGCCAGGCTTTTTGAAAAGCAATTTCAGTGCGCAGCCGGGGCGAGGCAGCTTGCAGCGCGATCGCGCGGTCGAAACTTTCCAGCGCTTCATCAAACCGGCCGAGCGCTATAGCCGTGTAGCCACGCATGCGAAGCGCATCCCCTAACAACTCGCTGTCGGCATAGGTACGCACCAGAAAATCGAAGGCGTCATGCGCTGCCTCCCAGCGACGCATCTCGTACAGGAGAAGCGCCCGCTCAAACTGGGCATGCGGCGCCAGGGGACTGTCGGGCCATTCGAGCACTACGGTTTTGAAAAGCTCAAGGGCCTGCTGCGGTTCGTGGGCCAGTTTTCGACAGACGGCTTCGTAGTAGGTGGCCTTCATGGCCAGCGTATCGCGCTGTCCTTCGCGGACCTGCTGGAAGTGGTCAGCGGCCCACTGGTACACTCCTTCGAAGTAATAATTCCAGGCCAGACCATAGAGCGCCTGGCGGTAATAGGGGCTGGCCGGGTTTTCCAGAACCCGCCGGTAGTAGACAATAGCATTTTCGCTATCGCGAAGCTGATTGTAGGATTCAGCCAGGAGCAACCAGGCTTGCTGGCGTGCCTGGCCATGCAAATCGGGAAGCCGGCGTTCTACCTCTTCGATGGTGCGGCGATAGTCCCCTAATTCATAGTACACCTGAGCCAGCGCCAGCCCCAGATGTCGGGCTTCAGGAGCATTGGGGTAGCGGGCGGCCAGTACTTCAAACGTGCGCGCAGCTTCGTCGTAGGCCCCTGTTTCCACTTGCGTATAGGCGAGTGCCAGCAGGGCCTGTGGTGCCAGACGGGTGTGCGGGTAGGTGTCGGCAAGCCGACGATAGTAGCCCATGGCTTCGGACGGACGTGCCAGCCGTTGAGCGGCTTCGGCCATCCAGAACAGGGCGCGGGCGGCCTGCGCGTCGGGCACGCCGGGGCGCAGGGCCTGGCGGAAGGCCTGGCGCGCCTGCTCATACTGTCCCATGTCGAAAAAGTACTTACCCAGAGCAAGCTGAGCTTCGTAGACCAGCGGATGCGTTGGATAGCGCGCAGCAAATAGACGGAGCAGGGCGGCAGCCTCGTCGGTCTGGCCAAGAGCCAGACGCGCCTCCGCTTCATAAAAAAGAGCCTCAGCCGTGCGGGTGTCGTTCGGATAAATGCTGCGAAATTGAGCAAAAGCCTGGGCTGCCTGCGTGTAAAAACCATCGCTGTGAAGGGCCAGCGCATGGGCAAAGGAAGCCTCTGGGCCCGGTGGAGCCGGCTGGGCGTAGAGTATAACCGGTACGGACAATAGAACGCTCAGAAAACTGAGCCACCCGGCAGTGCGCAACATGGTCGGTGTGGTTATTTCCCGCGTCGCTTAACCAACGCAAAACGTGTGGTCAAAATTATGTTGGTGAACCAACGCGCTACTGTTAACAATGTTGTAATTGTCCCTTATCTACTGGAACGTTCGGCCTTCTCTCAGGAAAAATACAGCAAAGCTGGGGCAAAAAGCGGATTCATCTTAAAACAGGAGGAGATCTATGGTTGAGCAGGCTGATAAGGTGCGGAAACCGCAGGCGGAGACGACGGGCGCTCAGGAACGCCCTACTCCTCTGGAGGCGCTGGAGCAAACATCCACTTCAGGAATAGCGGCGCTGAAGCAGTGGGTGCAAGAAAACCAGGGAATGGCCATGGCTATAGCTTTTGCTGTGGGCGTGTTTCTGGGCGTGCTCTGGCGGCGATAATTCTGGAAGGTGAACCCTAAACTGGGAGGAGGTAGCCGTGGTAACGCAGAAAAAACGCGCGCAGACTGCTTCTTCCGCTCCCGAAGCCAAGGAGGGGCGGCGCGAGCCTGATGAAACGACGCGCCAGGAACTGATCGATACGTATGAGAAAATGCGCCAGGAGTTAAACGAGGCCTTGCAGCGTTTGCGGGAACAGTTGGCCCGTCTGGATACGCAGGCGGCTGCGCAACGCGCGCGCGACTGGATTGCTGAGAATCCTACCGTGGCGGTGTTGCTGGCTATGGGAGTGGGCGTGCTGGCCGGTCGTCTGGCGACTATCGCCATGCAACCTGCCCCACCGCCTCTGAGCGAGCGGGCGCGCCGCCAGGCGGAACGGCTGGCGCGTCAGGCCCGCAAGCGGGCGCGCCGGTTGCGTCGACAGCTTGCGGAGCAGGTGGAAGATCTGAGTGAAACGGTGGTCGAACGAGCCCGCACGTTACGGAAAGAATTGCCTGAACAAGCTGCCGAACTGAGCGAACGTATCCGAATGCAGGCGGAGACGCTCAGCAAGCTGCTGGCTGAGCAGGCCTCGGAGGCGGCGGAATCACTCGAGGCTACCGCCCGTCACACCTCCAAACGCCTGAAGCTGGAAGCGCGCCGCGGATTGGAGACCGCTGAAACGCTTCTGGGAGCAGCGACAACCGCTGTCGCTGTTGCTGCTTTGAAAAAGCTGAACGACTGGATGCGGCGCCTTCGCTAATTTGCCAAAAAAATCTGTTCGGATTACACGCAGTCGGCACAATTGCTGTATCTTTGCAGAGCGTTCGGGGGCAACAGTCGTTGTCCTCGAACGCTTTTGTGAGTATAGAAGCTTACTTGTGGACAAACAGTGAGTATTCTAGTTGTTGGAACGGTTGCGCTCGATTCGGTCGAGACGCCCTTCGGTGCTGCGCATCGGCTGCTAGGAGGTAGTGCTACCTATATCGCGCTGGCTGCCAGCTATTTCTGGGCTGACGTGCGCTTGGTAGCAGTGGTCGGGCGCGATTTCCCGGCAGCCTATCGGCAGGTGCTCCAGCGGGCCGGTATTGACCTGGAAGGATTGCGCCTCAACGAGGAAGAAGATACCTTTGCCTGGGGTGGACGCTATCATTATGATCTGAATGACCGCGACACGCTTTACACGCACCTCAATGCGCTGGCCTCGTTCGATCCCGTTTTGCCCGCCACCTACCGCAATAGCCAGATCATCTGTCTGGGCAATCTGGATCCGCGGCTGCAGCAGCGGGTGCTCGATCAGGTGTCCAGTCCGGCTTTTGTAATCTGTGACACGATGAACTATTGGATCGAGCACACGCCTGAAGCGTTGCACGCAGTGTTGCGTCGCGTCGATTGCCTGGTGGTCAACGATGCCGAGGCGCGCCAACTGGCCGCGGAGCCCAATCTGATTCGGGCAGCCCGTAAGATTCAGACAATGGGCCCGCGCATTGTGATCATCAAAAAAGGCGAGCACGGTGCGCTGTTGTTCTTCGAAGAGGCGATCTTCAGCGCGCCGGCTTATCCACTGGAGGATGTGTTCGATCCGACGGGGGCCGGTGATACATTTGCGGGGGCGATGGCGGGTTTTCTGGCCACGCAGCGGCGTTTTGATGAGGCCGCGCTCCGGCAGGCGGTAGTATACGGCAGTGCACTTGCCTCTTTTGTGGTGGAGCGTTTTGGACCGGAGCGCTTGTTGGCACTCACGCCAGAAGAGATTGCGCAACGGGTGGCTGCTTTGCGGCAGCTGACCGCGTTCCCGGAATGCGATCTCCGGCCGTTGCTCGTGCAGTCCGGACTCAATCATGCAACCTGAACCCATCCACCTGGCTCATACAACGATTCCGGTGGCGCCGGGCCGGTCACGCGGCATCGTGCGTCTGGTGAATGCTGTCTTCTACGCGCACCACGGCGTAACGCAGGAAGAACATCGCATTGGTGGACGCTACGAAGTGGACGTCGCGATGGAACTGAACGTGGACGAAGCGGCCAAAGCCGATGCCCTGGAAAAGACAGTGGATTATGAAGGAGTGTACCGCCTGGTGCGCGAGGTTGTGACCGGCAATAAATTTTATCTGATCGAACGATTAGCTTACAAGATCGCGCACCGTGTGTTGGAAGTCTATCCCATCGTGGAAGCGATAGAAGTGACGGTGCGTAAGCCAAATCCGCCGGTAGGAGGGGCCTGCGACCGGGCAGAGGTGACGTACAGCTACCGGCGGGGCAAATCCTGACAGAGCTATGGCTGCGGAAACGACGCTGACGCTGGATGCACAGCGGGCGCTGGACGTTGCGCAGACCGAAAAGCTGTTGCGAGGGGTGCTGATTCCACCGCGTCCTGCCTTACTGGTTGCCGTACTGGAGGAGCAGGGAAGGCCAGAGCCTGACCTAGAGCGCATCGCCAGGCTTATCAGCGAGGACGTCGCGCTGGCTGCCAGCACGCTCAAACTGGTCAATTCTCCACTTTTTGGCCTGGCGCGTCCGGTGGTAGATATCCAGCATGCCGTGCGGATGCTGGGCCTGAGGAACATCACCAGTCTGATTACCGGATTGCTCCTGCACCAGGCGTTTCGCAATCAGCGCGGCGCCTTTATGGAGCGTTTCTGGCGAAAAGCGGAGCGCATGGCGTACACAACTGCACTCATTGCGCGCTGGTGTGCTCGGGTAGCGTCTGAAGAAGCGTATGCGCTGGGGCTTTTCTGCGATTGCGGCGTGCCCCTGCTGTTGCAACAATTCCCGGCCTATCCCGGCATCTATGCAGCAGCAGAGCGGGAGGCCCATACGCGTCCCTTTATCGAGGTAGAGCATGAACGCCTGGGGACCGATCACGCAGCCGCCGGATTTCTGCTGGCGCGTTCCTGGAAACTGCCGGCCGATCTTTGCCAGGCGATTCTGCGCCACCATGACGCGATCGATTATTACCAGCGAGAAGCGCCCGATCCGACCGTCGATAAGCTGGCGCTGCTGCTGACCGCTCAGCATGTGTTGCGGCTTTATGCAGAGCAGCCTCCTGCCGCCGAGTGGCAGACCGTAGGTGCCTCGGTCCTGGCCTACCTGGGCATAGAGGAGGCAGCTCTGTTCCAGTTGATTCGCCTGCTGCGTGAATCAAACGAAAAGGCCTGATTACTTACAGGGCAGGTACCTGCTGCGTCAGGCAGTGCAGAGCCCCCAGGCCTCGAATGATGGCGCGGCAGTCGATGGGCACAACAGTTCGATCTGGAAAGCATTGCTGCAAAAGCTGCTGCGCTTTTTCATCGTGCACGTCGCCGTAGGCAGGCATGAGCACGAGCTCATTGGCAATGTAGAAGTTCGCATAGGTGGCTGGTACGCGTTCGCCCGCTATTTCCAGAGGGGCGGGCATGGGCAGTTCCACGATCTGCAGGGGCCGGCCGTCTGAAAAACGAAAAGCGCGCAGCCGCTCCAGATTGTCCTGGAGGGGGTCATAGTTTGGATCCTGAGGATTGGTTTCAACGACGGTTACGACGACGTCTTCCGCAACAAAACGCGTCAGGTCGTCCACGTGTCCGTCGGTGTCGTCGCCTGCAAGGCCTTGTCCCAGCCAGAGAATCTGGCGGATTCCCAGAAAGTCTTGCAGCCGTTGTTCGATGGCGCTGCGGTTAAGATGCGGGTTGCGGTTCGGATTCAGCAGGCACTGCTCTGTGGTCAGCAGGACGCCGGCACCGTTCGTGTCGATAGAGCCGCCTTCAAGGATCATGGCCCCTTCGAAAATGGGGACATTGAGCGCTTCTGCCATGCGTCGCGCTACCCGGGCATCTCGATCCCAGGGCGGATACTTGCCCCCCCAGCTATTGAAGCCCCACACGGTGGCTGCCAGTGTGCGTTGTTGCGGGTGCACCACAAAGAGGGCTCCGTAATCACGAATCCAGGCATCATCCGTAGGGATGTGGAAAAACCGTACCGGTCCGCAGACCCCTGCTTCGTCCAGCAGTCGCCGCACGTGCTGCTCGTGCGCTGCGTCATTGACGTTGATGTAGACAGCCTCGCGGCGGCTGAGCAGGCGCACCACCTGGGCTATGGTGCGTTCGACTTGCTCCAGTTCGTCGGGCCAGGTTTCGCGGTTGTGGGGCCAGGAGAGCCAGGTAGCGCGGTGCGGGGCCCACTCCGGGGGCATCCGAAACCCCCGGGCTGCCGGTGTGGGTTCAACCGTCGGGGTCCAGGAAGCGGCGGGTAAGTGCGGCATAGGCATCGGTCCGTCGGTCCCGTAAAAACGGCCAGGTCGTGCGAAAACGTTCGATAAAGGCAAGGTCCAGTTCGACCACCAGCACAGCTTCTTCATCCACGGGCGCGCGGGCCAGCACGGTACCGTCCGGGGCTGCTACGAAACTCTGCCCCCAGAAATGGATACCCTGAGATGAGGCGCCCGGTGGGGCAGGCTCAAACCCGGTTCGGTTGACGGCCACAACGTAGCAGCCGTTCGTGACAGCATGGGCGCGTTGGACCAGCTCCCACGCCTCATGCTGGGCTGCCCTTTCGGTTGTTTCTTCTTCTGGAAGCCAGCCAATGGCTGTCGGATAGAAAAGAATCTGAGCTCCCTGCAGGGCGGTCAGACGAGCAGCTTCCGGAAACCACTGATCCCAGCAGATGAGGGTGCCAATGCGCACACCCGCTGTGTCAAATACGCGAAAGCCCAGATCGCCGGGCGCGAAATAATACTTTTCTTCAAAAAGAGGGTCGTGAGGAATGTGCATCTTGCGATATTTTCCCAGATACCCCTGCTCTGGATCAAGCACAACGAGCGTGTTGTGATACAGCCCATCCGTGCGCTTTTCAAACACGCTGGCCAGGATAGAGACGTTTTGCTCGGCTGCCAGCGCTGCCAGGTATTCGGTCGTCGGGCCTGGGATGGGCTCAGCCAACTGAAAGTGCTGTGGATCTTCGTGTTTGCAGAAGTAAGGTGTGCGAAACAGCTCGGGCAGGCAGACAATGCGAGCGCCCTGCCGGACGGCCTCCCGGATGCCAGCCGCAGCCCGCTGCAGGTTCTGCGCCGGATCTTCACTGCAGCGCATCTGGACAAGCCCGACGTTCAGCGTGTTCGCCATGGCGCGCAGGTAGCATGGGTGCGGGCTGCTCAATGCGCAACGGCCTGTAGGGTTTCCGTAGGCCCTGTTGGAGTAGCAAGGCAAGCGGAAAGAGCGGGGCGTCGAAGCCTGGCGCTTCAGAAAAAGCGAATAAAAAAAGCCCCTGCCTGCTGGCAGGGACTTACGCTGTGCGAAAGGGGGGACTCGAACCCCCACGGCCTTACGGCCACGAGATCCTAAGTCTCGCGCGTCTACCAGTTCCGCCACTTTCGCACATTCTCCACGGACGTCTTAAATATATTGCGGAGCGAAGAGAGGTTCCAGAGGCAGGTGCGCGGTAAACCCAAAAATCGCTATTTTTGAAACGGACTTTAAACGACAGGCGAGTCCCATGAAACGAACGCTGCGCTTGCTCCCGTTGCTGAGCCTGGTGCTCTTTTTCGGATGCGCAACCGGCCGGCCTGCCACTACGGTACAGGCTCCTGCTGCGCCACCTCCTCCCCAGACAGTACCTGAAGCACCGCTTGCGCCTCGTGCCATGCCGACACTGGACACGGTGCGCGCCGGGCGCTTCGACAACGGTAAAATGTGGACATTTGACGATCCTCCCATTGATTACTTCGCTGAGGCCTACGGTTTTCGGCCCGATTCGGCCTGGTTCCGGCGGGCGCGGCTGGGAGCCCTGCGTATTCCAGGCTGTTCGGCGTCGTTCGTCTCGCCCAATGGGTTGGTCATGACCAATCATCATTGCGGGCGGGAAGCGATCGTAGCCGTTAGCCGTCCGGGCGAAAACTTGCTGGACAACGGCTTTTATGCCCGTTCGCTTGGCGAAGAGCGCCGCGTCGAAGACTACTACGCCGATCAACTCATCGAAATCCGAGATGTGACCGATGAGGTCTATGCTGCATTGGCCGGTGCGGAGACGGATGCCGAGCGGGCTATGGCACGCCAACAGGCTATTGATGCGATTGAAAAACGATTGTTGGAAGAAAAAGGGGGAGAAGAGGCAGGCTATGTGGTCGAAGTCATTGCGCTTTACAATGGCGCTAAATATTCGGCCTACATCTTCAAGCGCTATCATGACCTGCGGTTGGTGATGGCGCCGGAGTTGCAGATGGGGTACTTCGGAGGGGATCCGGACAACTTCACCTATCCGCGCTATGCACTTGACGTAACGTTCTTCCGCATTTATGATGAAAACGGTGCACCTCTGCGCACGACCCACTACTTCCGCTGGAGCCGTGACGGGGTTGAAGAAGGTGATGTCGTCTTTGTTATTGGCAATCCTGGATCGACCAGTCGGCTGCAAACCGTCGCGCAGCTTGAGTTTCGGCGCGACATACTTGAACCAGCCATCCTGCGGCTGATCCAGACGCGCATGGCTGCGCTGCAGGACTACCTGCGCGAGTTGCCTGAAGGACCTGAACGGGAGGAAATTCGCAACGAAGTCTTCGGTCTCAGCAATGCAGAGAAGCTTTACACCGGCCGCGTCAAAGGACTGCGGGACCCCTACATTATCGCGCGCCGCCGCGACGCAGAGCGGCGTTTCCGAGAGGCGCTGCGCCGCGACTCGACGCTGGCGCGTACGTACGATCCCCTCTTTGAGCGTATGGCCGAGCTGGTGGCGCAGCAGCGGGACTATGCAGCCGAGTTGCAAGCATTTCTGGCCTTCAACCCGAACAGTGGGCTGAGCAGTACAACCGTGCGCCGCGCCATCCTGGCCTATCTCTACGTAAATCAACAGCAGGCCGGTGCTTCCGACGAGCAGCTTGCAGAATTGCGGGACGAAATGCTGGGGATCGCGGATCAACCCGTAGGGGTGCAGTGGCGCTACCTGAAGGCGCGTCTGGAAGACTTTGTGCGCTACTTTGGCGAGGATAGTCGACTCGTGCAACAACTGCTGCAAGGACGTTCGCCCGAGGAAGTGGCCCGCCATATCATTCACAACTCGGTGCTACGGGACTCGGCGCAGACCGCGCAAGCGCTGGCCCAGGGCACACTGACCATGGAGGATCCAGCGGTGCAACTGGTGGCAACTGTATGGCCGCGTTTTCAGGCGTTCCAGAGTGCCTGGGCCGGTATCTCGGCGCAGCAGCAGGAAATTGCCAGCCAGCTCGGGCGGGCCCGCTATGAGGTGTACGGCACTTCGGTACCACCCGACGCTACCTTCTCCCTGCGCATCGCCGATGGAGTGGTCAAAGGGTACACGTACAATGGTACGATGGCGCCACCCTACACGACGTTCTATGGGCTCTACGACCGCTACTATGCCTTTGGGCCGGGTACGGACTGGGAGCTGCCCGAGCGCTGGCTGCATCCGCCCGAAACCTTTGATCGCTCCACGCCGCTGAACTTCGTAGCCACGGCTGACATCATCGGAGGCAATTCTGGATCGCCTGTGATCAATCCGAAACTGGAAGTGGTCGGACTGATCTTCGACGGCAATATTGAGAGCCTGCCGGCCGACTACATTTACATGCCAGATCGTGGCATGCGGGCTATTGCCGTAGACGTACGAGGAATTCTGGAGGCGCTTGACGAAATCTATGATGCCGACCGACTGGTGCTGGAGCTGACAACCGGACGGCTGGTGCGCTCCGAAGAAGAAGCTGATGCCTTGATGAACCGCGGGCGTGAACAATGAATCGGTCTTACTGGATTGTTGCGCTGAGCCTGACGCTGGCTGCGCTGAGTCTCCAGTGTGCCGGGCCGCGCGAAACCGCCCGTCTGGTGGCAACACCTCCTCTGGTAACGGAGGCAGAAACCACGGCGGTAGTCAGGGTGCAGCGCGTCGGGAAGGCCTCCTGGATAGGAAGGGACACGGTACGGAGCGGACGGTTCGATACGGGACGGCTCTGGACGTTTGAAGCGCCTCCGCTGGACTACTGGGAAGCAACCTACGGCTTTCGTCCCGACTCCGCCTGGCTGACGCATGCGCGCATGGGAGCACTGCGGCTGGTCTTTGAAAGCGGCCGCTGCTCGGGTGCTTTTGTTTCCCTCTACGGACTGGTCGTAACCAACCATCACTGCACCTGGGAAAGTCTTGATCTCATTGACCGCCCCGGAGAAGCCTTGTTGGAAGAAGGATTCTATGCGGCGACCCTGTCGGAGGAGCGGCGGCTGCCCGGCCTGTATGCCGAGCAGCTTCTGGAGGCCCGCGACGTGACGGCTCAGATTGCCCGGGGTCTAGAGGAGATTCGCGACGACGTAGCACGGGAACGCCTGCGCAACCGCCGCCTGGAACGCCTCAAGCAGCAACTGGAGGCGGAAGTCCGATCGCGAGACACCACGCTACACGTAGAAATTGTTCCGCTGTACTACGGGGCGCGCTATACCGCCTACATCTGGCGTCGCTATTACGACGTGCGTCTGGTCATGACCCCCGAGTTGCGTGTCGGCTATTTCGGGGGGGACTATGATAACTTCACGTATCCCCGCTACAGCCTGGACATCAGCTTTCTGCGCATTTATGGAGCAGATGGACAGCCCCTGAAAAGTCCCTGGTACTTCCGCTGGAATAGGGAAGGTGCTCAGCCTGGCCAGCTTGTCTTTGCCATAGGCCATCCCGGCGCCACGCGGCGTCACATGACTGTGAGTCAGCTTGAATTTGAACGCGACTACACGCTGCCGCAGCGGCTCCGGCTGCTGCGACGCCGCGCACAGATTCTGGAACGTTATCTCCACCAACAACCAGACTCGGCCGACATCTATGGGTTGCGCAGCGTGTACTTCGCACTGAAGAACACTATCAAAGCCACGGAAGGGCAGCTTCAAGGGTTGCGCGATCCATACCTGCTGGCGCGCAAGCAGGCAGCCGAGCGGGCGCTACGCGACAGTATGATGGCTAACGATTCGCTGCGCAACCGCTACGGCAATGTGTTTGCGCAGCTCGAAGCCCTGCAGCGCAGCAAGGCAGCGGCAGCTCCGCAAACCGCCGCCTTCCAGTTTTTTGGAACCAGCACGCTCCTGAGCTCCCATATCCTGCTGCGCGCACTCTTTGGTTATGCGCACGACGTAATGCGCCGACGGGGTGCGTTCGCAGCCCGCCTGGCTGAGCTGCGGCGGGAGGCGCTCAAAATCCGAAATTGGCCCGACTCGGTCGAAGTGGGTTATATCACGGCTCGCCTGGAAGAGCTGCGCGACTATCTGGGACCGCAGCATCCGAGCGTGCAACGCCTGTTAGGCGATCGAACACCGGCCGAGGTAGCGCGCGATCTGGTAGCACGTACGGCACTGAAAGACTCGGCTGCCTTTGCGCGGCTGCTGCAGGAAGGATACCTGCAGAGCGGTGACGCATCGGTGCCGGTAATCGAGGTGCTCGGACCCCTGTACTTTACGCTTGGCCAGCAACTTGATCAGTTCGAAGCGCGCGAGCGTTTCCTGAATGCACGCCTGGCGGCGCTCCGCTTTGCCGTTTATGGGCGCACCGTACCTCCCGACGGAACGGGCACGCTGCGGATTGCCGATGGGCGCATTGAAGGCTACGCTTACAATGGGACGCAAGCGCCAGCGTTTACTACGTTTTACGGCATGTATGATCGGTTCTACAGCTTCCGGGGACGGAGTGGCTGGAGCTTGCCGGCGCGGTGGCTGACGCCTTCCGAAGCGTTTGAACGGGCAACCCCGCTTAATCTGGTAGCTAGCACGGACATTTCAGGAGGCAGCTCTGGGTCGGCCCTGATTGATCAGGAACTCCGTCTGGTGGGCGTCATCTTTGACAGTAATCTGGAGGGACTGGCCGGCAGTTATATCTACATGCCGGATCGGGGCATGCGCGCTGTAGCGGTCGATAGTAGAGGCGTGCTGGAGGCCCTTCGCGACCTTTACGGAGCCGATCGACTGGTGCTGGAGTTGACGGCCGGGAAGCTGGTGTCGGATGAAGCGGAGGCAGAAACGCTCATGGAGATGAATTAGCGGTATCTTCTAGTGCGGCCACAATCGCAGGCGTTACGTCGCGCAGGTCATGGGCATGGCGGAAGCAGGTTGCCCCCCGTCCATAGACAAACAGGGGAACAGGATTGCGCGTGTGCGTGCGGACGCGCAGGTCTTCCAGGTTACCATGGTCGCTGGTAACAACAAGCAGATGACATTCAGGGTCAAGGAGTGCAACCAGTTCGGTAAAGAAGCGGTCCAGCGATGCGAGCACCCATTGAGCTTCGCTTGCGTCTTGCCGGTGACCGGCCTGATCGGTCAGGAAGTACTCAAAGAGCGTGAAATCGTGGCGTTGGGCCAGGGCAAGTAGCTGGCGGGCTGCTCTGGATTCATCAACAGGCGTAATCGGAAAACCGGCTGTCCGCAGGCGCCGGCCTGTCAGGTCGGCTGCTACCGCTTCACCACGCTCCAGGTCGTCCAGCGTGCGCAATCGGACGCCTGCCTCCCGACAGCAACGAGTGGTGACGCTCCAGCGGTCACGTTGCTGAGCATAAGCAAAAAAGGGAGGTGGATAGGCATTAGCAAACGCCACGGAAAAGCCTCGTGTTTTCAGACGTTGGAACAGATTGTATTGAGCAAGCAGGGGGCGGGTTCGAGAGTGGGCAAAGGGGCCGTAGTGGCGGCCTGCAATGCGTGGCGCATTGAAGCCGGTTAGCAGAGCGGTCTGGCCGGTGCCGCTTTGCGGCAGGCCGGGCACGCCCAGCGTAGCATCCAACGATCGGAAGACGTGCCGGGCGCTGTGAAAAAATTGCGCCTGGCAGGTCCAGCACTGACCGCGGCTGAGCTGGGCAAGCCCGGGCCAATCGGTTGCCAGTGGATTATGCGAATGGGGCGGGCCCAGCCCAACCCCATCCAGGAAGACAAACAGCACGTGCAGTTTCAGTCGGTTGGTGAAGTGCGACGAGCTGCTTCGACTACCCATTCAAAATCGACAGATTCGCGGATAGAATGCACTTCTGGTAGGGTACGGGTACTGATATCAAAAACCGATAGATGCGTCTGCACTGCCCACTCAAGCGCGGCTTGCTCCGGCGTTTCGGCGCGGGGCTCGACAAAGACCGCCACATGCGCCAGCGCCGTTTGCAGAAGCGCGCGCTGGCGGTCACGCTGCGCACTTACGCGCTGTTCCATGAGAAAAGGAGAAAGCAAAAGGCCTCCTGCTCGCAACGTAGCCGTTGCAACAGGCCGCATAGGCGGTAGTAGCTGGGCAAGTCCGGTATGAGCAACCATGATGGCCGGGTAAGGACGGGGGGCATTGTGGCAGAGCTTCTGCACGGCTATATCAAAACCAGACAACGCACCGGTTACCGGAATGCAGCCCGCTTCGATCAGGTGTAACGTCAGGTTCTGCGCGCGTTCGTGCGATGCTTCGGATATCGGGGGGCGCGCCAGCAAGGCAACCATGGGGCGCTCAAGCAGTTTCAGGTTCCCAAAGGCAAAGAGTAAAAAAGGACGTTGCGGTTCAGGGAGCCTTTCTAACCTGGAGGGCCAGGGTTCGTCGTGGGGTGTTAAGACGCGAACGCGCCTGGTGATCAGCTGGGTCAGCTCAGCTTTTGCCTGTTCGCGCATCTGATGCAGGAGCGCAGCGTTGAAGAGCTGAGCGAGTCGCTGCGCTCCTCGTGGACAGTGACTCAGTGCGGCGCGCAGGGCTTCTGGAGAGTAAGCGTGCAAGGCTTCAAAATGGCCGATGGTGCGCACGGCCCATCCTGCTGCCGTCCAATCATCCGGCAACAGCCGGGCTATTGTCAGGGCGAAAAGTGTCGTGGCCGTCACGGCATCTGTGCGTTCCTGCCAGGGAAAGTAGCTGGTTGCTTTCTGGAATGCAACCAGACATAGGCTTTTTTTGCATATACTTTCCTGCAGTATCGTCGATACTTGCTAATAGGATAAGCTAAGCCAGCGATGAACTGGAAAGGATGGGCGCAGATGCGCCGCTGGTGGGCGCACTGGAAACAGCGTATCGGGCCGCAGGGTGACTGGGCGCTGGTGCTCAGTGGCGGAGGAGCCCGTTCGGCCTATCAGGCAGGCGTGTTGCACTATATTGCCGAGGCGTTTCCAGACCGGGCTTTTACGATCCTGACCGGCGTGTCGGCCGGGGCGATCAATGCAGCGCAACTGGCTAACCATACGGGAACGTTTCCGGAAGCGGCTGTGCGTCTGGTGCAGACCTGGCAGGCAGTCCGCCTGGAAGATGTGATGGAGCCCGAATCGCGCTGGAAGGTGCTGCGTACGCTGCTGCGCCGGGCCCGATCGAACGGAGAGCAGCCGCTTCCCGAAGACACGTTGCGCGGCCTGGTGGATAATGCCCCGCTGCGTGCATTTTTAAAACGGCACCTGCAAACGACCGATGGAAGACTGCATGGCGTGGCTTTTAACCTGAAACGCGGTACGCTGCGGGCCTTTGCGGTAACGACCACAAACTACTCAACCGGCCAATCAGTTACCTGGGTGGAGGGGCGCAACATTCAGAACTGGGAGCGGCCAGACCGACGCGGAGTGCAGACCGAACTGACGGTTGAGCATATCCTGGCCTCTGCTGCGTTGCCGCTGGTTTTTCCAGCCATTCGGCTGGGCGATGCCTGGTATGGCGATGGGGGAATTAGTCTGCTAACGCCGCTGGCGCCGGCCATTCATCTGGGGGCCCACGCTATTCTTGCGATCTCAACGCGCTACAAGCGAAGTCAGGCAGAAGGGGATGCGCACGACGTAGCAGGTTATCCACCGGCCGCCCAGATTCTGGGCCTTATGCTCAACGCAATCTTCCTGGATACGCTGGACCAGGACGCAGCAATGCTGGCGCGCATTAATCGACTGGTGGAAAAGTTGCCACCGCATCGCCGCGAGGGGCTTCGTCCCATTCGTCTTTTAATTCTGCGTCCTTCTATAGATCTGGGTAAGCTAGCCGCAAACTATCGTCCCCCGCTCAAGGGGGCCCTGCGTTTTCTCACCTGGGGGCTAGGGGCTACAGAAACAAAAACCCCTGATTCGCTCAGCATGATGCTGTTTGATCCGGACTACATTGCGCGGTTGCTGGAAATCGGCTACCAGGACGCGCAGCGCCAGCACGACCGCATTGCCGCCTTTCTGGAGGAGGCGCCGAGGCGGCCACCCGGCAACGGACAGCCAGGTAGTGCGTCGCCAGCGATCAGTGGCGCGGAAGCACCACCCGCAGCCCGATAAAGGAAGGAGGAGGAGCGGACAATTCGCCGGTGCGCGGGTCGCGTACCGTGACGGCCGATGCGCCAGACGGTTGCAGCGTGCCTTTTGCGGCTACTGCCCACTCGGCTACGTTGCCGTCTAAATCATATAGTAGCGGAGCCTCTGGATCTCTGGCATTGCCCGGTGGACGCGACCCGACGGGCAGGAGCAGCTCGTCGGGGCGAAAGCCAGCCAGCACATCTTCCAGCTGCCGGCGTTCATCGGGGTTGGGCGTATAGCCCAGCCAGTAAGCCAGCGTATTTTCGGAGGGTCCGGCCTTCTTCTGCAGCGTTTCTAGCTCACGCTTTGTAGGCAGTCGATACGGCTGGCCAGTCTGGCGACGGAGCCAGGCCACGTAAGCGCGGGCTTCGTCGGCCGTAATGCCGCTGGCCGGGTAGTTTTCGGTGCCTGGAGGTACCGGGTAGTCGGGCTTGAAAGCCCGAAACTGCGCGCGGGTAATCTCAAAGCGACTGACCAGAAGCGTGTCGCCCAGCGGGACCATCTCTGGTAGCAACCGTCCCTGATGTTCGACGCCGTAGAGGCCGTCAGCCGTGCGGGCAATCTGACGGGCCCGCAGACGCAGCGCCAGCGGAGCATCTTCAGGCAGCACGCGCTGGCGCAGACGTTCCGCCATCGACGTGCGTCCAAACAGATAGGTATCAGCCCAGGCCAGGTCTTCTTCCATTTTACGCCGCTGGTGAGAGGGACGCCGGAAGCTATGGGGTTCGTCAGGATACAGGATAAAGCGAACCGGGGCCTTGCCTAACTGCTGGAGCGCTCGATAGTGCTGCCATCCCTGCTCGGTAGGTACGGCCGTGTCTTTATCGCCAAAGTGAATCAGCGTGGGCGTAATGACCCGGTGCAGTCGGAAAAGGGGACTCTTGGCGATGTAGTGATCCAGCCGCTCCCAGGGAGGGCCTCCAAAGTAAGAGTCGTCAAAACGCACCCCAAAGGCACAGTTGCCATAGTCGGAGATCCAGTTGACATCGCCAGCACCTGGCATGGCCACCTTGAAGCGCTCGGGATACTCGACCGTCAACGCAATGGTCAGAATCGCTCCGTTAGACCAGCCCATCACCCCCAGGGAATCCGGGTCAACCAATCCCTGGGACACGAGATAGTCGATCCCCTGGATAATGTCGGGCAGTTCCAGTTCATAGTAGCGTCCTTTGATGGATTCGACGAATTCCAGGCCATGGTGACCGCTTCCGTGGTAGTTGGGCCGTAGTACGAAGGCGCCTCGTTGCGCCCACAGCGGCGGATAGACGGTCCAGTCGGCGCGCCAGGCATCTAGATCAACTCCACTGGGGCCGCCATGAATGACCACCATCAGGGGATAGCGACGGCCCGGCCGGTAGTTGAAGGGGTAGTAGAGGATGCCGTTGACCGTGTCGCCTTCAGCGCCTTTCCAGTAGATTACGTCAGCGCGGGGAATGGGGTAGTCTTTAAGGTACGTGTTGAGTTGCACGAACGGACGGACGTCGCGCAGGCGACCGCGTTGATAGGTCCCCACCAGGTATTGCGGGAGCAAATCGGCTCGTGAATACACAAAGGCAATGGTGTGACCATCCGGACCGATTCGAATCGACGTGCTATGGCGCAGACGCGCGTCCAGAACGGGATGGGCGCGCCAGCCGTCGGCCGTCTTTTCATAAAAGCGGGGTTCCATGCGGGGACCGGCTGCGAGTTGCACATGCACGCCCCCTTCCGTTACCTGATACCCTCCGTAGCCGACACCGGCCTCCCAGCCCAGCGGGACTTCCCGGTAGGTGCGGCGTGCAACGTCAAAGTAGTAGAGTTTGGTGATGCCAGCTCCCTCGTTTTCCGGATCTGAAGCAAACTCGTCACTTGCATAAAAGCCCGCGCCATCGCGGGTCCATACAAATCGTTCGGGATCAAAATAGCGTTCAGCAAAAATTTCGACCGTCTCATTGCGATGGAGGTCCAGCAGATACTGGCGCGGCTGGTGGCGTGCATCAGCATCAACCGGATGCGGATCAATGCTGTAGACAAGGTAACGCCCGCTTGGATCGACAGAAAATTCCAGAATTTCCCCTTCGTTCTCGGTCAGCCGTTCGATTTTCTTCGAGTCGATAGCGATGCGGAAAAGCCGTACCGGATAGAATTCGGTAGTGTCTTCGATAGCCTGGGCGTCGTCTTTTCGCTTTTTGCGTAGCTGTTCGTCATAGGTAGGCGTCTCACGTGCAGCGAAGACGAGCCGTGTGCTGTCGAACCAGGCAAAAGATTGGACGGGCACGTCCAGCTCGGTGAGGCGATACGGCTCGCCGCCAAAGGTGTCGAGCAGCCAGATCTGGCTCCCCTGCGTCGGGTCATTGCTGTGGATCTTTCGGGAGGACAGAAAAGCGATGTAGCGGCCGTCCGGGCTCCATCGGGGCGCACGGTTGTTACCGCTGCGCGTAAGCTGCACCGTCAGGGGCAGACCATCGGGACCCTGACGGTCGAGGTAGGTCAAAAACAGATCGGTTTCAAAACGATCCTTGTCGAAGTTGGCCTTGCGTCGCACCCAGACAATGCGCCGGCCATCCGGGGCGATTTCCAGGTCCGTGAGTCGTTCCTGCCGCAGGATGTCTTCGATGGTCCAGGTGCGTTGAGGTTGCGTCTGGCCAGGCGCCGCCAGCAGCAACCAGCAGATCAAACCAAGGCCCAATTGCCGCGTCATCGTTGCAGAAAGCGTTTTTCTTTATCGGACAGACTAATCTACGAAAGCCGACATTTCAATGGCGCAGCACAACCGATAGCACAGGTAGCGGAAAAACATTTTTTCATGGAAGCGAGCGCCGGGACCAAGGTGCACGCCAACCTGGCGCAGGTGATCGACCGGAAGCGTACCCAGAAAGTGCCCCCACCGGGCACTCCGGACCGCGACATACCCGTCATTGAGCCCTTCGTGTCGGTAAATGTAGCGGGCAAGCGGGGCAATGCAGGGAGTAATAGGCACGTTGGTCCCGGGACCGGCCATACCGGCCCAGGAGAAATAGGGAATGTCGGGACAATCAGGTACTTCCGGGTTGAAAACGTCGGTGAGGTAGGCTGGTGTCAACTGAGCTACTGCCTCTAGTAGGGCGGCCGGTTCGTCAGGGAGCAGCAGATGGCTGAGGCGTCGGGCCAGGCGATCCAGCCAGCGTCGGATGACTTTGGGACGCTCCAGGATGAGTTGGGCGAGGGCGGTGCCTCGGTGTGGCGTGGCAATGGTGGTTAACGAAGCGACATGGCGATAGCCGTCGAGGCAACTGATCAGGTAGCGGGCGTCAAGCCCACCCATGGAGTGTGCGATCAGGTGAGCTTTCGGGGCCCGCGTCTCTTCTAGGATCGTTTGCAGATGCTGGCGCCAGCGTTCAGCCCGCCGGGCAATCGGGGCGTACGGCGCCACGTTCGGTGCGTAAGCGCGGATGCCGTGCTGGCGCAAATAGGTGGCCACTGGGTGAAGTTGACTTTTGCGCCAGGGGAAAACCAGGGCCCCCAGGCCATGCATCAGCAAGACGGGATAGTGCAGGGGCACCACCGGGGGATCCGGAAAAGATGGCGTGCGCAGCCAGGTTGTGGAAGAACCCATAGGGCGGTATCATCATCTTTGCCTGCAGCCTGCATGATAACGATCAAGTTTCCAGGAAGCAAAGCGGCAAGCGTCTTTATTATGCGCTCTGGCATCTGCTCGTTTGGCCTGCCCTCCAGTGCTACCATATCGCTCGGAGACGCATGAGGGCAATGGGTGCGTAGCCAGAGAGTGCCTCTTCGGAGCTACAGTCCCTGCAGCAGCCAGAGCAGTAAAGCGACGGCAAGGGGGACGCGTACATTGTCATTGAGCGGGAGAGGCAGTACCTCTAGGATGGTGGCCAGCAAGGCGGCTAAGATGCCATGTCCCATCGGCACAGGAAAAAACCAGGCGGTAAGCAGGGCGGTGCCAAAAAAAGCGAGCGAGCCTTCGAAGGTCCGATGACTGCCCGGCCAGTAGTGACGCCCGAAGCGGCGTCCCACAATGGCGGCTGCTGCATCGCCAACCATGAACACCGCAAAAGCGGTGGCGGCTACCGGTAGGGGAAACAATGTAGCGAGCAGGGCACTGGAGAGCAAAACCCAGGTGGCTCCGTTGATCGCAATAGGGCCGCCAGGTGGGGGTAGCTCCTCGGGACGCATCATGCTGCCAAAGACCTGGCGAATGAGCTGGTGAAAAGCCGGCCACCGGGCCCGTAACAGGTCGGCACCGAGCGCCACCAGGGCCAGAGGCCAGAGCACCGCCAGGGCGGTCGAACGCGACACCTGGAGCATGCCGACGGGAATGCTTAGCGCCAGCAGGTGTAAAGCCTTGCGGAGCAATTCGCCTCGATAGGTCAGGGCGGAGACCGGAGACACGTTTGCCATGGTCCTTTCGGGTCGGTATTGAACCGATCAACGAGACGTCTCCTCTTTCGGTTCGGATGTTGGGATTTAACGAAACGGGAACCCACTTGGACATTGGTCAATAGGCTGAACGCTTTCGCACAGACTTCCGATTTCTATGGCAGATTTTCCCGCGCTTCAGAATGATCTATTGTTGCGGGCGGCGCGACAGGAGCCCGTCGAACGCACGCCTGTCTGGATCATGCGCCAGGCCGGTCGTTATTTGCCGGAGTACCGAGCGCTTCGTGCCGACGAGGCCTTTTTCGACGTGGTGCGCACGCCGGCCCTGGCTGCTGAGGTGACCCTGCAACCGTTGCGGCGCTTTCCGCTCGACGCTGCCATCATTTTTTCGGATATACTGGTTGTGCCGCAGGCGATGGGGCTTCGGGTGGAGATGATTCCAGGGCGTGGCCCGTACTTTCCGGACCCACTTCGGACGGTTGAAGACCTGCGGCGGCTCCGGCGGCCAGATGTGCAGGACGCGTTGCACTACATGTTGGAAGCGATTACCCTGACGCGCAAGGCGCTGGCCGGCAAGGTGCCGCTTATTGGCTTTTGCGGGGCACCCTGGACGCTCATGGCCTACATGATTGAAGGAGGCAGCAGCAAGACGTTTGCGCGGGCTAAAGGCTGGCTTTACCGGCAACCAGAGGCCAGCCATCGACTGCTTACGCTGCTAACCGACGTGCTGGTGGATTTTCTAATTGCCCAGATTGATGCCGGCGCGCAGGTCGTGCAGGTGTTTGATTCCTGGGCGGGCGTGCTGAGCCCGGATCTGTTCCGTGCGTTTGCGCTTCCGTATTTGCGGCGCATTGGCGAAGCCGTCAAAAAGGCGCGGCCCGAGGTTCCCCGCATTGTGTTTGCCCGGGGAGCTCACGCATCGCTTGCGGAGCTGGCAGACGGCAGCTATGACGTCGTGGGACTCGACTGGACGGTTGACCCGCGACAGGCGCGGAAACTGACGGGCGGGCGTGTGGCGCTGCAGGGCAACCTGGATCCCTGTGCGCTGTACGCCGACCCTGAAACGATTCGTCAATTAACGCACCAGATGCTGGATGCCTTTGGGCCGCGCGGCCATATCGCTAATCTTGGCCACGGTTTGCATCCTGATCACCATCCCGATCACGTGCGTGCTTTTGTAGAGGCCGTGCACGACTACGTGCCGGTTACGTCTACCTGATGGCCGGAAGCACAATGGTAAACGTGCTGCCCTGTCCCGGGGCACTTTCTACCTCAATGCGTCCACCCATGCGTTCCACAATTTGCCTGGTGATGGCCAGCCCCAGGCCACTGGAGGGTTCGTCGCCTGTAGGTTGAGCTGAAAGGCGCTGGAAGTAGCCAAACAACCGCTTACGATCTGCTTCGGTCAAACCAGGACCTTCGTCTTGAACGCTCAACCGCACCGTACTGGTATGGCGATGGAGTCGAACAACAATGCGTTTGCCAGCAGGCGTAAACTTGAGCGCATTGCTTAGCAGGTTGGCAAGCGCGCGGCGTAGCTGTTCGGGATCGGCTTCCACAAAGCAGGGCATATCCGGAGGCCCTGCAAAAGTAAGCTGCTGCTGTTTACGCGCAGCGCATAGTTGATAGAAGCGGACGGTTTCGGCTGTCAGGGCGGCCAGGTCCAGACGTGTCCGGCGGAAAGTGACGCGGCCGCTTTCGAGCGCGGAGGCCGTGATTAACTGCTCAAGGGTATCCAGCATGCGACGTCCGGCCGCTTCGGCCAATTCGAGCAGCTCCTGGTGGGGACTGGAAGGGGGAAGTTCTTCGCGTACTGTCTGGATCAGCCCCTGAAGGCTGCTCAGCGGATTGCGCAGGTCATGGGCCGTGGCACCCAACAGATGTGTTTTCAAGGCATTAACTTCTTGCAGGTGCTGCTCGGTTGCTTCGGCGCGGGCCCGGGCCAGCAGGGCTTGCTCGCGTTCGCGCGTGAGCTGGCGAATACGGGCTCCCAGAGCCAGAGAAAGCAGGAGCGCTTCCGCAGCTGAACCTATTTGAGCGCTATAGCGGGTTGCCGGCAGGACAGGGAGCAGGCCCCACCAGACGGCTACGTATACTAGCAGGCCCAGTACAAAAGGCAGGGCGGCCAGCAGATAGTAGCGGGCCAGGGGATGTCGCCGGCGGTGCACCTGCCAGGCTGCTCCCAGGCTAAGCAGGGCTACCGTTGCAGCGAGCAGGGCAGCCATCCGTTCTGCCACAACCCAGTAGTTCAGGAGTCCCATCCATGCAGGCAATGCCAGCGCGCCCATTAGCATGCGCAGCAAGCGGTGATAGCGCGGCGCATAACGGGCGGTCTCCAGAAAGGCAATCGTAAAGCACAGATAGCTAAGTCCAGCGCCCAGCAGAAGATAAAAGTCAAGACTGTGCGGGTAGGTGCGGTTGGCAGGCCAGAACAGATCTGCCAGATACCCGGAAGCAGATAGCCAGAACAACGCCAGCAGGGCGGTCAGCATGACATAGTACAGGTAGCTGCGCTCACGCACCACAAGAAACAGAAACAGATTGTACAGCGCCATGGCTAACAACAGGCCCGCCAGCACTCCCTGCACGACGCGGTGAGCGCGCTCGGCCGCCAGCGCTTTATCGATGGGATAAAACTGGATGGATATCGGAACACCGGGCGAGATGTAGCTGACGAAGCGGTGTCGGATGCGCAAATACAACTGCTGGGGGACATCTGGCGGCAGGTGAAGCGACAGATAAGGTGGCCGAAAGACTGCAAGATCCCGTTCCTGAAGCGGCACCTGATATCCGGTGCGCAGGGTGTCGTGTGGCGGCAGGCGGCCCTCCATGAGCACATAGCCAACTACCTGGTCGACAGGAATCTTGATCAACCAGTGTGAGTACCCTGCCGGCGCAACGAGATTCAGGCGAAGCCAGTAAGTGCCAGGAGGTAGATCGGGGTGCAGGTGGCCGGGCGTGGTCCACCGGTCTAGCTGGATTACCTGAGCGAGCGTCAGGGTATCGGTGGGGTCAATCAGCAGGGAGGTATATTTTTCCTGTACGGTCAACGTTGCGTTACGGTCGAGGCGAAGGATAGGCGTGGGAGAAGTATCGCGGAAGAGCGGCAAAAAGCAAAGTAAAAGGAATATATATCCGGGCGGCATTACGGTACAGCTCCCGCCAGGAGACCGGCTTTGGTGATGTAATACAGCTCCTACCCGCAACTGAAGCGGAAGGTCCTCGTTGGATAGTTTACCTACGGAGATTATGGAGGGGAAGTGAGACCATGTTGCAGGTAGCGGAACTCCCTGTGCTTTACCTGGACAACCACTTGCTGGTTGTCAACAAGCCTGCCGGGTTGCGCAGTCAGGGGGATCGAAGTGGAGCGCCAACTGTACTTTCGTTGGGGAAGGCGTTGATTAAGGAGCGTTTCAATAAGCCGGGTAATGTCTATCTGGGATTGGTGCACCGGCTGGATGCGCCCGTGTCGGGCGTAATGGTACTGGCGCGCACGTCAAAGGCAGCAGCCCGCCTGATGCAGCAATTTCGGGAACGGACGGTGGAAAAGATCTATCTGGCATTGGTAGAGGGCGAACTGGAGGGAGAGGGGGTCTGGGAGGATTTTATTGCACCGGCGCGCGATCATATGCGACTGGTCTCGGCCGATCATCCCTGGGGTAAGCGGGCAGTGTTGCGCTGGGAGGCATTGATGACACGTAACGGGCTGACGCTCGTGCGATTGATTCCTGAAACCGGTCGCAAGCACCAGATTCGGGTACAACTGGCTTTTCGGGGATATCCCGTTCTGGGAGATCGCCGATATCGGGCGCGCCGGTGGTTGGCTCCCGGACAGATGGCGCTGCATGCCTGGAAGCTGTCGGTTACGCACCCGACGCGCCGGGAACGCATGCAATGGACGGCTCCAGTGCCCTCCTGCTGGGACAGCGCTTTTCGGCTGAAAGTTGACCGGTTACTGGCTTACCTGGAAGCGTCCGGTCCCGAAGGCATGCGATAGCCCTGCACCGCTTCTGCACAGATAGCCGGTGCGGGCACGACGCAGACCTCGTCTTCACGGAACGGATCGACTACAATGGGGATGTGCTGGTACGTTTCGAACCGACCAGCACCTCGCTGAAACTGCCGTCCAATGGCCTTGCATAGCCGTCGATAGGCCGCGCGCCCGACTAGGATGTAGCGCGCTTCATGTCCAGCTTCTTGAAGCTGCCGCAGACTGTCGTGAATGAACGGCAGCATTTCGTCATCATTCGGCGTATATTCCAGAATCGTCATAAGCCCCAACCTGTGTGTAGACGTAGGCCATGTTGGACGATCATGCGCGCGTCAACCGGTTACGCGAGGAACCGCGTACCGATATTCCCATGGCGCATCGCGTGCAACGCTTTGTTGAAGCGCTGCAGCAGCGCATCTGCAAGGCCATAGAAGACGTCGATGGCGCCGCACAGTTTCGCCGGGACTCCTGGAATTACCGCGAAGGGGGCGGTGGACTGACCTGCGTGCTGGAAAACGGTGCCGTTTTCGAAAAAGCGGGGGTCAACACTTCAGCGATCTGGGGCCAGCTTACAGAGCGAGCAGCTCGGGCTATTGGCGTGCATCCGGCTCCGTTTTTTGCGACAGGGCTCTCGCTGGTGATTCACCCGCGCTCGCCTTACGTTCCCAGCGTACACGCCAACTTTCGCTACTTTGCGCTCGGGGAAGACCTGTTCCATCCGGAAGATCAATGGTTTGGAGGGGGAGCAGACCTGACTCCTTATTATCCCTTTCTGGAGGACGTGCAGCACTTTCACCGCGTCTGGAAAGAGGTATGTGATCGGCATCCCGGGGTGGCCGACTATGCGCGCTTCAAGGCAGCCTGTGATGCCTACTTTTATTTGCCGCATCGCGGTGAGATGCGGGGGGTAGGCGGGATTTTTTATGACTATTTGCGCGACGATCCCGAAGGCGCCTTCTTTTTTACCAGAGAAGCCGGGCGGGCTTTTCTGCGCGCCTATCTTCCCATTGTTGAACGCCGCAAGGACCTGCCTTATGGGGAGCGCGAACGGCACTTCCAGCTGCTGCGACGGGGACGCTACGTAGAGTTCAATCTAATCTATGATCGAGGCACGCGCTTTGGACTGGAATCGAACGGGCGTACGGAAAGCATTCTGATGAGTCTCCCGCCAGAAGTTCGCTGGCAGTACGATTGGCGTCCGGTACCCGGTTCTCCAGAAGAGGCCGCGCTCTGGTTTTTTCAGCCCCGCGACTGGCTGTCGCTCACAGAAGCCGATGTGCCCCAGCCGTAGCGTTGGTTTTTGAAATCTCCGCATGCCGAGGCTGGTGTTAACAATTTGCTAGCAATTTGCTAACTTATGGCCGGTTTTATGCGTAAACTGGCGGGGTTTCTGACAGTGGGAGTCTATGGACAACACCGCGGAAGCGCAACGCGCCTGGCGCACGCCAGAGATTGAAGAGCCAACGAACCGGTATGTAATTCATCCGCTGAGCTGGGCACTGGTGCAGCGGCTGGCGCGGTGGGGGGTACATCCGAACACGGTATCGCTGGTGGGGCTGGCACTGGGGGCCGGCGCGGCCGTGGCCTATTACCACTACACCGCCTGGCAGGCCTCGGTGCTGGGCTTTTTGCTGATGATAGGGTGGCACGTCATGGACGGTGCCGATGGGCAGTTGGCCCGGCTTACAGGACGCACCTCTGAGATTGGGAAAGTGCTTGACGGGCTCTGCGACCACGGCACGTTCGTGCTGATCTACCTCAGTCTGGCCCTGGCAACGTATCCATCAGCGGGCTGGATGGCCTGGGTGCTGGCTGTGCTGGCCGGAGGCAGCCACGTGGTGCAGGCAAGCACCTATGAATTTCAGCGGCAGTCGTACGACTACTGGGTGCATAACAAACGGAGCGCGCGGCCAGTAACGCCCGAAGCGTTCTACAAAACGCTTGCGCAGAAACGAGGACTGGCCCGCTGGATGGGGTGGCTCTACTGGACGTATCTGCGCGTGCAGTACGGCGTAGGGGCTGCCGACCGGGAGCTGATGCAGTTGCTGGAAAAGGCACTGGCGCAGCTTGGATATCCTGAGAAAGTGCGGCAGATGTACCGTTTCGTACATCGGCCGCTGGTGCGGCGCTGGGCGCTGATGAGTTCAAACTATCGTACGTTGGCTATCTTTTTCGCCTGCCTGTATGGCAAGCCGCTGGCTTTTTTTGTGTTTGAACTGGTAGGACTCAATCTGATCTTCCTGGTACTGGTCATCCAGCAGCGCATCCGGAACCGGAGGTTCCGATCCTGGTTGCGCCGCCAGTTAGAAGCAAAGCCAGCGGACGTCTGGCTGTCAAGGTAAACCCACGATCATCCTGAGCGAGAACTGTCTATGAGCGAAGCTGTTTTCATTCGGCCTCCAGAGGGTAAGTTGCTGGTGCTGACGCCCGGCCTGGGCGCGGTGGCCACAACGTTTATGGCAGGGGTCGAAGCCGTTCGGCAGGGACGCGCGCGTCCTTATGGATCGTTAACCCAGATGCAGACAATTCGGCTTGGACGCCGATCGGCTGGACGCAACCCCCTGATCAAGGAATTTCTTCCGCTGGCAGAACTTGAGGATCTGGTCTTTGGCGCCTGGGACATTTTCCCAGACGACGCCTATGAGGCGGCTGTGCGGGCTCAGGTGCTTGAGGCGCAGGACCTAAAGCCCCTGGAAGATTTCCTGCGCACGATTCGGCCAATGCCGGCCGCTTTTGACCGGCGGTACGTGCGTCGGCTAGACGGGCCCAATGTGAAGCAAGCCCGTACCAAAAAGGAGCTGGCCGACATGCTCCGCGAGGACATCCGGCGCACAATTGAGGAGACCGGGGCCAGTCGGGCGGTGATGATCTGGTGTGGCTCGACCGAAGTGTACACCCGACCCTCCGAGTGTCATCGCTCGGTGGAGGCCTTCGAAGCTGGCATGGAAGCGAATGACCCTTCTATTACGCCTTCTCAGCTCTACGCCTATGCCGCTATCATGGAGGGCGTGCCGTACGCCAACGGTGCGCCTAACCTGTCAGCCGATGTGCCGGCGCTGGAGCAACTGGCCATAGAAAAGGGCGTCCCGATTGCTGGAAAGGACTTTAAAACCGGCCAGACAATGCTCAAGACAGCACTGGCACCGGCGCTCAAGGTGCGCATGCTGGGCGTGCGGGGCTGGTTTTCGACAAACATTCTGGGGAACCGCGACGGCGAGGTGCTTGACGACATCGACAGTTTCCGGGCGAAGGAAGTAACCAAAGCCGGCGTGCTCGACACGATTCTGCAGCCCGATCTGTACCCAGAACTGTACGGCGATCTGTACCACAAGGTACGTATCAACTTTTACCCGCCCCGCGGGGATGCAAAAGAGAGCTGGGATAACATCGACATTTTTGGCTGGATGGGCTACCCGATGCAGATCAAGGTCAACTTCCTGTGTCGGGATTCCATTCTGGCTGCGCCGATTGTGCTGGATCTGGCCCTGTTCCTGGATCTGGCAGCGCGGGCAGGTTTGAAAGGCATCCAGGAGTGGCTGTCGTTCTATTTCAAAAGCCCACATGTGCAGGAAGGACACGTGCCGGAGCACGATCTGTTTATCCAGCACATTCGGCTGAAAAACACCCTGCGCGTACTGGGTGGGGAGTCGCCGATTACGCACCTTTCAGAGGAATTTGAGCTGTACGAAAACCTGAAATGATGCAGAATGGCACAGGCCCCCGGACGGGTATCGTACTAGCTGCCGGACTGGGCTCGCGGCTGGCGGGCGCTCGCCCCGGCTTTCATCTAAAGCCCCTGACTCCGGTAGCAGGTATGCCGTTAATCCTGCGGACGCTGCGCAGCGTAGCGCTGGCCGGTTGCCGGGACGTGGTCATCGTGGTGGGTTACCACGGGGATGAGGTCCAGGAAGCGGTGACGCAGCACTACCGAGGACCGCTGCGGGTGCATTTTGCTTACAATCCGCATTACGAATTGCAGAATGGTCTTTCTGTGCTGGCCGCGCGGCCTTACGTCCACGAAGCACCTTTTCTGCTTACGATGGCCGACCATGTGCTGGGGGACGAACTCATGATGCTGGTGCGCACGCACCGGCCACCCAGCGACGGCGCTACGCTGCTGGTGGATTACCGGATCGACCAGGTTTTCGACCTGGACGATGCCACCAAGGTGCAGGTTGAGCATGGTTGGATTGTGGACATTGGCAAGCACCTGACCGATTATAACGCCATTGATACGGGCGTCTTTATCTGCACCTTTGCCCTGATGGAGGCGCTGGAGCGCGTCTATCGGGAGCAGGGGGATGCGTCGCTGTCCGACGGCGTGCGCCAGTTGGCACGGGCGCGTCGCATGGCTGCTCTTGATATTGGCGACAGCTTCTGGCAGGACGTTGATACGCCGGAGATGCTTGCCTACGCTGAGCGTCGCCTGCTAGAAATGACCCCGTCTGTTCGGTCATAAACAGCAAAAGGGGAAGGTCGCCGAGACCTTCCCCTTTTGCTAAAAACACTTCGCGTTACACGTTAACGACGCGTGGACCGGCCTCCGCTACTTCTCGGGAGCATCCAGCGCGATATTTTTCAAAGTTCTGAGCAAACAGCCGGGCCAGGCGGTCGGCCATTTCATCGTAGGCTGCCGGATCACTCCACGTGTTGCGGGGCTGCAGGATTTCCTCCGGAATGCCAGGGCAACGCGTGGGAATGGCAAACCCGAAGCGTTCGTCCACAACCGTTGGCATTTGCGCCAGCGTGCCGTCGTGAATGGCATCAATGATAGCCCGAGTATGGGCCAGCTTGATGCGGCGGCCTACGCCGTAAGGTCCCCCTGTCAGGCCTGTATTGATCAGCCAGGCCTGCGTGTTATGGCGCCGCATGCGCTCGGCCAGCATTTCTGCATATTTGAACGGATGCCATACGAGAAAAGCCGCGCCGAAGCAGGCCGAAAAAGTTGCCTGGGGCTCCGTTACGCCGACCTCAGTGCCCGCTACCTTGGCCGTGTAGCCGCTGATGAAATGATACATGGCCTGTTCGGGCGTTAGCCGCGCCACGGGGGGAAGCACGCCGAAGGCATCGTACGTCAGGAAAATGATGTGGCGGGGATGGCCTCCCATGCACGGGATTTTGGCGTTGTCAATGAATTCGATTGGATAAGAGGCCCGCGTGTTTTCGGTAATGGAGGCGTCGGCATAGTCTACCTCGCGCGTTTCCGGGTCAAAGACCACGTTTTCGAGCACAGTCCCAAAGCGAATGGCGTTGTAGATCTGCGGCTCCCCTTCGGGAGAAAGATTGATCACCTTTGCATAGCAACCTCCCTCAATGTTGAAAACACCCTCGTCGGTCCAGCAGTGCTCGTCATCACCGATGAGTCGACGTTTGGGATCGGCCGACAGGGTGGTCTTACCAGTACCGGAAAGACCAAAAAACAACGTTACGTCCCCGTCTGGACCTTCGTTAGCGGAGCAGTGCATGGAGAGCACGCCGCGGAGAGGCATCAGATAATTCATAACCGTGAAAATGCCTTTTTTCATTTCACCGGCGTACTCGGTACCCAGGATTACCATTTCGCCCCGCTCGAAGGAGAGATCCACACTGGTTTTGGAGGTCATGTGAGAGGTGTAGCGGTTGGCAGGGAAACGCCCCGCGTTGTAGATGACGTAGTCTGGTTCTCCAAACTGGGCCAATTCCTCGCGCGTGGGGCGAATCAACATGTTATGCATGAAGAGGGCATGGTAAGGGCGCTCGCAGATGACGCGCACTTTGATCCGATACTTGGGCGCCCATCCAGCAAAGCCGTCAATCACGTACAACCGGTCCCGCGTGTTCAGGTAATCAATGGCACGTTCACGGTTGATCAGAAAGGTATGTTCGTCAAGCGGAATGTTAATGGGCCCCCACCAGATGTTTTCCTGGCTGTCGGGATGTTCGACAATGCGTTTGTCGGCCGGGCTGCGCCCTGTTTTGGCACCAGACGTACAGGCCAGCGCGCCGCTGCTGACAATAGCTGCACGGGCATCATAGCGAACGGCTTCTTCGTAGAGCACGGCCGGCGAGGGGTTGCGCAGCACATGCGGCACGCGCAGTCCGTAGGCTGTCAAATCCATCGTCATAGTCATTTTTGACATGAATTCAAAGCATCACCTGCGCATTTCGTATTATGCTTAAGCATAAGAAAAGCACTCCTCGGCTTTGTTAAACATCTGTTTAAGAATTCCTGAGATTCTACAGGATCTCGGCGTTTGGGCGAAACTTCAAACAGTTACTGGAACCGGTCGATGACGGCCGGTTCTAATCAAAAGTTCTGAACAGAAAAGGTGAGGGTATGACGCCTCGGCAGTTTCTGCAGCTTTATCGGTATGACGACCGTCTGGTTCGGGGAGGGTATTTCTCCTCGGCACCGCTTCCGGTCAACTCTGGTGAAACGGTAGGCGTGGTGCTGCTCAACCTGGGCGGCCCGGAACATGTGGAAGATGTGGAGCCCTTCCTGTACAACCTGTTCATGGATCCTGCTATTATTGATATTCCTCTGAAAGGAATTGCGCGCCACTGGCTCTGCCGGCTGATAGCTCGGCTGCGGGCAAAAAAAGTGGGCAAGGACTATGAGCTGATCGGAGGCGGATCCCCACTCAACCGACTGACGCGGGAGCAGGCGCAGGCATTGGAGCGGTTGCTGAACCGGCGCTTTGGGCAACCGGCCGGCGTACACTTCCGGACCTACGTGGCCATGCGTTACTGGCACCCCTTCAGCGAGGAAGCGGCCCGGCAGATGCAAACAGAAGGGGTGGATAAGGTGGTGCTCCTGCCTCTCTATCCTCAGTACTCTAAGACCACCACTGGTTCCTCTCTCCTTTACTGGTGGATGTTGGAGCAGACCGGAGAAATTCCTCGGTGGCCTACTACGTATATCTACGAATACGCCGCCCATCCCAAATACATTCAGGCGCTGAGCGAGCGCATTGACGAAGCGCTGCAGCGTTTTCCTAAGGGAATGCGGGCAGAGGTCCACCTGGTCTTCAGTGCGCATGGCACGCCGCTCCTTGAAATGAAAGAACGCCGCGATCCCTACTGTTGCCTGATTCATTCTACGGTGGACCGTGTCATGGCCTATCGCAAGCACGATCTGCCTTACCACGTCTCTTTCCAGAGCAAAGTGGGACCGGGGGAGTGGTTGACGCCAAGCACGCCTGATAAGCTTGCCGAGCTGGCGCAGCAGGGCGTTCGAGCGGTGCTGATGGTTCCGGTGGCATTTGTGACCGATCATATTGAAACGTCTTTTGAACTGGACATCGAAGTGCGGGAGGAGGCAGAGCAGTTGGGAATCACCCATTACGAAGTGATGCCTGCGCTGAACTGTCATCCCCTGTTCATTGAAGCGCTGGCAGAAGTAACGGTAGCGCAGCTTCAGCTACCCATATCTCCTGCAACGCCTGGCGCCTCGGGAGATGGCGTTTCGACCGCCCCCGCTTATCCACTTCGGCCGCTTGACGAGCTGCCGCGGTATCATCCACGGGTGCGCAAAACGCGCTGTCACCAGTGCGAACACATCACAGAGGCGCGATGCTGGATTCCATCCGAGTGTGAGCCAGCGCGCGAACGCGCCGAAAGCACGGCGCCTCCGAAACCTTCCGTTTCGTCCAAACGGCCTGCTTCGTGAGACATGATGCAGTTGTCGGAGAGCCAGGCGCTTTTCAAAGCGGCGCAACAGGTCATTCCCGGAGGGGTTAATTCTCCAGTTCGAGCTTTTGGCAGCGTAGGAGGAACGCCGCCTTTTATTGCACGGGCGCAGGGCGCCTACGTGGAGGACGTAGACGGTAACCGATACATCGATTACGTAGGCTCCTGGGGGCCTATGCTCTTTGGACATGCTGATCCAGACGTGGTGCAGGCCATCCAGGAGGCAGCCAGTCGGTCCCCTTCGTTCGGAGCTCCCACCGAGCTGGAAGTGCGTGTGGCCGAACTGATCTGTGAGCTGGTGCCCTCTATCGAAATGGTGCGCCTGGTCAACTCCGGTACGGAGGCCACGATGAGTGCGGTTCGGCTGGCACGCGCCTATACCGGGCGCTCCAAGATTATCAAATTTGAGGGCCACTACCATGGGCATGCTGACTTCTTCCTGATTGCGGCTGGAAGTGGTGCGCTCACGTTTGGGCAGCCCAATTCGCCCGGCGTTACACCCGGTACGGCGCAGGACACGCTGCTTGCCCGCTTCAATGATCTGGCGCACGTCGAGCAGTTAATCGCAGCCAATGCCGGTGAGATAGCCGCCATTATTCTGGAGCCAGTAGCCGGCAACATGGGCTGCGTGCCGCCAGAGCCCGGCTTCCTGGAAGGTCTGCGGGCGCTGTGCGATCGGCATGGCATCGTGCTCATCTTTGACGAGGTAATGACGGGCTTCCGCGTGGCGCGGGGAGGCGCGCAGGAGCGCTATGGCGTGCGTCCTGATCTGACGACGCTGGGCAAGGTCATTGGGGGGGGCCTGCCGGTCGGAGCCTACGGCGGACGCCGGGAGATCATGGAGTATGTTGCTCCTCGGGGACCCGTTTACCAGGCCGGCACCCTCTCAGGTAATCCGCTGGCTATGGCAGCGGGCTATGCTATGCTGCGTAAAATTGCCGATACGCCGGACCTGTACGAACGGCTGGAGACTTTTGGCGCAGCGCTGGAAGCCGGCGTCCGAGAAAACTTGAAAGGACTGGGACTGGACCTGTACTTCACACGGGTGGGCGCTATGGCGACGCTCTTCTTTACGTCCGAGCGGGTCGTGGACTACGAAACAGCCCGTCGCTGCGACACGCGGCGCTTTGCTCGGTACTTTCATGCTATGCTGGAAGAGGGGATCTACCTGCCGCCCTCGCAATTTGAGGCGTTCTTCTTTTCAATAGCCCATGGCGAACGGGAACTTGAGCAGACGCTCAGCGCCCAGCGCCGGGCGCTTGCGCGCGCTTTCGCCGACGACGGCGACGCGGCGTAGCTGCCTGGCTCTCGTGGTCTGAAATCGGTTCGACAAAGCGCAGGTCGATCTGTCGAGTAGCCGGATCGGCTCGCACGACCATCACCTCCACCACATCTCCGGGCCGGTACCGCTTACCGGTGTACAGTCCACGTAACGTGTACCGACGCTCGTCATACTCATAGTAGTCGTCGCCCATGTCGCGCACGTGCACGAGACCTTCTACCCAGACGTCTTCAAGTTCGACAAACACGCCAAAGTTGGTTACGCTGCTAACAACGCCTCGAAAACAATCGCCCACGTGCTGCTGCATGTACTGCACCTGCTTGAGCCGAATCGAATCGCGCTCAGCTTCTTCGGCGGCGCGTTCACGTTCGGAGCAATGCTGGCAGCGCATTTCCAGCGCGTCTGCGTCAACAGCCGATGCGCTGGTCCCTTTCTTTAGATATGCCTTCAGCAGACGGTGCACCATCAGGTCGGGATACCGACGAATCGGACTGGTAAAATGCGTGTAAAAGTCAAATGCCAGTCCATAGTGGCCAATGTTCTGCGTGGAATAGCGGGCTTTGGCCATAGCCCGGAGGGCTGCCTCTTCAATAACAGGTTCCTCGGGCGTTCCCTTTACATGTTGAAGCAGTTCATTGAGCGCTTTCGAGGAGACGCTCCCATCTTCTATCTCCAACCGGTACCCAAAAACGCGCACGTAGTGCGCAAGCTGGCGAATTTTTTCGGCGTCAGGCCGGTCATGGATGCGGTAGACAAAAGGAGGGGCTGCGGGACGCTTGCCAATGGTCTCAGCCACCAGCCGATTGGCCAGCAGCATAAACTCTTCGATGAGCTGGTGAGCAGCCAATCGGGCTTTGCGATAGATGCGTACCGGATTGCCTGCTTCATCTAGTTCAACCTTTACTTCAGGCAGATCGAAATCAATTGCGCCGGCTTGCATGCGGGCTGCGCGCAGCCGTTGCGCCAGCTCATGGGCCAGTCGCACCGGCTCGGCCAGTGGATGATCCGCGCCGTCGATAATGCTCTGCGCTTCTTCGTAGGTGAAGCGCTGGCGCGAATGGATAATGGTTTCGCGGATCTGGTAGCGAACCACCCGGGCGGCAGGCGTCAGCTCGATGAGCACCGAATACGTCAGCTTATCTTCGCCCGGCCGGAGCGAGCAGACCTGGTTCGAAAGCTTTTCGGGGAGCATCGGAATCACACGGTCTACAAGGTAGACACTGGTGCCGCGCTGGTACGCCTCCTCATCCAGCGCAGAGCCGGGACGAACGTAATAGCTGACGTCTGCAATGTGCACGCCAACTTCGATATGGCCATTAGGCAGGCGCCGCAGGTGAAGCGCATCGTCAAAGTCTTTAGCGTCGGAGGGGTCAATTGTGAAGACCTCACGGTCGCGCAGATCCAGCCGGCGGCGGTATTCGCGTTCAGGGATCGTTTCCGGAATGCGCGCTGCTTCCTGAAGCACGGCTTCGGGAAAGCCGGTGCGCACATCTTTGCTGAGCGCCAGCGCCAGCACCTGCACCCGCGGATCACTGGCTGGACCAAGCACTTCAAGCACGCGCCCTTCAGGCGACCCTTTGGGGTCGTCGAAGCGATCAATAGAAACCACCACCTTGTCGCCGGCATGGGCGCCGTTAAAGGCTTCGCGAGGCACATAGATGTCGCGCGTCAGGCGCGGGTCATCGGGCACCACCAAGGCGAAAGCCCCCCGAGGATGGAAGGTCCCCACGGTGCGGGTCCGCCGGCGCTCTAACACCTTGAGCACTTCTCCTTCGCGGCGACGGTCGCCGCGGGCCGGCGCGGCCAGCCCCACTAGTACGCGATCGCCATCGAGCGCCGTGCCCATGTGCGCCTCGCTGATGTAGATGTCCTCCTCTTCCTGGCCTTGAATTTCCACAAATCCATAGCCCTGAGGGTGCACGCGCAGGATGCCTTCTACGCGGTAAGGCCGGCGTTCGTAGGTGTAACGTCCTCCTTTGACGCGGGCAATTAGATGTTGATGCTCTAGCTCGGAAAGCACTTCCCAGAAGCGCTGGTAAGCTTCATAGTCCCGCAGCGCCAGCAACTTGGCCAGCTCTTTAGGTCGGTATGCTCGGTGGGCATTATTACGCAACAGCGAGAGGATGGCCCGCCGGATTTGCAGTCGGGTAGGCGAGCGTTTGGGCTTTGCCGCGCTTGCTTTTTTCTGTGAGGTCGTTTTTTTCTTGCGTGCCAAGGATGCTTGCAGCGATCTATTTCAGATTAGCGGTGCTGTTCAACGTTCGCCTGCTCCGAGTTGTTGCCGACCTGGGTCAGAGGAGGAACCCTGTCGGAGGAACGATCTGGAAACAACCAGCCAAACAGCCGATCCAGCAGGCGACGCCAGGTAGGAAAAGCGGTCTGATAGGAAAGGCCAGCGCCCGTAACACTGGTAAGCGTATAGTCGTTCAGCACGTCGTCCTCCCGGCGGTAGAAGACCTGCACCGAAACGTTAGGCGTTAGCCGCACCTCCACAATAAACTCGCCTAACAGATTCTGCTGGCCATCGGCGGTGCTTTCGCCCCGGTAGACTCCCTGGCCGCGGATGATCAGGCGTTCGTTTAGTAGACGGAGCGCAATACCGTAGGTAACGTCCAGTCGCTGAGCCCCTTCGCCCTGCACACCCAGCAGCAGGTCCACGTTGGGCAATACCTGGCTCAGATAGCGGTTGAGCTGGCTGGCAATCAGTTGGGAGAGGCTATTGAAAGCCAACTGGTTGCCCGACAGGGTGAGCGTTTCGGGATCTGTTCGTTCGGTGGTCAGCAAGAACGAATTGGTTAGCAGGACGCTGGTAGCATATTCAGCAGCCCGCTCCGGCTGATTAAGCAACGCTTCGAGCCCTTCATATCCTGCCAGCGGTTCGTTGATGGAACGATCAATGGCCAGGCGGAGGCTGACCTGAGGAGCCTCAACACGTCCGGTAATGCGCATCTGCACCACAAGTGGGATGAGCCCTGTTCCCTGGCCTAATGCGCCGGGCAGTCCAGCGCGGGAAGCGCGCGTGCGATAGGCTGCTTGCAGGTCGAGTCGGGCGTTAATAGGATCGCCGTCCCAGGTGATCGTGCCACCTTCGATTAAAAAGCGCCGAACGAAAATTTCACCGGCGGTGAACAGGTAGTCTCCCTCGGTGACGTCCAGTTGTCCAAAGGCCTGAAAGCTTCCCTCCTGGCGGATAATTTGTAGCCGCCCGCTCCCCCGCGCATTGATTACATCCCCCAGCAACGGGTCAATGACGAGCCGGACAGTGGTTCCCTGCGGAGCCAGCAGGTTCAGGTCAAGATCCAGCCCATCCAGGAAGGGACGTTCACCGGGTGGGCGCCGCGCGAGCAAGTTGGCGCGGCGGGTTGGCCGTTCCGGAATGCGTCCTGTTGAATCAGCGAAGATGATGAACGCTTCGTCTGCTTCGGTGCCGCTTTCGGCCAGCGGAATGTAAATTTCACTTTCCGGCAATACTTCAGCTTCTGCGGTCTGCAACAGTGCGTCGTAGAGTGGTCCGCGAAGCGTAAACAGCCCGCGTCCCCATATTTTCCCGTAAAAGGGCAGGTCGCGGCTGTAGGTTACGTTCATAACCTGCAGGCCTTCCAGGCGGGCCATGAGTCCAAAAGAAAAGAACCGGTACTCATTGAAATAGATGCGTCCGTTAACGTAGGCCTGTCCCCCTGTTGGATCTTTCAGCCGCACGCCGTCCAGCAAAAAGCCTGTTTCGTCGACCAGCACCGGTCCTTCAATGGTATAGCGCAGGTTGAAGCGGGGAATGTCAAAAGCACCTGCGTGGAGCTGCATGGCTGCGTTGAACACGGGACGCCGGAACGATCCGGTGATGCGCCCGCGGCCCACGAAGTAGCCCCGTACGTTCGCGATTAATTCAGGGAAGATGTAGGTGAAAAAGAAAGCGTCGGCGTGTCCGGTTTCCAGGCGCAGGTCGAGCTGGCCGGCATCGCGGGGCGAAGGGAGGCGCAGCGTTCCAAATAGATGCAGCCGATTGGCGGCACCGATGGTAGGGTCCGGTTCGAGGCGGGCGTCCAGGGCTATCAGGGGTGATCCGGGCATGTAGTGGCTGACCAGTCGCAACGTGCCAAGGGGGTGCTGGTCGTAGCGGAGTTGATTGATCCGCAAAAAGCCAGCCAGTTGAGGAGTGCCCAGGGCGCTCACCAGGCTGAGCCGTCCTTCCAGATGTCCGCTTAGCTTACGCGCACGCCCCAGTGCCCGGGTGAGTTCTGCCAGCGCAATGCCGCGTAAAGCTATGTGCAGGGTATCCGTGATCTGAGCAGAAAGCAGTCCCTGCAGTTCAATCTGCCCGGCTGTTGTGTCGGATGAAGGAGGGTTGCGCAGCGCAAGAGGATGGATGACGATAGCATCGGCGTAGAGGTCAAGCCGAGCCGGATGCTCCAGGTACCAGCGGTAGCCGTTTACCTGCCAGAGAAATTCCTGCAGGGTCAGACGGTTGAAGCGGGAAAAGAAGTCCAGCGTAGCGGTTAACCGCAGCGTTTCCCCGGCTGTGTCTGGACGGCTGCTCAGGCTAAGCTGGGCACTTCCTGGCTGAATATAGCCCACCAGTCGAATGTTTCGAAGCTGTTGCAGGTGGGCACTCTGCCATTCCAGCAAGCCGATCAACGAACGGTCCACCATGCGTCCTGTGGCGAGCTGAAGGCGCCCCTGCACCTTCTGTTGCTGCAGGGTACCTACGTGGAGGGTGTCGGCCTGCCACGTCAGAGCAAGCTGGAGCGTGTCGGCATCGGCCCGGGCCCAGAAGGTGCCTGTCAGGTTGGTCTGAATGGCGGGAGTTCCCAGCAGAGGAGGAAGCCAGTCCAGTCGATGGATCTGGAAGCGCGCCTGTAGAGATAGCGAAGGGAGAGGGGGGGGGATTGTAGCAGGCGCAAAGGGACGGGGGAGTCGATAAAAGGGCTTTTCTATCTGACGATAGAAAGCGGTTGCCATTGCCTGGAGCCAGTATCGAAAGAGGCGAGCGATCTGGGGGGGAGGAAGGTTGCTCGTAAGATGGGCCGTCAGAAAGTCTCCTTCAATGTGAAGCTGCTGCCGGTCAGAAGCTTCAGGGGTCAGTTGCAGGTGGACCGAGGCTGGAGGAAGCGGCCAGGATTGGCCGGCCTGCCAGGCGTAGGAGGAGTCGAGATGCAGATGGGCGGTCGCGGTCAGATGCGACCAATCGGTACCGGCGCCTTCTACCGAAAGCGTTGCATTGAGGCGCGTGCGCAGGGTATCGGTGGATAGATAGGGGCTCAGGTCGAACTGACGCGCCACCGCCAGCATCCAGAAACGCGCGCTGTCTGGATCAGCCTGGTGAAAAGCAGTGGCGGTCAGGCTTCCTGTAGGCTGGGGAAGCGAAAAGGTGGCCCAGAAGCGCGTGTCATTACGCTGCAGCGTAAAGGAAAGCGAGTCGTCCGCACCCCCTCCAAAAGGCCTGGGATCCAGGCGAAGATGGAGGTCGAACTGACGCGTCCCCTGTCCATGCAGCTCGGCGATGCCGTTCAGGATGGTTGGCAGCGGACTACCTGGCCCCAGGCGGGCAAGCTGGACGTGGCGCAGTCGAAAGCGTGCCTCATAGGTAACAGCACCGGTCGAGTCGTTCCGAGTCAGCCAGAAAGGGCCCGCTAAAATGCCAGGAAGCCCTTGCAGATGCACGCGTCCTTCCAGATGGCGGAAGGTTACCGGAGCGGATATGTTAAGCAGACCACGCGTCTCCAGACGTAAGGCGAGCGGCGTGGACGTATGAAAGGCAGAGGGAAGAGGAAGCGTGGGCCAGAAGGCTACCAGGTCGGCCGTTCGTAACGCAGAGCCGGTCAATAGCAGATCAAAATCGAGCGAATCGGGGAAGCCGAACAGGGTTCCTTCCAGACGAAAATGACTGCTGCCCGCCGCCAAATCCAGGTGCTCCAGTACCAGGCCGTTGAGGGTTCCGTGCAGTTGTCCTGTGATTTCTAAAGCCTGGCGGAAGGGAAGGGCAGGAAACAAACGATGGAGCGCATCCGCGTCCAGGTTCCCGCGCTGCAACTGGAGTTGTAGCGCAGAGGTGGCAAAAGGAACGCGCGGAATTAGCTGGCCGCTGAGCGATAGCTGACTTTCGCCTAGCGACAGCTCCAGGCGAGGCAGGTACCACCGTCCGTCTTGATAGAGAAGCTGTCCCGACAGATGATGCAGGCGTTGCCGGGGATGTGTCAGGGACGCACTGAGCTGCAGCAAATCAACCAACAGACGGTCGGGATAGTACTCCAGCGTGGCGTGAAGCGTCAGACTATCCAGACGCGACCGGGTGTAATCGAAGAGCTTTTGTTGTTGTACCAGGCGAGGCGGTGGACCGGTGCGGTGGGTTTGAACGACCCCATTATGCAGGCGAAATTCAGCAATCGTCAGACTCCATTGCGGGCGTGCAGCAGGAGCGGTTGTGTCCTGCAGTTGCGCAAAATTCCAGTGCCCATGCGCATAATGCAAAAACAGTTGGGGATGGTACAGCTCCACGCGGCGAAAGGCTAAAGTGCGGCGGAAGATGAGACGCCAGGAGGGGTGAAGGGCGAGGGAGTCAACCGTTAGCAGCAATTGGCCGTCGGGCGTATAAAGTTGCACGCGCGTAGCATACAGCCCCCGAATCAGGTCTCCGTCCAGGCGTTCGATTTGAAGCCGACCGTTGAGGTACGTTTCAAAAGCTATTTCCAGTTGCGTGCGCACAAAGTCCCGGCCGACGCGCGTGCGCGTCAGCGCTATAAAAAGAATCAGCCCAACGGCCAGCAGGCTGGCCGTCAGGAGCAGCAGCCTACGGACAATATGTCCAAGAATACGCAGGGGCAAGGTGGGGCATCGCAGGTTTTAGTAGGCTACGGCTGTCTGGCGGCTTGCGCACGCAAATTGCCAGGCCGCTTGCAGCGCTTCTTCGGGCACGTCGTCGGCCAGGTAGGCTTCGCCCAGGCGGCGCAGGAGCACAAAGCGAAGTTGTCCGGCCAGCGTCTTTTTGTCTACTTGCATAACCTGGCGCAGGGTTTTGAAATCCAGGGTTTCCGGTAAGGGAGGAACCGGAAGCCGCTGGAGCAGGGCGCGGATTCGGGTCAGCGGAAGATCTGGATGGCGCTGGTGCGACAGCCAGAGGGCGGCCAGCATGCCGAGGGCCACGGCTTCGCCGTGGGTGAAATGGCCATAGCCGGCTACGCGTTCAATCGCATGGCCAAATGTATGGCCAAAGTTCAGAATAGCTCGCGGTCCGGCTTCTCGTTCGTCCTGCACCACGATACGTATCTTGACAAGGACAGCCCGGGCGATCAGGTCCGGAAGCAGGGAAGGGTTGCGTTGAAGGACGTCCGTCCAGCGCATCTCTAGCAGCGAAAACAGCGCCGGGTCTCCGATCAATGCATGCTTGACGACTTCGGCCAGGCCACTGGTCCACTCTCGCTCGGGCAACGTCTGCAAGAGCGACGGATCCGCTAAAACAAGGGCAGGCTGGTAGAAAGCTCCGATCAGATTCTTACCCAGGGCATGGTTGATACCGGTCTTGCCCCCGATAGCACTATCGACCTGGGCGATCAGCGTGGTAGGAAGCTGCACCAGCGGCAGTCCGCGCAGCAGGGTGGCGGCAGCAAACCCGGCCAGATCCCCGATCACGCCGCCGCCAAAGGCCAGCAGGGGAGTGCGTCGGTCAATACCCCAGCGCAACGCTTCGTCGTAGATGCGTTCCAGGTAGGGGAGTGCTTTGGTAGGTTCTCCGGGTGGCAGTACCAGCACGTAGGGGGTCCATCCTGCCGTTTTCAGGATAGCCTGGAGCGATTCTAAATGAAGGTGCGCAACGTGCTCGTCGGTCACAAGGAAACAGCGGCCTCGGGGCACTGCAACGCGCTCCAGCCATACCGGAAGCGTCTCCAATGAGTCGATCACGACCGGGTAGCACCGGCCATCCGGTAGTTCTACGTAATGGACCACGGCGGCAGTTTGTAGGTTATTTCATAAACACAGACGTCTCCGTAGAAAACCCGCGAGCCGGGCGACTGGTCCCTGGAATTTAGCGAAATGCCGGGCGGTTCGACAGATCGGCCATTTTTTCTTGAGTGGACGACGCTGGCGCATCGGATCGTAGAAGCGGTCCTGCGGCCGGGTGAAGTCGCGGTTGATGCAACTGTAGGGAACGGACACGACACCCTGTTTCTGGCCCAGCGCGTAGGACCCGAGGGCCACGTTTATGGCTTTGACGTGCAGGCAGAGGCCCTGGCGCGGACGCGCGCGCGTCTGGAAGCGGCTGCGGTGCACGAGCGCGTAACGCTTTTTCTGGCGGGGCATGAACACATGGCGGAGAAAATTCCCCGCGCATGGCACGGACGCCTGGGCGCTGTCATGTTTAATCTGGGATATTTGCCGGGTGGAACCAATCGCACCTGTATTACGCGGCCTGAAACAACGCTGCCAGCGCTTGAGGCTGCTTTGTATTTGCTACGCCCCGGGGGGGTGCTCACGCTTGTTGCCTACCGAGGGCATCCAGGCGGTGCAGCAGAAGCCGAGGCAGTGCAGCAATGGGCAACCAGACTGCCACCAGACCGCTACGTAGCGGCCCGTTATACCTTCTGCAACCGCCAGCGTCCAACGCCAGAACTGATCGTGGTACACAAAATGGTTAGTGCATGACCACCAGACGACGCGTCCAGGATTGCCCCGGGGTTTCGACGCGGCACAAATACAGGCCGGTTGGCCAGGTCCGGGTGGGAATGGATAAAGGATGCGTCCCGGCAGGTAGCATTCCTTCAAAGGGCCGCGCTATTTCCTGGCCCAGCAGGTTGTATACTCGTACCGTGATTGATTGAGGCGCAGAGAGGTGCAGCGTCAACGTGGTCTGCCCTGCAGCCGGGTTGGGATAAGGGCCCCACAGGCGCACCGTTGGGGTCTGGGGTAGCGGCTCACCGGCTACCGGTCGAAGCGTTGCCACGCTGTAATAGGCACCGCTGGGCACCTGGGTAAGAACAGGCGGAAAGCCCTGCGAAACGGTCAGTGTGGTCACAATTTCCGCCTGAATTATCTCCGCAGGATTCGATTGTAACCAGTCTGCAGAGAGCCAGATATAGCTGATGAAGATATCCAGGGGCTGAGAAAACCCGCTTACGCCACTGACCCGGACCGTACGTTTCAGACGAAGGGTTTCGCGTGAGCCAGCAGGTGTGGTCAGCGTGCCGTACCCATCTACTTCCCAGAAAATCTGTACCGTAGCGCCCTGAAGCTGATCGCGGTATTGTTCATATGTCTGAATGGCGGTGCTATCGCCGGTGATTGCCGTTAAAAACCGGGCGATAGCTTCCAGGTCGGTCGAAGGCGTTGATGGCCATTGCCAGCTTACGCCCTCTGTCAGGGGAAACTTCAGGTTAAGAAACGGTTCATCCAGCACCAGCGTTGAGTCACCTGTTGCCAGACCATAGTAGTAGTTACCGTCGTCCTGAAGCAGGCTTCCATAAATGTAGGCTCTGAGCAGCACCGCATGGTCAGCCTGGGTAAAGGCTGCGGCTCCAGGCAGGGTATTGTCGTACGGCAGGTAAGGAATGGAGAACGTAGTGGGTTGCTGATAGGACAACGTCGTAAAATCCCAGGTCTGAGACGGGCCATTTTTGCGGATAAGTGATTGCAGGGCCAGTCGGGTCTGAGCCTGCTCATCCTGCGTATTCCCGAAGTTTACATTATAAATTGTGCTGGCATAGGCTTTCCCTATCAGCGTCTGAAAATGATTGGCGTTTAACGTAATCTGCGCATGCAGCGGAGCCGATTGCCACCAGCCAAACAGTCCGAACAGTAGCCAGTATGCACACCGCCTCATAATAAACAGCAGCAAAAACTTTGGACAGGTATCTGTTCAAAGGTAAGAAAAAGCCCGTTGCGCAACAAGATGTGTCTGGTACTCTGGGCCTATCGACAGCATCCCCGTTATTGGTTGGTGCTGGCCGCCAACCGTGATGAATTTTATGAACGGCCAACGGCGCCTGCGCATTGGTGGACCGAAGCGCCGCATGTGCTGGCCGGACAAGATCTGGAAGCTGGCGGTGCCTGGCTGGGAATTTCCCGCCGGGGACGCCTGGCACTGGTTACCAATTACCGGGAACCCGACCGACGCGCCGCTGGCCGGCGTTCTCGGGGCTGGCTAACCCGCGATTTTCTACTGGGCGATGAACCGCCGGCGTCCTACCTGCAGCACGTGCTGGCTGGTTCTACTGCTTATAACGGATTCAACCTGCTTGTGGGCGACGCCGAAACGCTCGTTTATGGATCCAACCGCAGAGAAGGTATCGACGTCCTGGCACCTGGCCTGTACGGGTTGAGCAATCACTTACTGGGCACGCGCTGGCCAAAAGTAACGCGCGGGTTGGAGCGCTTCAGACGTATTCTGCAAACCGATCCGGTTGACCCTGAAGCGCTGCTGGCGCTGCTGGCCGACCGCACACCAGCGCCAGATGAAGCCCTGCCTGAAACAGGCCTGGGATATGCATGGGAGCGCCGGCTGTCTGCTATCTTTGTGGCTACACCGCTGTACGGCACCCGGAGTTCGACCGTACTGCTCTGGAGCTGGGAGGGGACGCTGACGTTTGTGGAACGCACCTTTGGACCAGGCGGCCGTCCCCTCGAAACGCGATATTATCAGACCGAGATAGCGAGCAGTGCAGGCGCCTCCCCGCGCACGTCCTGACTGCTCGGGCAGCCAACCGTACGATAGAACCATGCGACTCTGTCTATTACGTCATGCGGAGGCGCAGCCGGCGATGCCCGGCCAGCCCGATGCGGATCGTCCGCTTACCGAATCGGGCGAGCAGACAGCGCGCCGGATAGGAGAAGCGCTGCGGCGCATCCGGCTGGCTCCAGGCACCATCTATACCAGTCCATACCGACGCGCGCAGCAGACGGCGTGGGCTGTGGCCCACGCGTTGGGCGTTCCGGTCATCGAAGACCGATTGCTGGCGCCCGGCTGCGGTCCGGCTGAACTGGAGCTGCTCCTGCATGCCTATGCGCCAGAGGAGACAGCGCTTATTGTCGGACATCAGCCCGATCTGGGGGAACTGGTGCGGTGGCTAACCGGGGCAGCCATCCGACTGCCCGCCGGTGGACTGGCCGTTGTGGATATGCCGGCATTGCGCGAACGGGCAGGGACACTGCACGGCCTGTATGACCCTGCGTGGTTGGCCGCTGTTATGACAGGTAGGACCACTTAACGGACGTTTCTTCCGGGCTTGACTGGCTTTTCACCAGGGGTCCTTTCGGTCTTTATTTAGATAAAGTACTATTTAGTAGAAAATGATGCTGTTGTCCAATAACCAAACCGATGCACGCCATGAAAGCCAGCTCGCGTCGTGATTTTCTGAAAGGTCTCGGGGTAGCCGCTGCTGGTGGCCTGATCACCTCTGGACTGTCGCTAGAGGCAGAGGGGCGTGGCCGGCGGCAGGCACGCTCTGCTGCAGGACCCATGGGGCGTCGGGTGGAACGAGTGGCGGCCGATCCGTCCGACATTCCACCTCCGATCCACCGGGACTGGCCCATCACGCACAACATTACGTTGCGGGTGGAAGAGGTTGTGGCGGAAATCGAGCCGGGCGTAACGTTCAACTTCATGACCTACAACGGTCAGATTCCGGGCCCCATGATTCGCGTGCGTCAGGGGGATGTGGTCAACCTGACGCTGGAAAATCCGGCAACCAATCGGCTGCCCCACAATGTGGACTTTCACGCTGTTTACGGACCCGGAGGCGGGGCCGCGCATACGCTTGTAGCGCCAGGCCAGTCGAAAACCATCCGTTTCCGCTGCCTGTATCCAGGGGCGTATGTGTACCATTGCGCGGTGCCCGATCTGGACTACCACATCTCCAGTGGCATGTTCGGGATGATTCTGGTCGAGCCACCTGAGGGGCTACCGCCGGTAGACCGGGAGTACTATCTGGGGCAGCACGAGCTCTACACGGATAAGCAGCCCGGGGAGCCCGGACACCACAACTTTGATTTTGATAAGCTCTTTGCCGAGAAGCCTACCTATGTGCTGTTCAATGGGGCTAAGTATGGATTGACGGCCGAGCGTTATGGTGCCCTGAAGGCCAAGGTGGGCGAGACGGTACGCATCTTCCTGGCGGTGGGAGGCCCCAACGTGACCAGCAACTTCCATCCGATTGGGAACGTGCTCTCCTACGTCTGGCGGGAAGGAGCTATTCTGAGCAACCCGGAGCGTAATGCACAGACAGTTGCGGTGCCGCCCGGGAGTTGTGGCATCTTCCATATGCGGCTGCCAGTGCCCGGTCCGGTTAAGCTGGTCGATCATGCCCTCACGCGCGTGGCCCGTAAAGGGCTGCTGGCCGTGCTGGAGGTCGAAGGGCCCGAGCAGCCAGACATCTACAATCCGAATCCTGCATAAGTCCTAAATAACGGAGCGCACAGCCATGATGACGCGAATGATTCTATTGCTGGGCCTGCTGGTAGCAGGTGGGGTGCAGGCAGAGCCTGTCAAGAAGGTTGTTATTGAGCCAGTAGGCGATGAGCTCAAGTTCAAGCAGACAACCTTCACCGTGGCACCGGGTCAAACCGTGCAGCTCATTTTCAAAAACACAGCGAGCGTCATGCCGCATAACGTGGTGGTGCTGAACACCGACAGTCCAACCGTAGTGAATCGGGTTGGCACGGCGGCCCTTACAGATCCAGACTATGTGCCTGATGATCCAGCCATTCTAGCCTTTACGAAGGTGGCCCAACCGGGCCAGACCGTAGAGGTAACGTTTAAGGCGCCAGACAGGCCCGGCCGCTATCGTTACATCTGCACGTTTCCCGGGCACTACACCCTGATGCAGGGAACGATGGTCGTCTCCGGCAAGGCGACCAGTTGATGGGGGAGGTTAAGCCTGCATCGCCAGGCAGGGGCGGATGCCATGGCATCCGCCCCTTTTTATATAGGGATGAACCAGGCAGCTCAGCTGGTGGTTAGCAGCGTTTTCAGCGTACGAGCGTTCAGGACAGCGTGGCCGTCGATGTCATTATTGAAGTACACGTACACGTCGCGGCCTTCAGCCAGCCAGTCGTGGATGCGGTGGGCCCACTGTTGGAGCGTTGCCTCCTCATAGCTGCCTGCATAACGTCCGCTGGTGCCATGGAACCGAACGTAGACAGCAGGACCAGTGGTCCACAAGGGTACCTGAAGGCGCGACCAGTCGTGCAGGCAAAAAATCAGCCCCTGCTGAGCCAGAAACGCCTGTACGGATTCGGTGAACCAGCTTCGATGGCGAAATTCGAAGACATGCAGATAGCCGGGTGGTAACAGGGCTGTGAAGGCCTCCAGACGCTCCAGATCGGCATGCAGACCGGGAGGAAGCTGGTAAAGAATAGGGCCCAGATGCTCCTGAAGCGGCTCGATGGCCTGAAAAAAAGTCTGAAGCGCCTCGGCGCAGTCGCGCAGGCGACGCTGGTGCGTAATGAGGCGACTGACTTTTACCGCAAAGCGAAAGCCTGAGGGCGCTTGATCATGCCAGCGTTGCACGGTAGTAGGGCGTGGGAGGTGATAGAACGTGCTGTTGAGTTCGACGGTATCGAAAATTTGCGCGTAGTACCCCAGCCACTGACGGGAAGGCACCTCTTCCGGATAGAACACGCCCCGCCAGTGGCGGTAGGCCCATCCTGAAGTGCCAATCCAGGCGCGTCCCCTCATGCAAAATCGGCAGCTTGTTCGGAACCGCCTATAAAACCGGCCGTTGCAAGCCTGTGTTCACGGTATTGTTTCACTGACCGGTGCCCTCTCGTTGGCTGCACGGCATTTCTGCCTGACAGAGCGAAGGACTTCCGGTCCCAGTACACAGGTTTGTTATGTCTCAGGGTACCGTCAAATGGTTCAGCGCCGAGAAAGGCTACGGCTTTATTGAGCAGGACGGTGGGGGCGAAGATGTCTTTGTACATCGGACGGCCGTAGCCGGGCTGGGCTATGGCGAAGAGCTGCGTAAAGGGGAGCGGCTGAGCTTTGAGATTCGCCGCACGCCCAAAGGACTCCAGGCCGTCAACGTGCAACGGCTGGACAGGTAAACACCCGCGCAGACGACAAGGCCCGGCGTCACGCTGGGGCGCCGGGCCTTTGTACAACGCCTATCGATTCGGGCGGGAAGACCAGTGGATGGCACCTATGCGCCAACCATCAGGGGTGCGGTGGAGTACCAGCAGCTCCGCACTGGACAGGTCATATGACCGCTCCCGAAACGTACCCTGCAGGCGAGACACGGTGCTCACGTAGGCCAGCTCACCCGCTACCCGCACCTGTTGCCAGACAATGCTGCGTCGCATGGCCTGCAGGAAGGCCACGTCTCGACCATAATGATGACCTAAGTATTCGGCTTTGGACTCGCGGCGCCCCCCTTCTAAGATGATCACCTCCTCCAGGAGCAACTGCGCCACAGTGGCACGGTCGCCCTGAGCAAGCGCTTCATGAAAGCGCGCGACGGTCTGCTGAACCGCAGCCGTGTCGGAAGGCACCGGGGCCAACCATAACCCTATCAGGAGCCAGCTAAGACCCAGCATAAGCGATAACCCGTTCGTGTGAGAAAAAGTCTCTAGATTATACACACTAAACCTGTACAAAGGAAAGATAATGGGAATGGCTTCCGAACGTGTCCGAAAACGGTATGTTCATGCCCTGCGATTCCAATGGCTGACCCCCGCCTACGATACGATTATAAAGACGACTACCCGCGAGCAACGCTTCAAGCAGGCATTAATTTCGCAGGCTCAGCTGGGGGCAGGCCATCAGGTTCTGGATGTGGGGTGTGGAACCGGCACTTTGGCTATCTGGATTAAGCAGCGGCATCCGGATGTCTCCGTAACCGGTATCGACGGAGAGCCGGCAATTCTTGCCATTGCGCGTCAAAAAGCGCAAAAAGCTGGCGTCTCGGTTGTTTTTAAGCAGGCCCTTGCTTATTCGCTTCCCTTTCCAGATCACTGTTTTGATCGCGTTTTTTCAAGTCTGCTGTTGCACCACATGGTCTGGGAGGACAAGGTGCGTACGGCCCGTGAAGTTTTTCGGGTACTGAAGCCGGGAGGGACGTGGCATGTCGCAGACTGGGGAGCACCAGCGCACAGGATCATGCGGCTGCTGTTTTTTTCCATTCAACTGCTGGATGGATTCGAGCAGACACGAGACCATGTGACCGGTCGGCTTCCCGAACTGTTCGCACGTGCTGGTTTTCAGGAAGTGCAGGTGGGGCCTTCGTTTTCTACCCTCTATGGTACCCTGACCCTTTACCAGGGACGCCGACCCCTTGCGTAACACGCGAGGTTCAAAAAGCGGCCGTCAGGTATGGTGGAACGCACTGCTGGAGCGAAGCATGATCCACATGTTTGCCATGTCGGCACCAGAGGCAGGTGCATTCTGTCTCGCGGCATGCTTGCTCCCGCAGCGTTGGAAAAAGACGGTGCCGGGCTACCCGGTACAGCCGCTGTTTGAATTTCGAAGGTTGGTATTGGCGACGCAGCTCCTGCAGCACATCGGACTGGCTGAGGTGCTGCAGCATCCAACGGTAACCGTGGTTGCCTAATTGGTTATAGAGCAATCGGTTGACCAGGGAGGTTTGCAGCCAGGGCACAAGGTACTGCCGGCACCACGCATTGTAGTCAGCTTGTTCCAGAATAGCCCGCGCAGCCAGGTAGCCAGACCAGAGGGCATAGCGGAGCCCGAATCCCCAGAGGGCATCTTGAAAGCCTGCCCGTTCGCCTACAAAGTAGACGCGGTTGCCGCGGGTCCAGGTGTCGCGTACGGCGAAATTGACATATCCGCCAAAGACGCGCGGATTACGGACAGGCATGCGCACGACGCGGCTGACCGTCTCCAGGGTGCGTTCGAAGTACACGCGTGCCAGCGGAAAGTCGTCGAACAGGCAGGTTGCCAGTGTAGCTCGTCCCCGATGCACCAGCAGATACGCGTATCCCCGGGGCGCGATGCGGTCGTCCAGAAAGCCGTAGCAGGCGTCCGGATGGTCGGTTTCAAAGACCAGTCCCCGGGCGATGGCGTCTGCAGCGTAGGGACCGGTAGCTACGATGACAGGGCCTCCGGTAATTCGTTCTACGCGCTGGCGAAAGTGGAGCGCAGCGCCTGCCTCCAGGGCCTGCTGCTTTAAGCCCTGGTCCAACGATCCGGGATGGGGCCCTCGCGTGATCAGGTAAAACCAGGGGCGTTGGGTTCGGATCGGAAAGCCCTCCAGCGAAGGATCATAAAAAACGCCTTCGGTGTACGGCACGCACTGAAAATTCGTTTCAAGGCCCAGAGCTGCCAGAAAGTCGAGCACATCCTCGTCAGTGGACCAGTTCTCCAGTCCCTGAAAGTCGCCGTGAAAGCGGGCGCCCACATCCGGGGCCTGTTCAAAGACGTCGACCTTTACGCCGGCGCGGGCCAGCGTTATCGCGGCAGTCAGGCCGGCAGGACCTGCGCCAATCACCTGTACGTCGGCTCGGGTATTCATGCGTTTGCTCCCTGTTCGATAAGCTGAATCGTTCCTTTCAGGCGTCCTCGCATGCAGGAGAACGTGTACGTACCGGCGGCGGTAGGGGGTAGCTCGATGCGGGTTGCCGAGGTCTCTTCCAGCAAGACCTTCCGTCCCCAGGACAGCAGGTGCAGCCGGCGGGCGCACAAGGGTGCGTCCGGATCCCGATGGAAGACGAGCCGGAGGGGATGGTGGGCAAGCGCCTGGATCCGTCGTGGCCGGAACCCGTCTGGCCCTACCTGAATGTGGGCTTCCTGAAAGCCGTCAGGTCCGGGGTGAAGGCGCATGCGGCGTCCGGGCCAGGGACCCAGTAGCAGAGCCAGGGTCAGCATCCCGCCCAGGCCAACGAGAAGCAGCGCAAGCATGGCGTCTGGTCGTTGTCGGTCCGTATCCATAAAGAAAGACGCCCGCCGGGCGTCTTTCTTACAGAAGCCCTCTGGTGAAGCCGCGTTATTTTTCCACTTTCAGGAAGCGGGCATTGATCGAGACAATCACTGTGCTGGCCGACATAAACACAGCCGCTACGGCCGGTCCGAGCAACAGGCCCAGCTTATAGAGCACGCCGGCTGCCAGCGGAATAGCAATGATGTTGTAGCCGGCTGCCCACCAGAGATTTTGTACCATTTTGCGGTAGGTGGCGCGGCTTAGCCGGAGGATTGAGACTACGTCACGGGGATCGTTGCGGACCAGCACGATGTCGGCGGTCTCGATGGCCACGTCGGTACCTGCGCCGATCGCAATCCCTACGTCAGCCTGTGCCAGGGCAGGCGCATCGTTAATGCCATCCCCGACCATCGCCACGCGCAGGCCGCGCTGCTGCACTTCCCTGACTTTGGCGGCTTTCTGATCGGGAAGCACCTCAGCGAAGTAGTCGTCCAGGCCAATTTCACGGGCAACCCAGGCGGCCACGCGGCGGTTGTCGCCCGTGAGCATCAGAACCTGCAGGCCCATCTGTTTGAGCTGGCGGACCGCCTCTCTGGATTCTGGCCGGATGACGTCGGCCAGCGCAATGGCGCCCGCAACCTGGCCGTCGCGCACGACAAACACAACGGTTTTGCCCTGTTCGGCCAGGGCATCGACCCGGGGGTCCTGGACGGCCAGCCCATGCTCGCGCAGGTAGCCCGGGCTAACAACCAGCACTTCCTGACCGTTAACGCGGGCGCGCGCCCCTTTCCCGGGAATGGCCTGAAAGTCGTCCGCTGCAAGCGGCTGCTCCACCGCTTCGACAATCCCACGGGCAATCGGATGTTCGGAATGCTGCTCTACCGCTGCCGCCAGGCGAAGCAGTTCTTCTTCGGAAAGACTATCCTGGAAAACCAGCGTGTCGGTAACGCCAAAACGTCCTTCGGTCAGGGTCCCGGTCTTGTCAAAAATGACCGCTTGCAAATTGCGTGCGTTTTCAAAGGCGGTGCGGTCACGAATGAGCAAGCCGTTCTGGGCAGACAGGGCGGTGGAGACCGCCACTACCAGGGGAACGGCCAGACCCAGCGCATGCGGGCAGGCAATTACCATGACCGTTACCATCCGTTCCAGGGCAAAGTCGAAGGGCTGCCCTATCAGCAGGGTCCAGACGGCCAGCGTCAGGCCGCCTCCACCTAGCGCCACAATGGTCAACCAGCGGGCGGCTCGGTTGGCCAGGTCCTGCGTGCGTGATTTGGCTTCTTGCGCCTGGCGCACGAGCTCAATTACCTGGGATAGGTAGCTCTCAGCGCCGGTCTTCTGCACTTCAATGGTCAGCGATCCTTCGCCGTTGATGGCACCGCCAATGACGGTATCGCCAACCTTCTTTTCCACAGGAGCTGATTCTCCGGTCAGCAGGGCCTCGTTGACGGTCGTGTGCCCTTCGACAATCACGCCGTCGGCCGGGATTTTTTCGCCGGGGCGTACCAGCACCCGGTCGCCTGGATGCAGTTGATCAAGCGGGACGTCCTGGATCGTTCCGTCAGGCAGCACCTTGTGCGCTTCGGAAGGCATCAGGCGCGCCAGCTCTTCCAGGGCACGGGAGGCGCCCAGCACCGAGCGCATTTCGATCCAGTGTCCCAGCAGCATCACATCGATCAGGGTGGCCAGCTCCCAGAAAAAGATCTTGCCAGCCAGTCCAAACACGACGGCGCTGGAATAGAGATAAGCGGTCGCAATGGCGATCGCAATGAGCGTCATCATGCCCGGATTGCGCTGGCGCAGCTCGTCAAACAGCCCTTTCAGAAAGGGCCATCCACCGTAGAAGAACACGACGGATGACAGCGCCCAGAGTACCAGCAGGTCGCCCGGAAAACGCAGGGCGTCGCCCAGCCCCAGAAACGACTGGATCATGGGCGAAAGCGCCAGGATAGGAATAGTCAGCACCAGCGAGATCCAGAAGCGGCGCCGGAAGTCTTCTACCATGTGCGCGTGATGCGCGTGGTGGTCGTGATGGGCATGATGGTCAGGGTGGGCATGCGCGTGGTGGGCTGCTGCAGGCGTCGCCTTGTGGGCGGTGTGGTGGGCATGATGATCGGGCGTGTGGCCTTTATGCGTATGATGCGCGTGTTCCGTATGGGAACGATCCGGGGTAGTCATGGCCATTGCGGGTTGGGTTTTTAGCAGGCACAGTCAAAGTAACTATGATCCAGACAGAAAGTACAGGCGGCCTCCAGACGCCGTCGGAGTTGGCGACGCGCTCGGTGAAGCCGCACGTGCAGGTTGTTTGGCGTAATGCCCAGTTCCTGGGCTACCTCTTTCGGTCGTTTCCCATTTAAGTCGATTGCCTCAATCAGATGGCGGTAGGCCGGTCGAAGCGTTGGCAACAGTTCCTGAAAACAGCGACAGATCATCTGGCGGTCTTCAGGCGACAGCGATGCCTCTTCGGCAGCCTCTGCGTAGCGTCGATACGCCTGCTGTTCACGTCGATGTTTGCGGTACGTGTCGGCAATAGCTCGCTGGACAATGCGATAGAACCAGGGAATCAGCTTCTCCCGACTCCGCAGATTGGGGGCTGCCTGGAGAGCTTTCAGCAGGCTGTCCTGCAGGATGTCTTCCGCTAAATGCGGGTCATGGACTTTGTACTGGATATAGGTTAGCAATTGCTGGCCTCCGCGGGCGAGCAACGTTTCGAGTTCAGGATATTGAATCTTACGGGTAAGCATGGCTAGGCTCGGGGATGGTGAACAGGGGTTGGACGATAACGCCGGCCCGGGCGTGGCACAAAAGCGGGAATCTGGGCAAGGTAAGCGGCATAGGCAGGGCCAAATCGGGCGCGCAACTGCTGTTCTTCGCGGCGGGCCAGTCCGACATACAGGCTGACCAGTACGGGAAAGAGCACCAGCGTGATCAGGGTAGGCCACTGAATCAGAAAGCCGATCAAGACCAGGATAAACCCTGCGTATTGCGGATGTCGGATGCGGGCGTACGGGCCGGTAACAGCCAGCGTGCCGTTGCGCTGCGCCTGGTAGAGCACCTTCCAGGCGGCAGCCACAAGCCAGAGTCCACTTCCAATTAATCCATAGCTCAGCAGATGAAGCAGTCCCAGATGGGAGGCTCCTTCAAGCCCCAGCAGAACTTGCCAGAGGTGGCCGTTTTCATGGGCAAACAGATCCAGTTGGGGATAGCGCGTTCCTAACCATCCGTAGAGTAAATACAGCGTCAGCGGGACGCCATACATTTCGGTGAACAGGGCCACAATGAAGGCCGAAAAGACACCGAAAGCTCGCCAGTCAGCCCGCCGCTGTGGCCGGGCAAACCAGAAGGCGAATCCAATAAACAGCAAAGACGCAAGAATTACTAAAGGCCATAGGCCATAGTCATAGCGTTCCATGGCGGATGCCGGTTGGTGCGGTCATGTGTTTTCATGAGGATAGACGTCGGGTTGATTAAATCCTTACACTTAGTGAACGGGCTGGACGGTCAGGGTGCGCAGGCGGATCGTACCGGATCCCCGGAGATAAAGACCCGCTGGACCAGGTCGGGCGGCTGAACCATGGCCATGCACCCGCATTTGCCCATTTACATAACCGCGAAAGTGGGTGCCGTAGGCGATGGCCCGCACCTCAAGCCAGCCCGTTTCAGGTAGCGGTGCTTCGTCGAAGAGACGCTCCTGTCCTGCAACGAGGCGGCCCTGACGAATGCGGGCAGGACCGATTTCCAGAAAGTCATAGTTGTTTGCATCCTGCAGGTGATAGACCAACCGGACAATCCCCTGCAGACTGTCGCGATGAAGTCGTACCGTGATCTCGGTACCGGACAGCGTGCCCGGACCTGTGAACAGCAATGTTTGATCGGCGAGCGTCAGACGCAGTTCGTCAGGGCCTGCTTCCAGGCTTAGCTCTGCAAGGCTTCCGGCGTGCACAGTGAATGAGTCGGCTAGCACCTGTTCTGCGCCAGGCCCCGGCATCCAGTGCCAGCCACCATCAGGTTGTTGCTCGAACTGCGCAGCGGCCAGTAAGAGGCGAAGCTGTCGGGCCAGGGAGTCACGCTCCGCCTCCAACTCATGCACGGTGGAAACGCCCAGGCCATGTGCAAAGACGAGCTCGGCACCGCGCTCGCCCGTCTGATACAGAAGCCACAGCCCCCCAAGGCCAACCGCTACCAGAAGACCATGCAGCCAGCCAGCGCGTGCCAAAGGATGCCGCCACCAGGCCAGTCCCAACCGGATCAGGGCAAATATGCCAAAAAACCACAACGTACGCTCGGCCCAGTCGGCATGGGCAGAAACGGCTGGAATGACAGATGAGGGTAGGTCAAGGCCGTCGGCGGCTGCTCGCCCGGTCAGGTAAGCCACCAGCGCGCCCAGCGCACCGAGCCCATACAACACGGCCGTCACCCACACCAGTGATTTAGGGCGACGTAGCAGCAACGTCACGAAGTCAAAGCCGACGGCCAGGAAAAGCAGCGCAATTGGAAAATGAACGACCAGGGGATGCAGGTTAGGTGCCCACTCAGGAAGCATTGCCGTCTTCGGGTAGGTGAACAGATACGACTCAGATTGCCATAAAAAAATCGTGAGGGGCTATGGGCAGGCTGTATGCAAACTTAAAATTTGTTAAGCTACCATAGACAGGCCCGGCAGGGCGCATGCCGGCGAAGGGAAGCGTCGGAGCGAAACCCAATGGGGCGCCCTCCGGTTCGATCCAGACCTGTTGGCAGCTAACCGGAAGCCATCATGCAGGAGGTATACATTGTAACGGCCGTACGCACGCCTATCGGAAGGTTTGGCGGTGCGCTCAAGGATTTCCACCCGGCTGATCTGGCTGCGCACGTCATGAAAGCAGCGCTTGAAAAAGCAGGGGTGGAGGGAGAAAAGCTGGATGGATACATCTTTGGTCATGTGCTCCGGGGAGGACATGGCCAGCTTATTCCACGCCAGGCCGCGCTAAAAGCAGGCATTCCCAAGGAAGTAGATGGCGTGGCTGTGGACATGGTCTGCTCATCCGGAATGATGAGTGTCATGACGGCGGCCACTATGATCCGTGCGGGCGAAGCCGACTTGCTGCTGGCCGGTGGCGTGGAGTCGATGTCGCAGGCAGGGTTTTATCTGTCAGCACGGGCCCGCTGGGGGTACAAGTTTCTGCTGGGAGCTCCTGAGCAACTTGTCGATCTGCTGCTCTATGACGGTCTGACCGACCCTATGAGTGGGGAGGCAATGGGTGAGCAGACCGAGCGCCTGGCTGCTGAGCACGGCATCACCCGTGAAGCGCTCGATGAAATTGCCTTGATGTCCCATCAGCGGGCAGCCGAAGCGACCACCCGCTGCTATTTTGCCGAGGAAATCATTCCCATTACCTACCGTGAGCGGCGGGAGACAAAGACGCTCGACCGGGATGAAGGCATTCGGCCTGACACGACGCGGGAAGCGTTGGCTGCCCTGAGGCCGGCCTTCAAAAAGGACGGGGTGCTAACGGCGGGCAACAGTAGCCAGATCAGTGACGGTGCCGCTGCCCTGCTGCTGGCCAGCCGAGCGGCCGTTGACCGTTACGGGTTGCAGCCCATCGCACGTCTGCTCGGAGGCGCCTGGGCAGCCGGTGAACCATGGCGCTTTCCGGAAGCACCCGTTCCGGCGGTCCGACGGCTGCTGGATCGGCTGGGACGCCGCATTGAAGATTTTGACCTGTTTGAGAACAACGAAGCCTTTGCAATTAACAGCATTCTCTTTCACCGCATGCTGGGCGTGCCCTACGAAAAGCTGAACGTGCATGGAGGAGCTATTGCGCTGGGACATCCTATTGGCTGCTCTGGTGCGCGCATCATCGTGACACTTGTGCATGCGCTGCGTCAGCACGGAGGCGCGCTGGGACTGGCTGCGATCTGCCATGGTACAGGAGGGGGGACGGCAGTAGCCGTAGAACGCCTTGCATAGCAGCGGCCCATCCTCTGACGACAGGGGCCTTCGAGCCGTCGGGGACGTCCCAGCAGCTAACGCCCCCCTGTTAGGGAGCGCGGCCAGCCATGCTGTCGGTTAATTAACGGCGCTGGCAAAACGAGACGGCCTGCTTCCGGCTGATCGTTTTCCAAGCCAGCGTGCTATGTTCATTGCAGGAGAACTATTGGGCCGGCCGTAGGCCTGTGGCAGGCCGGCGCTGGCTGTCCGCAACTCAGAACCGCAGCAACGAATGGCGATGGTAGCGAAACGCCTGGTTCGGGTTGGGCTCGGGCTAGTCCTTATTCTGTTTATTCTGGCGGCGATCGGGTACGTCTGGCTGCATACCCCTTCTATTCCGCGGGCTGAACTGGAGCAACTGTACGCCAACGTCCGTTCGCAATTTCTGGATCTGGAAAGTGGCACGCGCATCCATTTCCGGGACGAAGGGCCGCAGGATGCTCCCTTGGCCGTCGTGTTGCTCCATGGTCTGGCCAGCTCCTTGCATACCTGGGAAGGATGGGTAAAAATGCTTGCAGACCGCTACCGCGTGGTCACGCTTGATCTGCCCGGGCATGGGCTAACCGGGCGCACCGTCGAAGATCAATACGACCGCGTCGAGATGGTGGCCGCCATTGCCGCCGTGGTCGATCAGCTTGGACTCGAACGTTTTGTAATCGGCGGCAATTCGATGGGAGGAGAGATGGCAATGGCGTACACGCTTGCCCATCCTGAGCGGGTTGTTGGGCTGATCCTTGTAAATTCGGCGGGATTGCGCAGGCGCTCTTCCAACCAGCAGGTACCCATCGGTTTTCGGATAGCTCAGCTTTCCTGGGTGCGCCCCCTGGTTCAGCACATTACGCCCCGAGCCTTGATCGCGCATAGCGTTGCAGCCGTCTATGCCAATCCTGACCAACTGACGCCTGAGGTGGTGGATCGTTACTGGAAACTGCTGCGCATGGAAGGGTCGCGCCTGGCGCTGATGAAGCGCTTTGTGGTAATGGTTGAAGAGCCGCCGTTGCCCGTGGAGCAGATCAAGCAGCCGGCCCTGGTGCTGTGGGGACGCGAAGATCGCCTGATCCCTCTTGCTATCGGCGAGGTGCTGGCGCAACGTCTGCCACATGCCAGGCTTGTCGTTCTTGACGGGCTGGGCCATGTGCCTCAGGAGGAAGATCCGGTGCGTTCACTGCTGCCCGTGGAAGATTTTCTGGTAAGCCTGCTTCAGTCCGACGGACAGACCGAGAGCAAGAATCCGTAAACCTCTTGTCTCCTCTTTGAGGCTGTTTCGCATTCCCAGACGGTACGTGGGGCGTGGGAGAAAACACCACATGCTATGGACGCTATGCCTGGCTATCGCTTAAATTGGTGTGGCCAGGAGAGCGAGCGTACAACGGTTCTTTTTTCGGGCGTGCGACTAAGGTGGGCGGAGGGCTCGACATAGTCAAAATGCGCGGCTGGAAGTAGCGCTACCCCTGCCTGACGATGCTTTACCCACTGATGCGCAGCGTTTGCAGGCGCTTGAAAAATGTGCAGGCGTTTCATCGTGCGCGTAATTGAGGAACACAGGTTCGCCTGCCACATGCTCCGTGAGTAAAGTACCTGTATGGATGGGACGACAAAAGGCGGGCCTCTTGCTGTGAGCAATATGGCGCCCCTCCCCGCGTCTTTCTTTGCGCGACCGACGCTGGAAGTGGCCCGGGATCTGCTGGGGCGATGGCTGGTCCATGAACATCCAAGCGGCGTCCGTCTGGTAGGACGGATCGTAGAGACCGAAGCCTATCGGCAGGACGATCCGGCCTGTCATGGGTGGCGCCTGGTTGACCCAACCACGGGTGCTGTGCGTCCGAAAGGGCGCGCCTACGATCTGTTTGCGTCGCCCGGTACGGCCTATGTGTATCTGAACTACGGCATGTACTGGCTGCTCAATGTGGTAACTGAGCCGGAAGGCGTGGGTGCAGCGGTGCTCATTCGGGCCGTAGAGCCGGTGGAAGGCCTTGCCTTCATGCAGACCCGGCGCCCGAGAGTGCGCCGACCCTATGAGCTGACGAGTGGACCAGGGCGCCTTACCGTGGCCTTTGATATCGACGGACGGTATCACCGAAAACCGCTAACAGCACCGCCGCTCTACTTTGCCCCGGGAATGCCCGTCTCGGATCAAGAAGTGGGCACTTCTTCCCGCATTGGCCTATCACGGGGCACCGACCGCCCCTGGCGCTTTTTTATCCGAGACAACCCTTATGTGTCTGGCCGACGGCTGCAGCAATAGTAACGAAACGCTTGGGCCGCCACTTGCTTGTCACCAGGAGGAGCCTGAGCGGGACGGGCACTTTGAACGCGAATCAGGCGTTCCCTTCAGTCCTGAAATGACCCAAGGGTATGCAGACAGCCCACCAATGAGCACCTATAAATCCTCCGAGCAGATTCGGCAGTCGTTTCTGGACTTCTTCCGGGAAAAAGGCCACGAAATTGTCCCGAGCGCGCCGCTTGTGCCCCAGAATGATCCGACCCTGCTGTTCACCAACGCAGGCATGAACCAGTTCAAAGACGTGTTCCTGGGCACGGGCACGCGTCCGTACAGGCGGGCAGCTAATACCCAGAAGTGCCTGCGCGTCTCCGGCAAGCACAATGATCTCGAAGAGGTGGGGCACGATACGTACCACCACACGTTCTTCGAGATGCTGGGCAACTGGAGCTTCGGGGATTACTTCAAGCGCGAAGCCATCCGCTGGGCCTGGGAGCTGCTCGTTGAACGCTGGGGATTGGACCCGGATCGGCTCTACGTAACCGTTCATGAAGGGGACGAAGCGCTGGGGCTGGCGCCCGACACCGAAGCAGCCGACCTATGGAAGTCGGAAACGTCCATCGATCCTTCACACATCAAGTTCTGCCCGACCAAGGACAACTTCTGGATGATGGGAGACACCGGCCCCTGTGGTCCCTGTAGCGAAATTCACATTGATCTTCGCCCCGATGAGGAGCGGCAGCGCGTGCCGGGCATCACGCTGGTCAATGCCGACGATCCGCGCGTTATTGAGATCTGGAACCTGGTTTTCATCCAGTACAATGCGCTACCGGACGGCCGCCTGGAGCCGCTCAAGGCAAAGCACGTCGATACCGGCATGGGGCTGGAACGTATTGTGGCGGTGCTTCAGGGCAAAACCTCAAACTACGACACCGATCTGTTTGCCCCTATCCTCCAACGGGCGGCCGAGCTTTCACCACGCCCGGAAGTGCGCGGCTACGACGACCTGCGCGTGGAGGACGAGCGGGAACGTGAACGCATCCGGGTAGCCCTGCGTGTTGTGGCCGACCATATCCGCGCCATCGCTTTTGCCATTGCTGACGGGGTGGTGCCGGGCAACACCGGCCGCGGATACGTCATTCGGCGCATTCTCCGACGGGCTGTCCGCTACGGGTACCAGACGCTGAATTTCCGCGAACCTTTTCTCTACCGGCTTGTCGAGCCGCTGGCCCATAAGATGGGCAACGTCTTTCCGGAAATTGAGCGGCATCGCGCCTATGTAGAACGGGTCATCCGGGCAGAGGAAGAAAGCTTCCTGGCAACGCTGGGTACCGGCCTGGCCTTCTTCGAACGCCTGTTGCCCTACCTGAAGGCGGCTGCCGAAGGGCGCCCGATAGAGGCGATTCGCGAAGATCTGCAGCGCGACAGCCAGGCAATTGACCTCCTTCAGAAAGCGTATGTGGATACAGCCGACCGAAAGGCAATGGTGGAAGCCTTTCTGAAAAGTGCGGCGGAAAAGAACGTGCCTGGCGAAGTGGCTTTTCTGCTGCATGACACCTATGGCTTTCCGATAGACCTGACGCAACTCATGGCCCGTGAGGAGGGGCTGGGCGTGGATATGGCGCGCTACGAGGAGCTGATGCAACGCCAACGCGAACGGGCACGGGCCGCCTCTACCTTCGGAGCAGTGGTGCTGACAGCCGACGACGAAGAAGCCGGTTGGAAGCGCATCAGCGAAGGGGAGGATTCCGTCTTTGTGGGCTACGACACCACGCGCGTTGAAGCAGCACGCATCCGGGCCCTGCGCACCGTCGAAACGCCCCACGGGCCACGCCATGAGCTGGTGCTCGACCAGACACCTTTTTACGCAGAAAGTGGCGGTCAGGTAGGGGATACAGGCGTGCTGCGCGTGGGCGACGAGGAGATTCAGGTCCGGGACACCCAGAAGCTCGGCGGCCACATCGTCCACTATGTAGATCGACTTCCAAAGGAGCCGGATGCGCCGGTCGAGGCTGTGGTGGATGCGGCGCGCCGCAAGCGTATTGAAAAGCACCATACGGCCACGCACCTGCTGCACGCCGCGCTGCGTGAGATCTTAGGAACGCATGTGCAGCAGAAGGGCTCGCTCGTAGCACCCGACCGACTACGCTTCGACTTTAGCCACTTTGAGCGCGTAACGCCTGAACTGCTACGCCAGATCGAAGCCCGGGTCAATGAAGTCATTCAGCGAAACGTGCCGCGCATCGAAGAACGCGACGTACCCTTTCAGGAGGCCATTGCGCGGGGCGCCATGGCGCTTTTCGGGGAGAAGTATGGCGACCGCGTGCGTGTGATTACCTTTGACCCGAACTTTTCCATGGAACTCTGCGGCGGCACCCATGTGGCAGCGACCGGCGAACTGGGCGTATTTCGCATCATTTCGGAAGGATCGGTGGCCTCGGGCATTCGGCGCGTGGAAGCGTTAGCCGGACAGGAAGCGCTCAACTGGATTAACCAGCAGCTCTCCGAACTGGAACAGGCGCGCGGGCAGTTCAAGAGCCTGCAACGGCCGTTGGATGAGGAGATTGCCCTCCTGCTGGAAACGCAGCGTCGGCTGGAAAAAGAGCTGGCAGCCCTCCGACGGGCGCAGCAGAAAGCGCGGCTGGCAACGCTGGTCGAACAGGCACATCGCGTAAACGGGCTGCGGGTGGTGACTGGCGAAATGGAGGCACTCTCTATGGACGAACTGCGCGAACTGGTGCAGGCGCTGCGGGACCAGATGGGCCGGGAGGGAGTGGCCGTGCTTGGTACCACGGACCCCGAGAAGCGCAAGGTGTATCTGGCGGCCGCGGTGACCGACGACGTGGTAGGACGGGGCGTAGAGGCCGGTCGGCTTGTTGGCGAGGTGGCTCGGATCGTAGGCGGAGGCGGCGGCGGACGCCCAACGCTGGCCACGGCCGGCGGGCGCCAGCCTGAAAAGCTTCGGGAAGCGCTTGAAGCCGTGCCGCGTCTGGTGCAGCAAATGGTGGGCTGAGCACGCGCTGTAATGTCCGCCACCGTTTTTGTTGATCCCGCGCCGACGCTTGGCTACCTGCCCTGTTGCGTGGAAGGGCCAGCAGCCTGGTTGCCAAAGGCCGCCTACGCTCTGCGCATGTTGCTACTGCCGTTGGGCTGGGCACCGCGCTGGGTAGACCGCCTTACGCTGAAGACGCTGGGCCAAGGAGTTTATTACGGACCGGCAGCAATGGGGTGGCCAGAGGGGGTGCTGGCTATTTGGCTTCACGAAACAACCCCTGCCTACTTTGCCTCTGGCCAACCCTATGGGCCTGAACGGGTACGCTGGCGATGGAATGGCGTGGAACCCTGGCCGGTGCTTTTTGGCAGTCCCGATGGCGCTTTCGATGATCCCATCGCGTCCGTCTTTTTCTGGCTTTCGGGCTGGCAGGAACAGGTTGTGCCGGCCCGTGACGAGCACGGGCGCACGCGCCATGCCGATTCGCTCCAGGCTGCGCTGGGAATCGCCACGCGACCGCCTGTTGAAGCAACGCGCGCCGCGCTGGCCCGAGCGTTGGCGCACCACGGCATCTCTGTGCGGCCTCGCCAGTGGCAGGGCCACCGCTGGGCATTTTGCCCCACCATCGATGTAGACTATCTGCGTAAATGGCGGCCTGGCATTCTCTACCGGGAGTTTGTGCTGTATCCTGTTCGCAATCTGCGCCAGCAGCCGCTTGCTGCTCGTCTGCGACGGCTGGGAGAGGTGATAGGGGAACTGCTGAGCCAGCCCGATCCCTTCCGGGTGGCCTTCTGGCGCATTGTCGAACGGATTCGGCCGCTAGGCACCGGTACGTTCTTTTTCAAAGCCGGCGCTACCAGCGCGCACGACGTACGCTATCGATTAAAGGCAGCGCACCGGTGGGTGCATGCATTGCAGCGCGCTGGCATGGAAGTCGGGTTGCATCCGAGCTATCATGCGGCCGTCCATCGCGAACACCTGGAACGTGAACGCCATCGTCTGGCAGCGCTGCTGGATCGCCCCCTGCTATCGGTCCGGACGCATTACCTTCGCTGGATGGAGCCAGCGACGCCTCGGCTGTTGGCAGCGGCCGGTTTCCGAATTGACAGCACGCTGGGCTGGCCGGATCATGAAGGATTCCGACGAGGCACCTGCCTGCCCTTCCAGTTGTTCGATGTGCAGGCCAACGCGCCGCTGCCGCTCTGGGAGTTGCCGCTGGCCGTGATGGAATCGGTGCTGTTTGTGCGGCGCGGTCTGACGCCGACCAAAGCGCTGCGTGTGACCGAGACATTACTCCAGACATGCCGGCAGTACGGGGGCGTGTGCGTCGCGCTCTGGCATACTACCCTGTGGGACGAACGCGACTTTCCCGGTTGGGGCGCCCACTTCGAGCAGACCCTGCAACAGGCCGCGGCTCAGGAGGCATTGATTGTAGATTTGCGATCAGCGATAAAAAACTGGCGTTGAGCGGTACGGCTTATGTCTGGCTACTTGTTTCGCGTTGGGCCAGCACCTCTTCACGAGTGGGCACGCGCCGGCACAGGTACCAGATGCCAATGGCGCCCAGCATGACCACCAGTATTTTAGCGGTCAGCGTGGGCAGGCGCCAGGCGCTCAGCAGGAGGGACAGTACGATAATCGCGATGGCCCATCGCTTGGTGCGGCGTGGGACGCCGAGCCCGGCGCGGTAAGCACGGATAGCGGGGCCAATGCGCGGGAGATTCAGCAGCCATTGCTCCAGGCGCGGGCTGCTGCGGGCAAAGAAGTAAGCTGCTAGCAGGAAAAATGGCGTGGCAGGCAGAATAGGTAGAAAAATACCTAAGAATCCCAGACCAGTGCAGAGCAACCCACTGCCGAGACGAAGCAATCGCATAGCCGCAGGGCCGATTGGCACGGTGTTGCAGCAGGCACCTACGCTTGGCACAAACGGGCGTTTCCAGGCGAGATGCTTTTCTACAGCCTTTAACGAGAAGGCTGGCGGGACGAGTCGGCCGGCACCGAAACGTCGGGAGGAAGGGAGAGAAGCGTGCGCAAATCGATGGTTTCAAAGGGCCGTCCTTTCAAATAGAGTGGGCAGCCAAAACGTTCGGCATAATCGAGCAGGGCATGCCCAAGTTCTGAAAAGTCAGCATGCCAGCAGGGGATGATTAATTGCTGGCCGTCTACCGTTTCCACGCGCAGATCTTGATCGGTCAATTCCAGGCGATAGACATGCGCCCAGTCGAGCGTCCAGGCATGCCGACTGTAATCATAGCCGGTAAGCGTTGTCTCAGACAGGTGCAGGCGCCAGATTTGATGCTGTAGCCGATAGAGGCGCAGGGCGGCCCAGACGGTCAGGCTGCCCCAGAGCAGGCAGAGCAGCCCTGCCACCCACAGGTCGGAAGGAGCCTGGCGCCGCGCCGCAGCCAGGAGCACCAGCCCGCCAACAAATCCGGCCGCTGCAAGCACGACGGTCCATAAGGCCTGGCGACGCAGGCGTCGGAAAGCGGCCGGGTCATCAAAGATAAGCGGTTCTGCCATGATTGCGGCGCGGTCTTCTTAAAGATTTACGATGGGAAGGCCGATGGGTTCAAGACGTCTCCGGAAAACAAAAAAGCACCGCCGGTAATCCGACGGTGCTTTGTCGCAGGAGCAAAGGGAGCATCACGCTTCTGGCTCGGGTCGGCGAGCGACCAGCGTCAGGATGTCATAGGTGGCGACCAGTTCATCGTCCTGATTGGTTACATCCACGTGCCACCGGACGACTCCGCTGGGGCGCTCCCCTTTTCGGGCCTCGCGCGGAATCTTCTGCTTTACAGTCAGTTTGGCCTGGATGGTATCGCCTGGTTTGACCGGCTTTGTAAAGCGAAGGTTTTCCAGGCCGTAGTTTGCCAGGACCGGACCTGGACGCGGATCGACAAACAGACCGGCGGCTGCCGACAGCACAAAATAGCCATGGGCGACCCGTCCCTGGAAAAGCTCGCTTTCGCGGGCGGCCAGGTCGTCCATGTGGGCATAGAAGAAGTCGCCACTGATGCCGGCAAAATTGACAATGTCGGCTTCGGTGACGGTGCGTCGGGCCGTGGTGTACGTTTCGCCGATGCGCAGCTCATCGAAGTACTTGCGGAAGGGGTGTATGTCAGCTTCCGGTCGGGAAGCGCCAGGCATCCATTCGTTGGTGATGGCCGTGAGCATGTCGGGAGATCCCTGAAGGGCGGTGCGTTGCATGTAGCGATAGAGCCCGCGGATGCCCCCCATCTCTTCGCCGCCGCCGGCGCGGCCGGGTCCCCCATGCACCAGATGCGGCAGGGGGGAGCCGTGGCCCGTGTTTTCACGGGCGCAGGTGCGGTCCAGTACAAGCAAGCGGCCATGATAGGGGGCTGTGCCGAGCACAACGGTGCGGGCCACGTCAGGATCGGCTGTAACCAGCGACCCTACCAGACTGCCCCGTCCCATACGGGCCAGCCGGACGGCCTCTTCCAGATCGTGATACGGCATGACGGTGTTGACCGGACCGAAAGCTTCTACTTCGTGCGGAGCCGTATGCTCGAAGGGACGAGCGCAGTAAAGCAGGGTCGGTGGGAAAAAGGCACCGCGCTCAGGGTCTGCGTCAACGATTTCAAAACCATTACGGCTACCCCAGACGATCTCGCCAGCGGCTGCCAACGCCTCCAGACGAGCCTGCACTTCCGCTACCTGGTCGCGGCTGACGAGCGGCCCCATCTGCACGCGTTCATTGGCGGGGTCACCCACTACGACCTGGCGCAGCCGGTTGGAGAGGGCTTCGAGCACCGCATCGACGCGGTCAGCTGGTACCAGCGTGCGTCGAATCGCAGTGCATCGCTGGCCCGTTTTGATGGTCATTTCTCGGACCACTTCATTGACAAAGAGCTCGAACTCGGGCATATCGGGTGTTACATCAGGGCCGAGCATGGAAAAGTTGAGCGAGTCGGCTTCCATGTTGAAGCGGACCGACTCGCGCAGAATGGTCGGATGCGACTTCAGGCGCAGACCGGTTTCAGCCGAACCTGTGAACGTTACGACGTCCTGACCGGTCAGGTGATCGAACAGGTCGCCCACACTGCCGCAGATGAGCTGGAGCGCCCCTTCCGGCAGCAGCCCCGATTCCAGCATGAGCCGGACGACACGCTCGGCTACATAGGCGGTTACTGAGGCGGGCTTGACGATGGCCGGCATGCCGGCCAGGAAGGTGGGCGCCAGCTTCTCCAGCATGCCCCAGCAGGGAAAGTTGAAGGCGTTGATGTGGACGGCTACGCCTTCAAGGGGCACCAGCAGGTGATGACCGAGGAACGTGCCGCCCCGGGAGATGCGTTCCGGGTCGCCATCGAGCAAAAAGCGTTCATCGGGTAGTTCGCGGCGGCCTTTGCTGGCATAGACGAAGAATGTGCCAATGCCGCCGTCAATATCGAGCCAGGCGTCCTGTTTGGTGGCGCCGGTAGCTCGAGAGAGCTCATACAGTTCTGCTTTGTGCTCGTTGAGGTAGAGCGCCAGTGCTTTAAGCATGCGGGCGCGTTCGTGGAAGGTCATCTGGCGAAGTTTGGGGCCGCCTACGGTGCGGGCATATTCCAGCATGCCTTTGAAGTCGAGGCCTTCGCTGGAAATTTCGGCAATTGGTTCACCGGTGACCGCATGATACACCGTGCGGCCTTTTCCCTGGGGCGTGTGCCAGCGGCCCTGCGCAAAGCTCTGCACTTTGCCGAGATAGACGGTTGTCTCCATGGCGTTTGTGGAATGGTTGGTCTACAGGGGAGGATTTCAGGAGTTCTGGTGCGCTGCCAGCGTTTCACGAAACGTCTTGTAGATTGCTTCCATTCTGGGACGGTTGGGCGGTACTTCGCGCAACGGTTCGCAGGGGCGCAGGCTGCGGCGTAGTTGCTCGGGCAACTGCTGGTACAGGCGTGTGCCGGCCGTTTTCCAGGCCAGCCGTTCGTCGCTCACGTCTCCTACGATGCGAGCAGGAACGCCCACGGCAATTTTGCGGGCAGGGATTTCCATCCGCTCGGGTACCAGGCAAAGCGCACCAACGATACTGCCGGCCCCCACGATGGCATGGTCCATCACCACTGCGTTCATGCCTACCAGCGCATTGCGGCCGATTCGGGCTCCGTGGATGACGGCGCCATGTCCGATATGTGCTGATTCCTCCAGATGAACTGTTACGCCCGGAAACATGTGGATGACACAATTCTCCTGGACATTGCACCCGTCCTCAATGATAATTTCGCCCCAGTCGCCCCGGATGACCGCACCGGCAGCTACATACACGTTCCGGCCGATAATAACGTTGCCGATCACCGTTGCGTTAGGATGAATGAAGGCGCTCTCATGAATAACGGGGCGAAAGCCTTCAAATTCAAAAATGTTAGCCATCGTCTGGCTCTGGATAGTTATACGCGTTCGATTACGGTTGCCATGCCCTGGCCTACGCCTACGCAGAGCGTGCAGAGTGCGTAGCGGGCCTGTCGTTGTTCTAACTCGACGGTAGCCGTCAGGATCAGACGGGCGCCTGACATGCCCAGGGGGTGGCCCAGGGCGATGGCGCCACCGTTCGGATTGAGGCGGGGATCATCGTCAGCCACGCCCCACTGGCGGATGCAGGCCAGCACCTGCGCCGCAAAAGCCTCGTTGAGTTCGATCACGTCCAGGTCGTCGAAGGTCAGGCCGGCCCGTTGAAGGGCTCGACGCGCTGCTTCGACGGGACCAATGCCCATTATGCGCGGTTCCACGCCGACAACGGCGGAGCTGACAATGCGGGCTCTGGGTTTCAAGTTAAAGCGGCGCACCGCCTCCTCGGAGGCTAACAGCAGGGCGCAGGCACCGTCGTTCAGCCCGGAGGAGTTGCCAGCTGTTACGGTTCCCCCTTTTCGAAAAACGGGGGGTAGCTTGGCAAGGGCTTCAAGCGTTGTGTCCGGGCGGATATGCTCGTCGTCTTTTACCAGGCGGGGAGGCGCTTTGGGCTGGGGCGCCTCAATGGGAGCAATTTCCAGTGCCAGCCGGCCTCGCGCGCGCGCAGCAGCCGCTTTCTGGTGGGAGCGATAGGCGAACAGGTCCTGATCTTCTCGTGCAATACCGTACAGCTCCACCAGGTTTTCGGCGGTGCAGCCCATAGGCTCGGCGCCATAGCGGGCTTCCATTCTGGGGTTGACAAAGCGCCAGCCCAGGCTTGTGTCGTAGAGCGCTACGTCGCGTCCAAACGGACGACTGGCTTTGGAAAGTACAAAGGGGGCGCGCGTCATGTGTTCAATACCACCGGCCAGAAAGAGGTCGCCGTCGCCTGCCCGGATAGCACGGGCGGCCTCTACGACCGCACTCATGCCCGAGGCGCAGAGGCGGTTGATGGTTACGCCCGGGACGCTGGGCGGCAGATCGGCCAGCAGCAGTGCCATGCGGGCCACATTCCGGTTGTCCTCGCCGGCCTGGTTAGCGCAGCCCATGTACACGTCGTCAATGGCGGCCGGGTCGAGGTCCGGGTGGCGGTTCAGCAGAGCGCGCAGTACGTGAGCGGCCAGGTCGTCGGCCCGCACGGTAGCCAGCGCTCCTCCCAGGCGGCCAATGGGCGTACGAACGCCATCAATGATGTAAGCGTCACGCATAGGGTTGAACGTAGCCATTCCGTGATTAGAAGCGCTTCCGCACAAACGGTTCAGGCATGCGTCTGTTTCGTGCGGTATACGGTTCCGCGCACATATGCCACGCGGGTACCGTCGGCTCGGGTGACTATGACATCATAAAGTGCGACGCGACGGCCTGCTGACACCTCTTCAGCTACCGCCGTGAGCACATCGCCGGCTTTTACGGGCGTTGCATAGAAAACAGTGCTTTCCAGGGTCATGGTTACTACGCCGCAGGTATTGGAGGCAAAGGCCAGGGCACTGTCGGCCAGCGCAAAGGCAATGCCGCCATGAGCGACGGCAAACCCGTTGAGCATTTCCGGGCGCACCGTCATGCGCACCCTGGCGCGTCCCGGCTCGACCGAAAGGACCTCGATTCCCAGCCACTGGCTAAACGCATCGCGCGCCATCATCTGGTCCACAATGCGCCGGGCCCGCTGTTCGGGCGTTTCGTGCTGCGTCTGAGTGGGCATAGGCCTATCAGGGTGCAGTGGTACTACGTTGCATCCTCAAAGAAACGGGCTCCCTGCCGAATCATCTGTCGAAAGAGTGGACTGGGGCGGTATCGGTCTTCTCGGTAGGTTTCGTAGAGCGCCTCCATCCACCCCAGTACTGTTTCCAGCCCTAATTCGTCGGCCCAGTGCAACAGGCCTCGGGGGTAATTAACCCCTCTGGTCATGGCCAGGTCGAGATCGGCCGGGGAAGCTATCTGCCAGAAGACAGCATCGACCGCTTCGTTAATCAGCATGGCCAGGATGCGTTGAAAGATCTGCTGCCCGAGCGTCGGGTCTGTGGTTGGGGCAGGGTTGGTGGCCCCTTCGCGGTAGTCGTAAAAGCCGATGCCCGTCTTGCGGCCCAGCCGACCGGCTTCGACCATGCGCTGCTGCGTGAAGGAGGGCCGGTAGCGGGGCTCGTAGAAGAAGGCTTTCCAGAGCGTTTCCGTTACGCGATAGTTGATATCGTTGCCGATCAGGTCCATTAGCTCAAAGGGCCCCATGCGAAAGCCCCCGAGCGTGCGCATCGCCCAGTCAATGGTAGGTACATCAGCAATGCCTTCTTCCAAGATGCGCAGCGCTTCGCCATAAAAAGGACGCGCTACGCGGTTGACGATAAACCCGGGCGTGTCGCGGGCCACGACCGGCGTTTTGCCCCAGGCTTCCATGAGCGTGCGGGCGCGGTCCACCACCTCGGAAGCGGTGGCGACACCCGGCACGACTTCCACCAGCGGCATCAGGGGAGCCGGGTTGAAAAAATGCAGGCCGAGCACCCGCTCGGGGTGCTGGCAGGCAGCGGCAATGGCCGTTACCGACAGCGACGAGGTATTGGTGGCCAGAATTGTTCCGGGTGCTACCTGGCGTTCCAGCTGCGCAAAAAGCGTCTGCTTGGCCGCCAGATCTTCAACGATGGCCTCAATGATCAGTCCGCAGGCAGCCAGGGGCTTCAGATCGTCAGAGAGGAACGTGATACGGCCCAGGATTTCGGCGTCCTGCCCCGGCGGCAGTTTGCCCTTTTCGACGAGCCGCTCCAGGATGCGCTTCAGGTGAGCCCGCGCGCTTTCCAGCGCCTGCGGATTGGTGTCGTGAAGAAACACGGAGTGTCCAGAGGTCGCGGCTACCTGCGCGATGCCGCGGCCCATCGTACCAGCCCCGATGATGCCTACTGGTGTGTTGGCGGACAGGTCCGGAAACGTGATCGAAAGGGAGCTCATTTCCCCTGAAAGTTGGGTTTACGTTTTTCAAGAAAAGCGGCCACGCCTTCTTGATAGTCGTGCGTGCGACCGGCTTCGGCCTGCAGCTGGGCTTCCAGTTCGAGCTGAGCATCCAGGTTATTGGTGAACGTGTGGTTCAGCGCTCGCTTGATCATGCCCAGCGCGCGGGTGGGCATGGCAGCCAGGCGACGGGCCAGGGCGGTTGCTTCGTCCATCAAGCGGTCGGCCGGACATACCTGATAGATCAGGCCCATCGCATGGGCTTCAGCGGCCGAAAGCTTTTCTCCCAGCATCATCAGGGCCGTAGCGCGGGCCAGTCCGACCAGACGAGGCAGCAAGAAGGTGCCGCCGCTGTCCGGAATCAGGCCAATGCGCGCAAAAGCCTGGATAAACGCAGCATTTTCGGCTGCTACCACAAAGTCGCAGGCCAGGGCAATGTTGGCACCGGCACCTGCAGCGGCTCCGTTGACGGCGGCTACAAAGGGCTTTTCGGTATGACGAATCAGGCGGATGATCGGGTTGTACTGGGCGCGCACGATTTCGCCCAGGTCCGGTGCGGGTTCTCCTTCACGGGGCAGCACGGCCTGCAGGTCCTGTCCGGCGCAGAAGGCGCGTCCCGCACCGGTCAGCACAATGGCACGCACGGCCGGGTCTTGGGCTGCCTGTTGCAGCGCATGGATGGTTTCGTCGGCCATGGGCCGGTGAAAGCTGTTGAGCACGTCCGGCCGGTTCAGCGTCAGTGTGGCTACGCCTGCTGTCACTTCGTAACGGATGAAGCGATAGTCCATGGCAATGTTGTGAATTGGAAGCGGTTTTGATCTGAAAGAAAACTTATGAAAGAAGGGACCAAAACGGAAAGCCCCGTAGGAGGTAGCCTCCGGCTCTGCCTTTGCTGAAGCGCGCGGCAGCAGCGTGCCCGTTGAGATCCTGGCGCGCCTGGAAAGGCGGAGAGGCATTCGGGGGCCGGTACAGATCAGGGACGGGGGAGTAGTTCAGGATTAAGAAAAGCGCGGCGTTCGATCTGACGGCGAAGTTGCAAGATGTGGTTGAGACGGGCAATAATTTCACGCAGACGCGCCTCATTATGCTGCGCGCGCAGTTGTTCTTCTTTGAGCTGGTGAATGAGCTCATCAATACGTTGCAGTTTAAGGCGCATCATTGCATCGGCGGCCGCTTCATAGGCGCGGTCGCGCAGGCGAGGAACAGGAATGCCTTTGCGCGCCCAGTTTTCAGAAGGTTCGTAGGGTTCCATAAGGGCCTCTGTGGCGAGGCGTTGCAGCTCGGGGCCATAACGACCTTCCAGGAAGGGGCGTGCGTCAACGGCACCGGTTTCGTACTGTTCAAGCAATCGGGTAATCAGTTGACGAGGGGGGCCTTCGGTGAATTCCTCCAGCGCCATATGCCCCAGGACAAAGGCAATCATCGGCCGACCTTCTTCCAGCATGAGGCGCACCAGCAGGCGCTCGGCTTCGTGCCAAACGGGAGGAGGCTGCGGCGGTAGCGACACCGACGTAGAGCGGGGGGAAGGCGCTTCGCGTGCAGGAGCCGTTTCAGTTGCCTGCAGGATTTCCAGAAGGCGAACCGGAGGAATTTTCAGCAGTTCAGCAGCGCGGCGCACGTAGGGTTCGCGTAGTAGCGGGTCAGGAAGGCGCGCAATAGCCTCCACAATAGTGCGGGCCACTTCGGCTTCGCCCTCCGGCGTATCGAGCTGTCCCTGACGGCGCGCCAGTTCGTAGTGGAAAGTCACAAAATCCCGGCGGTGGCGCTGCAGATATTCCTGGAAAGCCCGCGCGCCCTGCGCCCGCACGAACGAATCGGGGTCTTCGCCCGGAGGTAGCGATACCACGTAGACGCTCAGGCCGCGTGCAAGAAACAGTTCAATGCTGCGCAGGGCTGCCTGCTGGCCGGCCGCATCAGCATCATAGAGCAGTACAACCCGCCGCACATAGCGAGCCAGCAGACGGGCTTGGTCAGGCGTAAGGGCGGTACCACTGGTAGCGACTACGTGCTCAATGCCGGCCTGATGCAGCGCGATCACGTCGGTGTAGCCTTCGACCAGAATGGCTTCGCCCTGGGCTCGCAATGCCTGCCGTGCCTGGTAGAGTCCATAGAGCGTGCGCCCTTTGTGATAGACAGGCGTTTCAGGCGTGTTGATGTACTTAGGCTGGTCTGGATGCGGCGTGAGCAGCCGTCCACCAAAGCCAACGACCCGGCCGGTATGCGAAAAAATGGGAAACATGAGCCGATGGCGAAAGCGGTCGTAATACCCGGTGCGCTCTTTACGAGGGAGCACCAGGCCCGCCTGTTCCAGCACCTCTGGCTGGATGCCTGCCTGCGTTGCTGCCTTCAGCAGAGCGTCCCAGGCGTCGGGCGCGTAGCCCAGACCAAAGCGACGAACCGCTTCCGGACGAATGCCCCGCTGTTTGAGATAAGCGCGAGCAACCTGGCCGATTTCCGGATGGCTTAGCTGCTCAAAGTAAAAGCGGGCTGCAAAGCGCAACGCATGGTAAAGCGCCGGACGCAAATCATGGGTGTCCTCTTCGCCGTCCGGAAGTGGAATGCCGGCGCGCTCGGCCAGCAGGCGCACGGCTTCTACGAAGCTGACGCGCTCTATCTGTTGAATAAACGCAAACACATCCCCTCCTACCCCGCATCCGAAGCACTTAAAAATGCCCAGGGTAGGATTGACGCTAAAGGACGGCGTCTTTTCTTCATGAAAAGGACATAGCCCGAACCAGTTGGAGCCGCGGCGTCGAAGCGATACGTATTCGCCTACGACCTCGACAATATCGATGGCCGCACGGATGGCTTCAATGGTAGCTTCCGGAATGCGCATGGCTATGGGGCAATCGCAGCGCGCCTGGGTCCAGGATGTACGCCAGGCGCGCCATCTCGGGTCCGGCGCGCGCCGCGTTAAAAATGCAGCCTGGTTGGAGATGGTTAGAGAAGCGTACGCCAGACCCACTGCGAAGCACCGTCAACGGCTTCGCCCCATGCACCACAGGTGCGCCGGCTTAATCTAAACAGAGATATTTTAATCGGTGGCAGTTAAATAGCGCCCGATTCGACGGAAGCGTCGGGTCCTTCAGGTCCCTTCTTAAACGTAGCGGCACCGATTGCCCCACCAATTAATCCGATAAGCCCTCCAATGACAGCGCCAAACAGCAGCCCGAGAGGTCCAGAAACGGCACGGATCCAGCGAAGCGCCATCTCGGCCTGCTCGGGAGGCATTTCGCTCAACTGTCCACTGGCTTCCATTACGGCAACAGGATCCGGCAGGATGCCTATGCGAATTAGCAGGAAGGCCAGTATGCCTCCAATAAGGGCGGCGGCAATGCCGGCCAGCAGACCCATCAGGGCCCCCTGGCCACCGGGAAGGGTTACCTGATGCGCATTGGTATAGTGCCAGACGGCCAGCATGCCAGCTCCTAGATACAGCAAACAGGCGAGGCAACCGCCCACCACGGGAATTTGAGAGATCAGCACATTGGCAACGCCAATGACCGCGCCACCCAGCAAGATGGAAGGTAGCTTCTCTGCCATAAGCTCTTCAGGGATTGGGTTAGTGAATGTTACGTGGCTTTCCTTCAACAGGATGGTGTGCTATGCCGGCTGGGGGGGCGCCTTTCGCGGCGCATGGCAGAGGGTTGCTGTGAGTAGCAGCCCCACCACAAGGCCAAACCAGAGGCCGGTGAGCGTGCGGCTAAGCGGCGTGTTGTTCCATAGCTGAAGGATTTGCAGCCCCCAATCCAACGCAGGGGGAAATAACGCAACAACCAGCAGCCAACGTGCCTGCCGGTACATCCAGGCTGCCCTGGCGCCAAACATTGGCAGTAGCAGAGCTCCCAGGAAGAGGCCGGTGTAGATGCCATAGCACCGCTGGCAGACAGCCAGTTGGACGCCGTCGATCCAGAAGGAGCGGTCGGGTAGTTGATGGCACAGGGGGGCAAAGGCGGCCATGAGCAGCGCGCGCGCAGAAGGTGAGACAAAGGGAGGTAACGAGACCAGCAAAAGCAACAGACCCGAGACGCCAAGCGCTACGTAGCGACCCCCGTTGGATTGTAACGCCATGGTAATAAAACCAGTGATGAACCGTGACCTTTTAAAAGCTACACATTTTGCCCGATCTATGCCAGTTTGTTTTGTGATTTCTTCACCGGACTTCGGAACTCCCCCGAAAAACGAGCGGTTGAAGGCTTAGCACTCTCAAGAGGAGAGTGCTAACAAATCTTGATCGTTTCTTTAAAAGCGGGGTTGCAACGTCCACCCATAAACCCAACGGAGGAGCGCGGTATGGCAAAGGTTAAGATCAAACCGCTCAGCGACCGTGTGGTGATCAAGCCGGAGCCACCGGAGGAGAAGACCGAAAGCGGTCTGTACATTCCGGACACGGCGAAGGAAAAGCCGCAGCGGGGTACGGTGATCGCCGTCGGTCCCGGTCGTGTGGAGAACGGGACGAAGATCGAAATGAGCGTTAAGGAGGGAGATAAGGTGCTGTATGGCAAGTATGCCGGCACCGAGATTACGATCGACGGCGAAGAGTACCTCATTATGCGGGAGACGGATATCCTGGGTATTATTGAAGAGAAGTAAGCGCTGCGAGACGATTCGTGGCGCTTTTTTCGTGAACCGTTGTCCGGAAAACCGGTGAGCTGAACCAAACAAGCTGGAGGGAAAACGATGGCTGCGAAGCAGATTACGTTTGATGCGGATGCGCGCATGGCGCTGAAGCGGGGCGTCGATAAATTGGCCGATGCGGTCAAGGTTACGCTGGGACCGAAAGGTCGGAATGTGATCATTGAGAAGAAGTTTGGCGCCCCGACGGTTACAAAGGATGGCGTAACGGTTGCCAAGGAAATTGAGCTGGAGGATAAGCTGGAAAATGTCGGCGCCCAGATGGTCAAGGAGGTCGCCTCAAAGACGAGCGATGTGGCGGGCGATGGGACAACCACGGCGACCGTTCTGGCTCAGGCCATCCTGACGGCGGGCCTGAAGAGCGTCACGGCGGGCGCCAATCCGATGGATCTGAAGCGCGGCATCGACAAGGCCGTGGAGGTTGTGGTGGCCGAGCTGCGCAAGCAGAGCCAGGAGGTGCAGGATAAGGACCGGATTGCGCAGGTGGCCACAATCTCGGCCAACGGCGACAAGGCGATCGGACAGCTTATCGCCGACGCTTTCGAAAAGGTTGGCAAGGATGGCGTCATCACGGTCGAGGAGGCCAAGGGTACCGAGACGACCCTGGAGGTCGTCGAAGGGATGCAGTTCGACCGGGGTTACCTCTCGCCCTACTTTGTGACGAACCCCGATACGATGGAGGCCGTCTTGGAGGAGGCCTACATCCTGATCCATGACAAGAAGATCTCGGCGATGAAGGATCTGCTGCCGATTCTGGAAAAGGTGGTCCAGACCGGCAAGCCGCTCCTGATCATCGCCGAGGATGTGGAAGGCGAAGCGCTGGCGACCCTGGTCGTTAACAAGCTGCGTGGCGTGCTGAAAGTGGCGGCCGTTAAAGCGCCAGGCTTCGGAGATCGTCGCAAAGCGATGCTGGAGGATATTGCCATCCTGACGGGTGGTACGGTGGTCTCCGAAGAGAAAGGATATCGGCTGGAGAACGCCACGCTAGACTATCTGGGCCAGGCGGAGCGCATCATTATTGACAAGGACAACACCACGATTGTCGGCGGTAAGGGCGATCCGGAGCAGATTAAGGCCCGTGCCAACCAGATCCGGCAGCAGATTGAGGAGACCACGAGCGATTACGATCGTGAAAAGCTGCAGGAGCGGTTGGCGAAGCTGGCCGGTGGTGTAGCGGTGCTGAAGATCGGTGCAGCCACCGAGCCTGAAATGAAAGAGAAGAAGGCCCGCGTCGAAGACGCGCTGCACGCGACGCGTGCGGCCGTTGAGGAAGGCATCGTGCCGGGTGGTGGCGTGGCCTACATCCGGGCCATTCCGGCGCTCGACAAGGTGGAGGTCGAGAATGAAGACCAGAAGATCGGCGTCCAGATTGTCCAGCGGGCGCTGGAAGAGCCGCTCCGGCAGATCGCCGAGAATGCGGGCTGGGAAGGCTCGATCGTGGTGCAGCGGGTCAAGGATGGTGAGGGCGACTTTGGCTTTAACGCCCAGACCGAGGAGTTCGGCAACCTGCTGAAGCAGGGCGTGATCGACCCGACCAAGGTCACGCGCACGGCGCTGGAGAATGCCGCTTCGGTGGCCGGCCTGCTGCTGACCACGGAGGCCGTCGTGGCCGAAAAGCCGGAGAAGGAAAAGGCGCAGACGCCGAGCCCCGGAGACATGGAATTCTAAGCGCGCCCTGACACACCCCCGCAACCCCGAAGCGGGGCTGCCGCACCAGGCAGCCCCGCTTTATTTTGCGTCGGGCCATGCTACGACGGTACCGGCATGGCCAGGCGACGGCTTTCCAGGCGAACCGCCTCGGGACCGAAAAGCTGGAGCGTCTGCTGCATGAGCGCGTCGCTGAGTTCAATCAGGCAGCGCCGGCTGAGCAGCCGCTGACGCCCACCGGGAAAGTCGTCGCTGAGCAGGTCAAAGTATAGCTTGCACCGGCCCGGATGGGCCCGACAGAGCGCATGAAAGCGATCGATCTGCTCCGGATGCACCTGCTCCAGATCAAGTTGCACCACAAGCGCCTCGACCAGCTCGTCACGCACCTTCCACATCGGCCACAGTTCGTCCACCAGTATCTTGACGCTGCCTCCGCGCACTTCAACCTGTCCTTCAACCAGCACGACCGCATCCACTTCCAGGTGGGGCATGACGCGCTCCAACACCGAAGAGAAGATGACCAGCTCTCCCTGACCGGTAAAGTCTTCAATGGTCGCAAAGGCCAGCGGACGACCATTGCGGCCGATGCGCCGCTGCACTTCGGTAAGAATCCCACAGATGCGATGACGGGGCCGCATCGGACGGCTTGCGTGACCGTTTGCCGTACCGTTAGCTGATCCATTCCGGGGGACCTCTTCCTCCTTCAGCGTGCGGGAAAGCTCGGCCAACGTGGTGGTAGCAAAGGCATTAACCTCGGCGCGATACGCTTCAAGTGGGTGTCCGGTCACGTAAAAGCCAATTAGCTCCCGCTCCTCCTTCAGGCAACGGGCGCGCGACCAGGGCTCCACGACCGGCAGATTGGGAGGGGGTAAAGCGGTGCGCGTGCCGCTTTCTCCAAAGAGGGAAGCCTGCCCCGCCATCTGGTCGGCCTGCACTTTCTGGGCATATTGCACAGCCAGATCAATCGCTTCGACAAGCTGCGCCCGATGCCCCTCCAGCTCGTCAAGCGCACCTGCACGCGCCAGCGATTCCAGCACTTTCTTGTTGACAACGCGCAGGTCCAGATGGCGCACCAGGTCAAAAATTGTGTGGAACGGCCCATGCTTTTCTCGGGCTTTGAGGATGGCCTCAATGGCGCCCAGGCCGACCCCTTTGATGGCGCCCAGACCAAACCGAATGCGCCCCTCCTCAACCGTAAAATGGGCCTGGCTTCGGTTGATCGAAGGCGGCAGCAGCTCCAGCCCCATGCGGCGCGCCTCGTCAAGCACCACCGCCAGCTTCTTCGTGTCGCCCATTTCGCTGGTCATCGCCGCCGCCATGAACTCGGCCGGGAAATTGGCTTTCAGATAGGCGGTCTGATAGGCCACGATGGAATAAGCTGCCGAGTGCGACTTGTTGAACCCGTACCCGGCGAACTTTTCCATCATGTCAAAGATTTCATCGGCTTTTTCCGTAGAGATTCCGTGCAGACGGGCCGCTCCTTCGCGAAAGATTTCCCGCTGCCGCCGCATTTCTTCCACCTTTTTTTTACCCATGGCCCGCCGGAGCAAGTCGGCCTGGCCCAGGGTGTAGCCCGCAATGACCCGGGCCATTTCCATGACCTGTTCCTGATAAACCGGGATGCCATAGGTGTTTTTAAGAACAGGTTCGAGCAGGGGATGGGGGTACTCCACCGGCTCCAGCCCGTGCTTGCGGGCAATGTAATTGGGGATCAGGTCCATAGGGCCCGGCCGGTAGAGGGCGTTCATGGCGATCAGGTCGTCAATGGACGTTGGCTTGAGCTTGCGCAGCCACTCGCGCATCCCTTCGGATTCAAACTGGAAGATGGCCACCGTCTCGCCTCGCTGAAACAGCGCAAATGTTTTGGGGTCATCCAGGGGAATTTCGTCCAGGTCGATGTCAATGCCGTGGTTTTCTTTGATGAGTTGCAGCGTATCGTTGAGAATGGTGAGTGTTTTCAGCCCGAGAAAGTCCATCTTGAGGAGACCGAACTCCTCAATCCATTTACCGTCGTACTGGGTGGTGACCGTGTCGTTGTCTTTGCCTTTGGCAATGGCTACCGGGACGTAGTCGTGCACCCGGCCTGGTGCAATGATGACGCCCGCGGCGTGCACGCCGGTGTGCCGCACGGAGCCTTCCAGCACCTCAGCGTAGTGGAGCAGCTTGCGGATCTGCGGATCATTGCTTTCCTTGAGCGCGCGGAGCTCGGGCACCTCCTCGTAGGCGGTGGCGAGCGTCACTTTGGGGCCGTCCGGAATGAGCTTGGCAATGCGGTCGGCTTCGGCCAGCGGAATGCCCAGCACACGGGCCACGTCGCGGATGGCCATCTTGGCCCCCATGGTACCAAAGGTGATGATCTGGCAGACGTTCTCGCGGCCGTATTTCTGCACGACGTAGTCGATCACCTTCCCGCGGCCCCGGTCGTCAAAGTCGATATCGATATCGGGCATGGAGACGCGCTCCGGGTTGAGAAAGCGCTCGAAGAGCAGGTCGTACTTGAGCGGATCGATGTTCGTGATGCCCAGGCAGTAGGCCACCGCACTGCCGGCTGCTGAGCCGCGGCCTGGACCGACGCGCACGCCAAGCCGACGGGCAGCGGTGGTGAAATCCTGCACAATCAGGAAGTAGCCGGCGTAGCCCATCTTCTTGATGATGGCCAGTTCGTGTTCGATGCGCTCGGCCACTTCCTGGGGCAGCGGGTCGCCGTAGCGGCGGCGGGCCCCTTCAAAGACCAGATCCCGCAGGTAGGCATCCATGTCGCCGTTGTATTCCGGCGGGATCGGGTAGTGCGGCATGAGCAGTTTGCCGGTTGGAAGCTGGAAGCGGCATTTGTCGGCCACTTCGCCCGTAGTGGCCATCATTTCGTCAACCAGGCGGGGCTCAATATCGGCCAGGAGCGCCTGGCGCATTTCGGCCGGACTTTTCAGGTAGAACTGGTCGTTGTCGAAGCGCATGCGGTTGGGATCCGACAGATCCTTACCCGTCTGGAGGCAGAGTAGCACGTCGTGGGCCTCGGCGTCCGTGCGGTCCACGTAGTGCACGTCGTTGGTGGCAATGACCTTGACGCCATACTCCCGGGCCCACCGGAGCAGAATAGCATTGACTTTTTTCTGGTCCGGCAGTCCGTGATCCTGGATTTCGATGTAGTAATCCTCGCCAAAAAGCTCCAGGTACCACTCAAAGATTTTCCGGGCAGCCGCTTCGCCTTTATGGAGGAGCGTCTGGGGGATTTCTCCCTGCAGGCAGCAGGTCGTTGCAATTAATCCTTCATGGTACTGCGCCAGCAGCTCGTGGTCGATGCGGGGCTTGTAGTAGTAACCTTCAAGATAGGAGATGGAGGAGAGCTTGATCAGGTTGCGATAGCCAGTTTCGTTCTTGGCGAGCAGCACCTGATGGTAGCGGGTGCGCTCGCTGCGATCGTGGCGACTGGCAGGGGTCAGATAAAACTCACAGCCGATGATGGGCTGAATGCCCATCTTTTCAGCCGTGCGGCAGAATTCGGGCACGCCAAACAGATTGCCATGGTCAGTGATGGCAAGGGCTTCAATTTCATATTCGGCGGCGCGCTCCAGCAACGTTTGAATGCGAGCAGCTCCATCCAACAGGGAATACTGGGTATGGCAATGCAGATGACTGAAGCGATGCATAGAGGCCCGAAGGTGATTGGGGTTGGCAACTCTCCCGTGGTGGCTGGTTTAAAGAACGAAGTGGCATGCTAGGATGCAAGGGGCCGATGGCGAATCTTTCCGACAGATGCCTGCGTTGGCGCCGCATCGTCGTAGAACATTGAAGGGGCGCGCAGCCATGCCAGTTGGTCTGTTATATCTGGATGAAGGACATCTTGAGGATCTGTTGCTGGTGCAGCGCCTGGCCCAGGTGCTGAAGCAGTTGCCAGCCCCCCTGGTGCTGGTACATGGCAGTGGAGGACGGGCGGAGCAGTTGCTGGAGGCGGAAGGATATGTGCCGGAGCGTCGGGCGGGGGTGCTAGTAGCCCATACCGATCGGGAACGGATGCTTATTGAGCGAGGCATTCGCGAAACCAACCAGCGCCTGGTGGCCGGGCTGAATGAACTGCTAATTCCAGCCGTAGGCATTCAGGGCAGTGATCGGGGATTGCTGCGGCGCGAACGGACGGGAACGCTACAGGTAGGCCACATAGCATGGCTGGCGCGACTCCTGCACCAGGGCGTCTGGCCCGTTGTGTCCACTCTGGTGCAGGCAGCAACACAGCAGGTCGTGGAAGCACCGGCGGCTGAGGTGCTCCGTGCACTGGCCAGCGCCTGGGCATCGGATGCTGTTGTTCTCCTGCTAACAGATCGGCAGGGACAGGTGGCAGACGCGGCCGTAGCAACCGCATGCCAACAGCAACACCTCAGAACCTGGCGCGGCCAATTAGAGAAGCTTCCGGAAGCGCTGAAACAGGAAGTTTTTTAATGATTCTGTTTCCCCTCTGCTTGACACAATACGTGCAGTATGTTAAGTTGGTGAACAAATAGCAGCGCACTCGTAGGTACATGAGTGCCCATTCCCTGAAACCAAAAACCGAAGGAGGTCTCCTATGAACCGCTTCGAACAGCTCCGCGATCTCGTCTTAGGCCTCGAGCAGGATTTCAAAAAGTTCTACGAGAAAGGCAACAAAGCCGCCGGTACGCGCATCCGGAAGGCTATGCAGGAACTGAAAAAGCTGGCTCAGGAGATCCGTGTAGAAATTCAGGAGAAAAAGAAGGCAATGTAACGGATGCGCTTTTCTCTTTTCGCCACGCGTTCGTAAAAAGGCTATGCCGCACGCATAGCCTTTTTTATTGGATACAGGTACTAATGGATTTTGGATTTATGTGTTTTAGAAACAAGGGGATAATTTTTATAGCAATTGGATTGCTTGGATGGATTGCGGAAGCCGGTTGGGCGCATACGGTCGATACGAGCCGGGTGGTCTGGAAGAAAAGCCTGAGCACCCGGTTGTCGGCTACGCAAGCCGCGTTTAGCAACTGGGCGGAAGGTGGATTAAACGCACTGGCCCTCTCAGGGGCGCTAAATGGAACGTTTGAGCGCATTTCGCCTGCCTGGCGTCAACACTATGACGTGCGGCTGACGCTGGGGGTCGTTAAACAGGACACGCTTGAAGTGCGCAAGGCGGAAGATCTTATCCGATTGGCTGCTTCGCTGCAATACCGGGGGGATGGCTTTTTTAGCCTGTTCAACCCGACCATGTCGGCCGATCTACGCACGCAGTTCGCCCCGGGCTACAATTACAACAAAAACCCGCTTGGAGATGGTCGCCCACCACCGGTCAAGGTCTCTGATCTGTTTTCGCCAGCGATCCTGAACCAGGCCATGGGCCTCACCTATCAGGCGGATGGCTGGTTCCGCCAGCGGCTGGGGATCGGAGCCAAGGAAACAATTGTGCTGATTCAGCGGCTTCGCAAGCTGTACGGACTGGAGCCGGATCAGACGGTTCGGTTTGAAGTAGGGGTGGAGTCTCGTACGGAAGTTGATCGAGAGCTGTTCAAAAATGTCCGCTTGAAATCGCGTCTGGGCCTTTTTGCGGCCTTCAATAAGCCTGATCTTCCCGATATGCTCTGGGAAAACCTGCTGGAGATGCAGGTAAATAGCTGGTTAGGCACCAGCCTGGAAGTGGTAGCGCTTTACGATCGGGATGTGAGTAACGAGGTGCAGCTCAAGGAAGTTTTTTCGCTCGGGGTGACCATCAAACTACTTTGAAGCCGGATGGTCTGAATGCCGCGTGGGCAAAGGGCAGGGATTGGGCGCTGTGGGTTCATTTATGGCGGCATGAGTCTGGCCCTCTGGCCGGTGCCGTTGCTGGGAATGGTGCATGCCGCGTCGGCTGCGCTGATAGCGCTGGGGGCATTTTTCGTAGCAGGTGGGTGGGCCTGGCGCTTCTTCCAGCAGGGCGGTCGCTTGCGAGACGCGCTGCGCATGCAACTCCTTCTGTTGCTGATTCCCTGGGCGTTGCTTACGCTGACGGTGCTCTGGCGGCCTAACTGCGACTACCTGCGCGGAATGCTTTTTTTCCTGCTATTTCCCCCTGGTAGCGTGGTGCTGGCCGTTACCCTGGCTAATGCGCTGGAAAGTGCCGGCGTGCAACATGGCCGTCGCTGGTTCGCCCTCATTGGACTGGGGACGTGTGTGCTCCCCGTTGCGTATGATTTGTTGCTGCATCCTCAGCTTTACACGTACAATCATGTTTTTGGGGGCATACTTGGTCCGCTCTACGATGAAGACCTGGCGCTGCGCCCGGGGCTGCTGAGCTTTCGCGCGCTGACGTTGCTCTGGGCCTTCTGGTTTGGGTTGGTGGCCTGCTTTCATCGAACGCCTCGGTTGCTGCAGGCGGGGTGGTGGCCTGCGTTGTGGAGCATAACGGCATTGCTGGGTACCTTTTATCTGCTGGCTGTTCCACTGGGCATGAACACATCCACGACGGGACTGGCACAGGTCCTTTCGGGTCGGATAACGCGGGGGAGCGTAACATTGCACTACGATCCGCGGCGGATGACGCAGGAAGAAGCGATGCTGCGAGCCTACCGCGCTGCTTACGATTATGAACGGTTGGCCCGACGGCTGGGAATTGCTCGGCCTGATCCCGTTCGCATATTTGTCTTTGGGGATCCGGTTCAACGGGCGCAGCTAACCGGTGCCCGATACACCAGTGTAGCGCTGGTCTGGCTGGCCTCACCACAGATTCACCTGTTGCAGGGGCGGTTTGAACAGAGCATTGCACACGAGCTCGCTCATGTGCTGGTGCGAAAGTGGGGCCTTCCACTGCTGGGCTTTTCGCCACGCATTGGTCTGGTTGAAGGATTGGCCGTAGCTCTGGAGCCGCCAGATGGGCAGCCGACACCCCACGAACAGGCCGCCGTGGCCGGTCTGCTAGCTCGAAATCGCACTGACTCGCTTACAGCGCAGGTGGCGCAGCTGCTCAACCCCTGGGGATTCTGGACGAGCCGAAGTGCTGTGGCATATACGTTGACAGGCTCGTTCGTGCGCTACCTGTTGGATCGTTTCGGAGCGGCTCCGCTGCGCAGGGTGTATGGGGGCACGTCGTTTCAATCCGCCTATGGCCAGCCGGTTGATAGCTTGGTAAGGGAGTGGGTGCGATTTCTCCGGCGCATACCCTATGTGGATCGAGCGACTCTGGCCGTTGTAAGAGAGCGGTTTCACGTGCCGTCGCTTTTCGAGCGGCGCTGTCCGCACTATGTGCCTCCTCATGAGCGGGCATACGAGGCGGCGCAGCGCATGCTGGAGCAGGGCGATACGTTGCAGGCCGAAGCATTACTGGACGAGGCCTTACGTCGAAATTCAGCCTTCATACCGGCCCTGGTGCGTTGGACGCAGTTGCGCCTCCTGCGGGGAGATGCGGCATCGGTTCGAGAGCGCCTGGCCGGCGCCGACACGCTGCAGGATCGCCGTCTCCAACTGCATCTGGCCGATGCGTTGGCGCTGATGGGAAAGGTCGAGGCCGCGCGGGTGCTGTATCGGAGGCTTTATCTTCAATGGCCTTCTTATGACTTGAATGGGAGAGGCGGGATTGTGCTGCGTTATGCGGCCGTTGGGCGCCCGGGCGCGTTACTTCACGTATTACGCTGGCTCGAAAATCCTCGGGAGCGCTGCAAAAGCCCATTTGAGGATGTATCTTGGGACCAGACGCTTCCGCCTGGCTGGGCTCGCACGCTTCGTCAGGCAATGCAGTGGTGGACGTTAGGGTGTGGGGAGGCGTCGGCCTCAGAGATCCTTGCGGGCGGTCGCGCTCTGGTGGAATCGTTGCGGCAGGTCGGTGCTTTCAGTGCGGCGGCCTGCGTGCAGGAGACAACTTTATGGCTTACATGGCTGCGCAACGTCTTTCCCGAATATCGGTCGGTCTGCTGTGCGTACTGTTCCTGGTAATAGCCTGCGCGAGCATCCGGGAAGGCAGGCGGCAGCCATCGCGTGCGGCAGAGCAGCGCTTCGTCTCGCCGGTCTTAACGGTAGGGCCGCGCCTGGGGCCTGATGCGGAAACGGTAGGACTGGTTCAGCTCTACCGGGGCGAAGATGAGCGACAATGGCCCATCTTGCAGATGGGAGGACGCGAGCGGCTCACCTTACGGTTTGACTTGCTGGCGGAGCGGGGGCGTCCCCTTTCGGTATACTTTTACCATGCCGATCATACATGGCGGCGAGATCTGACGCCGGTTGAATACCTTGAGGCATTTGCGCGGGACGATCTGCTTGATTACACGCCTTCTGAGCATACGGCCATTCCCTATCAGCATTACGTTTATCGTTTCCCTAACGACAATATTCGGTTTCGGCTGAGCGGCAACTACATTTTGCGGGTTACCGAGCAGGGACAGGAGGAAGCGGTGTTGTTTGAGCGTGCATTTTTTGTAGTGGAGGAGCGCATTCGAGTTGAAGTGCATCTGGAGCGTTTCCCAGGCAGCCAGCTCTTTCCGGAGGTGCGGCCGCTGGCCCGCTTTCGGCCGCCGGCTGAAATCAGTGGGGCGGTGTTTGACTACGTGGTCTGCTTTGCTCGCAACGGAGCGTTTGAGGCAATGCGATGCAGTCGGCGCGTGTTGTTGGATGAGCAGCCCATGCTTCTTTTTTTGCTGGAAGAGCCGTTTCCGCCCGAACCGGCCGATTATTTTCTGGATCTGAGTGTGTTGCAGCCGGGTGGGCCGCGCGAGCGGGTGAATCGCGCCGGAAGCCCTCCGGAAGTCTGGTTGGCTCCCGACTACGTGCGTTTTGGAGGCAGCGATACCGATCCGTTGCTGGCCGGACAGTCTGTGGTGGCAGCAGTTGTGCAAGACGCGCCAGGCGATCCGCACCGAACCGCGGAGTACGTGCGCGTGCACTTTCGTCTAATCCCAGAACGGCGCTGGCAGCAGTCGCTGTGGCTCACCGGCAGCTTTACCGGCTGGACGCGCCGGCCTACCTACCGGCTCCGCTGGAATCCGGAGCGTCGTCGCTATGAGGGCGCAGCGCTTGTCAAGCAGGGCTGGCACACATACCGGTATGTGCTGAACGGGGCGCAGCCGGTGCGCGCCAACGCAGCGGCGTTGCCGCGAGAGGACAACATATACACCGCCTTTGTCTACTACCGCGATGCTGGCTCGGGAAGTGACCGGTTGCTGGGCATAGGGAGTCAAACGGACAGGTAGCCCGTTTTGTCATGTGCCCCCACCTGGCTCGTGCTGGCTTTGCTTAAGCCATGTGCTTGCGGGAAGCAATGCGTCGAAAAAAGCGCGACGTTCCCTACTGAGGAAAAGATGGCAGCCGTGGGCGCCTACCTGTGGGTCACAGGTCGTAGCGGCCCAGTTCTACGCCCAGCTCCGTATCGGCAAAGTGCTGGCGCGCTTGGGTAAGGCTGGCTTCCGTCAGGCCGGGTGGTAGATGGACCAGCAGCAGCCGCCGGGCACCTGCGCGGGCTGCCTGACGCGCAGCCGCTTCAGGCGACGTGTGGCCTGGTCCCTCGCCAGTAGCTTCATGGACCAGGATGTCGGCATGGCGGCCCAGTTCCAGAATGGCCTCGGTGGGTTCCGTGTCGCAGGAATAGGCAATCACCCGGCCGGTAGGGAGGTGTTCGAAGCGTAGCCCTACGGTAGGTACCGGATGAACGACCGGCCAGGCGCGGATGCGCCAGCGCTCATTCTCCAGCACCAGCGCTCCGGGTTGATAGGGCACTTCACGCCAGTCGCGTGTTGGAAGCCCCTCCCAGGTAGCAGTGTTATAGGTGTCGAAGCAGCGCCGGGCCTGATCGATTGCGGGCTGGATGCCGTAGATGGGAATGGGCTCGCGGCGACCCAGCAGCCAGATGCGTTCCATGAACAGGGGAAAGCCGCTGGTGTGATCTGGATGTTCATGGGTGAGAATCAGTGCGGTCAGCCGCACCGGATCCAGGCCGGCGGCTAACATTCGCTGAATCACATCGCCGCCGCAATCGACCACGATCAGGGAGGCTTCGTCGGCAACAGCCAGTATCGTCGTGGTGCGGTGGGGGTCGCTCACCGCCGCACCGGTTCCCAGCAGGTAAAGCGAAGGCATGGTGCTTCCTGAGAAGTTAGGTGCCTGTGCGTAACGGCTTCCTCAATTTAGCACAAAACGATGATCGGCGCGCAGCTTCACAGGCACTTTGCACCGTTGGGGATGCTTATCGGGTGCGGGTAACGGTATAGTCCACCAGATCAATAAGGGCCTGGCGGGCATCACTTGGGGGATAGCGTTCAAGAATGGCGCGGGCCTCGTGGGCGAGGGCTTCCATGCGCTGGCGCGCGTAGGTCATGCCGCCATACGCCTCGGCAAAGTAAGCGACGCGCTGGATATCTTCGCGCGTTTTTTTCTTTTTGCGCACAATGCGCAGAATGCGTCGGCGTTCGGAGGCAGGCGCTACGCGAAGGGCATAGATGAGTGGCAGCGTCAGTTTCTTTTCCTTGAGGTCGATGCCGATGGGTTTGCCCACATCCTCGCCGTAATCGAACAGATCATCGCGGATCTGAAAGGCCAGCCCCAGTTTTTCTCCCATGCGATGCATTTCATGAATCACCTGGGGATCGTCTGTTGCGCTGAGCGCGCCGCACTTGGTGCAGGCGGCAATCAGCGAAGCGGTTTTATCCGAGATAATGCGGAAATAGGTGGCTTCATCAATATCCAGATGGCGGGATTTTTCGATCTGAAGCAGTTCGCCTTCGCTCATGCGGCGCACTGCATCGGACAGCGCGTGAAGCGTCTCGTAGTCGCGGTGCTCCAGCGCCAGCAGCAGTCCGCGGCTGAGCAGAAAGTCGCCAAAGAGGACAGCCACCTTGTTTTTCCAGATGGCATTAATTGAAAACATGCCGCGCCGCCGCTCGGCACCGTCAACTACGTCGTCATGCACCAGGGTTGCCGAATGCAACAATTCAACCAGGGCAGCCGCCCGATAGGTGGCTTCTGTAATCCCACCGCATAGTCTGGCGGTAAGCAGCACCAGCAGGGGACGGATGCGCTTACCTTTCTGACGGAGCAGATAGCGCGCGACGTGATCCAGCAGGGGCACCGAGGTGCGCATGGCGTCGCGGAAATAGCGTTGGAAGCGTTTGAGTTCGTCCGCGACCGGACGCTGAATATCTTTCAGCGAGATGGTGCGGGTGGATTGAGCCGGGAAGGTTGCACGCACGGGTATGCTGATCGTGATTACTGGTGGAACGTCTTCTCGCTGAAACGACAACAGCCGATAGAAGTTTGGGCAGTCGCTTTACAGAAAGTGTTGCCAGGACTCGCACCTTCTCCTGAAAGCTTGTATTTTTGTGCGCGGACGTTCACGGAAGTTTCGCCTGAGCAATGCAAGAGACACGACAGCATTTCTCCACCCGATTGGGATTGCTGCTGAGCGTACTGGGTATTGCGGTGGGGACGGGCAACATCTGGCGTTTTCCTCGCATTGCGGCGCAGAACGGTGGGGAGCTGGGAGCAGGAGCGTTTCTGCTGGTATGGGTTGTGTTTCTGTTTCTCTGGAGCGTGCCGCTGATTGTGGCAGAATATGCGCTGGGGCAGAAGGGGCGCATGGGCGTGATTGGCACCTTTGTGCGCGTGGGCGGCCGCTCGATGGGCTGGCTGGGGGCATTTGTGGCGTTGGTATCGACGGCGATCATGTGCTACTATGCGGTTGTTACCGGCTGGTGTCTGTACTATGCCGGTCGATTGCTAGTCGGGCCGCTTCCTCGCTCGACGGAGGCAGCGCAGCAGTTCTGGGAGGGGTTTCAGGCGAGCTTCTGGCCCGTAGCATTTCAGGCGCTGGCGCTCGGACTGGCCATTGCTGTGATCTGGACCGGTGTTCGGGCCATTGAGCGGGCCAACCGCGTGCTGATTCCCTCCCTGCTGGTCATTTTGCTGGTTGCACTGGTGCGGGCATTGACGCTGGAAGGTGCATTGGAGGGCGTGCGCTACCTGTTTACGCCCCAGTGGAGCGATCTGACGCGGCCTCGGCTATGGCTGGAGGCGCTTACGCAAAACGCCTGGGATACCGGGGCAGGATGGGGACTCATCCTGACCTATGCCGCCTACATGCGGCGCGAACATGGGGTGGTGAAAAATGCTTTTCTGACCGGAATCGGTAACAACACGGTATCGCTGCTGGCTGCGCTGACCATCTTCGGGACGGTGTTTGCCGTACTGGGAGCGGAGATGTCGCGGGCCGAGGTGCTGGAAGTCATGCGCACGAGCGGACCGGCTTCGACAGGACTGACGTTCATCTGGCTGCCGCAACTTTTTGCTCGGTTGCCTATGGGCCAGGTGTTAGCCGTACTGTTTTTTGTGGGATTGACGTTTGCCGCGTTCAGCTCACTGATTGCGATGGTAGAGCTGGCCACGCGCGTGTTGATGGATCTGGGCATTCAACGGGCACATGCCCTGAAAGGCGTGGGAGTCGGTGCCTGGTTGTTAGGACTGCCTTCGGCACTGAATCTGACTATTTTTGGCAATCAGGACTTCGTCTGGGGCGTGGGCTTGATGCTGTCCGGCGCCTTTGTGGCCCTGGCCGTGATGCGTTACGGTCCTGGACGGTTGCGGCAGGAAACGATTGCCATCAACCCCTGGGACTGGCAACTGGGGCGGGGCTGGGATGTGCTCATGCGGTGGGTGGTGCCCCTGGAAGCCATTGTGCTGCTGGGATGGTGGCTCTACCAGGCAGGCGTGGTCTATGCACCGGAACGGTGGTACGACCCACTGGCTCCTTATTCGGTCATGACGTGTCTCGTGCAGTGGGGTATTGCGCTGGGAGCGTGCTATCTGCTGAATGACTGGCTGGTGCGTCGGATGCAGCGTCCGGCGCCTGTGCAAACCAGGACATAACCGATGCGTGGTTACTGGCTGTTGTTGACGCTGGGACTGGCCCAGGTAACCCTGGGCCAGGGCGTGGACCTGGCCTTCCTGCAAACGCGGGCTGAGGCGACGGGGTTTGCCGAGACAACGCGCTACGATGAGGTCATGGCCTTTCTGGACGTACTGGAGGCCAGTTCCCGCCGCATTCATGTCATGCGCTTTGGATATACCACGGAAGGGCGCGCCTTGCCTCTGGTCATCTATGGAGAGGTGGTGAATGCCACCGACGATGGCGTGCAGGCTGCGCTGGCACCGCTTCGTGTGTTGATTGTGGCCAATATTCACGGAGGAGAGGTCGCCGGTAAGGAGGCTACCCTCATGCTGCTGCGGGCACTGGCAGCTGGCATGTATGCTGAATGGGCCGATTCACTTGTTCTGTTGGCGGTGCCGATCTACAACGCGGACGGCAACGAGCGCATCAGCCTGTACAACCGACCGCGACAGAACGGACCAATCGGGGGAATGGGGCAGCGTTCCAACGCCCAGGGCTATGACTTGAACCGAGATTTTATGAAGGCCGATGCACCCGAGACACGCGCGCTGCTTCAGGTGCTGCGCGACTACAATCCGCATGTTCTGATAGATCTGCACACGACAGACGGCACGTACCATGCCTATCCGCTTACTTATGCCCCTCCGTTGCATCCCTCCACTCCTGCATCGCTGGTAGATTACCTGCGCCGGGTCTGGCTTCCGGCAATTGACGACACGGTCTGGACCAAACACCGTTGGAAATTTTTCTATTACGGCAATCTGCCCTGGCCTGGCAGCAAACGCCCACCTGGATGGTACACCTTTGACCATCGGCCACGTTTTGCCACCAACTACGTCGGGCTCCGAGGCATCATCGGGCTGCTCAGTGAGGCCTATGCCTATGCTCCGTTTGAAGAACGCATTGAAGCAACGTATGCCTTTCTGGAGGCCGCGCTTTCGTTTGCCGCGGCTCATGCCAGCGAGATCCGTGCGCTGGTTGAACAGGCACAACAGGCTTCACCGGTAGGTCAGCCCATTGCGCTGCGCGCGCGCATTACGCAGGCATCCAAACCAGCACTTGTGCTGCTGGGAGCTGTTGATTCGCTCCGGCACCCTTATACAGGACGGCTCATGTTGCAGCGCCGCAAAGAGGTTTTTCCCGAACTGCTTCCGCTGTACGATCGCTTTATGCCTACCGAGACCATCTCGATTCCTCAGGGTTATCTGGTGCCGGATAGCCTGGCGCGCGTGCGCGATCTGCTGGAAGTCCACGGGATTCCCTGCGTGCCTGTCAAACCAGGGCGTACGCTTGCGGTTGAGCGTTTCAGGATTGATTCGGTCGCTGTGGCAGACCAGCCCTATCAAGGGCACAGAGGACAGGAAGTGTGGGGAAAATATGTGCGGCAACGGCTGGCGGCGACCGCAGGCGATTGTGTGGTAACCATAAATGGGCGCACGGGGCGTCTGGCGGCGCTATTGCTGGAGCCGAGGTCCGACGACGGTGTGGTCGCCTGGGGACTCGTAAAAGACTATGTGGCGCCAGGACGTTTCTATCCGATCGCGCGCATACCCGTCCCGTAAGAAACTCTACGCTTCAGTTTATGGTACCAACCACACCAGGCGTGGCCACAATCATGACGGCGCATCCCGGGGAATCGCGTGATCAGGGGCAACAGTAACGCAACCGAGACGTACGCTGGCAATACCCTGGGAGAGCAGCCAGCATATGTGGCCAGCAATTTCCGGTCTATCAGGCTCCTCCCCATCTATGCAACGGCATGCAAGAGGCTGATGAAGTACGCTATTGTTACAGGGTTACTGCTGCTTACCTGGCCTGCCCAGGCTCAGCTACCCCTGGCAGATCGTCCTATGCCTTCGGTTGATGGGCGCCAGGTAACGCTTGCGCAGCTTCGTGGAGCGCATGGACTGGTGCTTATTTTCTGGAGCAATCGTTGCCCGTGGGTGGATCGCTATGAGGCGCGCGTGCAGGAGCTGGCCAGAACGTATGAGGCCCGGGGGATTACATTTGTGCTGGTAAACGCCAACGACCCCAACAGCTCTCCCCGGGAATCGCTGGCGGCCAGTCAGCAACGGGCCCAGCAAAGAGACTATGCCATGCCTTATCTGATAGATGAGGGTGCGGCGCTGGCTCGGGCATTGGGAGCGTCGCGAATGCCTGAAGCATTTGTCTTTGACGCTCAAGGCCGGCTCGTCTATCGGGGAGCCATTGACGACAGCCCTGGCGATGCCGCTAATGCGCAGCAGGTCTATCTGAGGACAGCGCTGGAGGCTCTGTTGCAGGGGACGCTGCCGGAAACAACCAGAACAGGTGCCTTCGGATGTCTGATTCGCTTTCCACAGGATGGGCGGTGAGTGCGCAGCTTGCCAAACGCATGCAGCGGCTGCGGCAGCTGGCCCGGCAATGGCAGGCACCTTCGTTTCCTGAGCGGCAGGCAGCCGTTGAACGTGCGCTGGCTACCTCAGACTTTTTGACGGAAGAAGCAGCGGCGTTTGCACTGAACTACCAGATGCACGTGCTGACAGAGCAAGCGCTGCATCGCTTGGTAACCGAACTGCCGCCGGCCTCCGGGCAGCGCGTATTGCTCTGGCAGGCCGATCGGGCACCGCTGGCAGGTTGGGAAGAGGCGCTGCTGCTCTGGTTAAGTGAACACCGGGGCACCCTGCTGCTTTCAGAACCAGCCGCTACGTTGGTGGGCGCTCTGTTGCAGGCGCTGGAAGTCGAGACGTTGCAGCTTGGCACGGAGGCTAACCTGGCGCAGTACCTGAACGAAGCCGATGTGCTGCTGGCGGTCGGAGACGAAACAGTGCATCAACAGGTGCAGGAAGCATTACGACAGGTTCGGCGTCCGCCCCGAAACGTGCGGCTTCTCCCGCTCCGTTATGGAGTAGCCGTGTTGGATGGACAGGAAACGCCGGACGAGCTGGAAGGGTTGGCTGAAGATGCGTTGCTTTTTGAAGGGGTTAGCAGCCGGAACGTGCGGTTGCTGTGGGCTCCGGAATCGCTCCAGCCCGATGCGCTGCTTGAAGCCCTGTCGCTGTTTCGCGGCGTGTTTCCGGCCCATCCGGCTACGCCAGGACGCCTGAAAATGCCGCAGGCGTGGCTGAAAGCAACGGGCACGCCCCACGCCTATGGCGAGGGCATGGAATTCCTGGTTAGTAAAGGACCACCTGAGGTACAAGCGCCGGGGCACCTGCGCTGGGTATCCTATCGCCGGCTTGATGAGGTAGCAAACTGGCTGCGCGCGCATGCTTCTGAACTCTCGGTTGTCGTGGCACGCGCTGCCTTGCTGCAGCAGTTGCCTCCCTTGCCCGGGCGCGTCGTGCCTGGCCAGGCGCACCGGCCTTCGTTTCCAGACCCTGCGAACGCAGCGGTCGGTGTACTTCGCGAATTGTTGGCCGCAGCTTAACGGACGGTGCGTTCGGCCAGATAGGCGCGCAGCACTTCGCAAACAGGGTGCTCGATAAGGTCCCAGGAAACGTCAGGCCGTTTGGTTACGGTGACAAACTCCGGCAGAATAAGCACGTCGCAAACGCCCTGGATCGCAAACAGAGCGGCTGCCAATGGATGCGCCGCCGCCGCTTCGGCCGAACGAAAACTCAACAACCCACTGTCAATAAAAGTCTGTCCCGGCGCTGTAAATTTGAGACTATTGGGGTTGGGAGTGGGTTGACTTTGCAGCTCTGCGGTTGAAGATTTCTTCCAGAAACGCATAGCGCCCGAAAATTTCCTTTGGGGAATGCGTAAACGGAAAGCCCGGCACGTAGCCGGGTTCCATGTGGCCAACATAACGGAGCAACCTATGGCAACAACGGATACCCCATCGCATCACTGGCAGCGTCTGCGTCAGCAAACGCAGGAGCTCGTAGAAGACCTGCGGGCGTGGGTAGAATTGCGCCTGACGCTTACTCAGATGGAGATTGAGGAGCGTATCGAAACGCAAATCCGCCGCTTGCTGCTGCGCTTGCTCATAGGAGCACTGGCCGGACTTGCGGCTGTGTTTGTGCTCGTAGCGGTGGCGTTAGGGTTGGGAGCTTGGCTGGGCCATACGGGCTGGGGATTTCTGGTGGTAGCACTGGGGCTGATGGCTGTTGCGGCTGGATTGCATTTTAGCCGGCGACGTTCGAGCAAAGCAGTGCCGACGGCAACGCCAGCAGGGGAGCCAGACCGCGCTGCAAACGCTTAATCCCGGCCCACAGGGGTCGATTATTACAGGAGATGGCGTGGATTGACCCCGGATTCTGTGAAGAGGCAGCATGACTACTTACGAGCTGACCCAGCACCTGAGCACGCTCCTGCAGACCACCGATAAGGATCGGCATTTTGTGCGATATGTTTTCGTGCTGGCGCGTGCTTACGACCGGCTCGGTGTCGAGCTAATGGAGGGGTTAACGAGTCGGAACCGAACGCTATTTTCTCGCAAACATCACGCGGTGCGAGACGCTTTCTACGAGGTGCGTCGCCAGACCGAGACGTTCCCTGTCGGGCAAATCTTTCATGAACTGATTGAGCTGCGCGAGAAGCTATCGCAACTGACCCAGCAGTTTGCAGAGACCGGTCAGGAGCGGGAGGCGCTGCAAGGGTTTGCGGCGGAACTGCATGGCTTCTATGAAGCCTTCGAGCAGTTTGTGCGGTCAGCCAGTGATGAAGCATTTGGTGCGCTGATGCGCGCGGCCCACCATTTGCATCTTCGTCTGCAGACGCTGCGCCAGGTGCTTCGGCTGATCTGTACGACCTTGAACGCGGAGACAGCGCCGCAGGAAGGATGTCAGTTGCTAACGCTCCTCTTTGATGGGAATGGTGACTACGAGCGTTTACTGGTACGCCTTCAGGCGCTGGAAGTTGCTTATCGCCACCTGGAAGCCTTGACCGGTATTACGGAACCTGCGCTGACCGTCCAGCGATTGGAAGCTGACCGACGCATGCGAATCAGCGTGGAAGGAGAGGCGCGTCTGATTGAGGTGCTAACTGGCTTGCTGGAGCGCTACGTGTTGTTTCGGGCTCATCTGAACGGGGCAGCGGATGATGAGGTCGGGTATCGGGTCGGCGCAACGCAATCCTTAATTAACCTGGTGGATGCGCTGAAGCAAGCAGAACTGACGGATATACTGGACGATGAGCCGCGGTTGAAAGCGTGTGCGCTGGAATTGTACCGGGAACTGGAGGTGTTGGTAAGTGACGGGGCGTTGTTGCAGATCAATGAGCGGCACCTGCCCGGTTCGCCGGCGTATGTTTCTGGCGCGCAACCAGCGCCAGCCTCGGCCGCCTGAAGTACAGACTTGCCCGCAAGATGCAAGTGCCGCGGCGAATCCGGCTGGAGCAGGCATGCGTTCGTGCAGACCGGCAGGATGCACTGGCAACGTTAACCGAGCGATTATTTCTGCGTCGGTCCTTTCTCTACCTGAAGCCATCCGATCAGCAATGGCTGCGGCCGGAGCTGGTGCAACTGCTGCGTCGGCACAGCCGGCTTTACCGAACCATCAGTACACCTTTCGACGGTCCGTTACCCTTTGCACTGGGCTACTTTCAGGTGCGCGAAGGTAAACTGGAGTCTGTTGCTGAGGCCATTCCTATAGAAGATCCAGCGCAGGTTGCCTGGCTGCTCAGTGAATTTCTGCAGCCAGGCGCCCGCCTCTGGGTGGAAGAGGAAGGGAGGTGGCAGGGATGGCAAATTGAAGGAGAAGGTAGGCTTCAGCAGCTTGCCGGAGCACCCGACAGGAAATAAGCGTGCAGATACTGAAGCGCCGTTTCGGGCGGCATTTCTGCCGAAGGTTGCTGGCCGGGCAGTAAGACAATCGCTGTGAGCTGGCGTCCGGCAGGCGTCAGGTGATCGCGTAGCCGCAGCGCCGGGCAGCGTCCCTGGTAAGCCAGGATGGCTGTTACCTGGTGAGGCCGGCGCGGATAGGGGGGATCGGCAGGAAGCTGATGGCGCAGATGCGTAAGCGCCTGTTGCAACGCGTCTAACGAGGAGTCGGGTAGCGGAATAAACAGATCAATGCAATAATCGCGGCCAAAGTCAATTTCTACTGTGCTGTAGTGGGGGGCGTCCGGTTGCCAGTTTATCCGAAGTCGGCCACAGCCCTGGGTGAGCCGGGCGACGGCTTCTGCCAGTTCGGCAAAGCGGACGATCAGCTCATCTTGAAGACCCTGGTAGGCTGCGCTGAGGGTATCCGGAGCGGAAGCACTGGCCACCTCCATAGCGGCCCGATACGCTGCTTCTTGCAACCACTGCTGCAGATCCGGATCGGCATTAATCCGCTCCTGCCATTGGCGAACTGGTTGCCACAGCATGGGCTGCAGCAAAGCGAGCCAGTCGTCAACGGTGCGGTGCGCCATGGCTCAGGAAGCCGATTCGTTAAGCAAGGCTTCCAGACGAGGACGCATCGCCTGCGTGGGAAAGATGCCCAGCACCTCGTAGCGCATGCGGCCTTCTCGATCGATAATCACCGTAGTGGGTAGGGCGAAAATGCCGCCGTATGCTTCGGCTATGGTGCCGTTATCCAGTACAATGGGATAGTTGATCTTAAAATCCCGGGCAAAGGGGGCAACGACTTCAGCGCCCCCTTCGTCCAACGAGATACCCACGACCAACAATCCCTGGTCCCCCAGTTCTTGCTGCAATGCAACGAGATCAGGGATTTCCGTGCGGCAGGGAGGACACCAGGTAGCCCAGAAGTTTAGCACAATGACCGACCCTCGGTAATCGCTCAGGCGAAAGGCGGAGCCATCCAGACGGGGCGCCTCGAAGTCAGGAGCAGGTCGGGGCGGCTGAATTTCTCGAACGCCAGGCAAAAGCACCGGTTGTTGCAAATCGGCAGCCGCCTGGTCGGCGGATTTCGATTGACAACCAGCTCCTACAACAAGCAGGCTACTGATCAGTACGGCTGGCGGTAACCAACCGGTCCAGCGTCTGGGCAAGGGCATGGGTCGTAATGGCATAGTGGGAAGCATGAAAAACTACCTGTCCTCGGTAAATTACGAAAGCCTGAGGCGTCTCGTGGCGGATGCCCAGGCGGCGTGTGATGGCGTCGGAAACGGACCGCGCCGTCTGCACCACTACTTCATAAACGGGTACAGAACGGGCGGCAGCCAATTGCAGCACTTCTTCACGAGCCTGATAGCTGATGCCACAGCGTCGGCTGTGCTTAAACAACACAATCGGCTTTTGAAAAGAGTGGGCCAGCACTGTTTCCAGCGCTGCCTCGTCGGTAATCGGAGTAAGCAAAATGTCGGGTACTTGCGGACGCATTGCGCAAAAAGTTACAGATGCCTACGGAGAAAAAAATGACAGGAAACAGGCGAAGGCATTGGATCTTGGCTATACTACCCTTCGTTGCGATGCAACATGAGACGTCTTCTGGAGGCTTTCGTTTCATGCACCAAAAGTTTCAAAGCGGAGCATCAGTATGCAGACCGGAGCTGAGCATGTACGCTGGGATCTAACCGATCTGTATCCTGACGAGGCTGCGTTGAAGCAAGATCTGGAGCAGGCTCTCGCCGAAGCAGATGCATTTGCCAGGACCTATCATGGCCGGATTGGAACGTTGGAGGCAGATGAACTGGCGCGGGCGCTTCGTCGGTATGAGGCGATTTTAGATCGTCTGGGCCGGGCCTATACCTATGCTTATTTGCACTGGAGCACCAATACGGAAGATCCTGCGCGTGGCATGTTGCTGCAGCACGTGCGTGAGCGCTACACGCAGGCTTCGCAGCAGCTACTTTTTCTGGAGCTGGAGTGGGCCGCTATTGAGCCTGCGCGCGCCCGGCAACTTATGGAAACCGATGCATTGCGGCCCTACCGGCACTATCTGGAGCTGCAGCAGCAGATGCGTCCGCATCTGCTCAGCGAGCCGGAAGAGAAAATCCTGACCGAAAAGCGCATTACCGGGCGAGATGCCTGGACGCGCTTCTTTGACGAGCTGCTGAGCAGTCTGCGTTTTGAATTAAACGGCCAGTTGCTGACCGAGCAAGAAGTACTGGCCAAACTGTATGATCCAGACCGTGACGTGCGACGGCAGGCAGCTCTGGCTTTCACGGAGGGGTTAAAGCCACGCATGCGGGAGCTGACCTACATTTTCAACACAGTGCTGGCCGACAAGGCTTCCGATGACCGGTTGCGTGGGTACCGGACCTGGATTGAGAGCCGCAATCTGGCCAATGAGGTCAGCAGCGAGATGGTCGAGGCGCTTATCCGGTCGGTTACGGAGCGCTACGACCTGGTAGCGCGCTTCTATAAGCTTAAGCGGCGGTTGCTGGGGTTGGACGAACTGTACGACTACGACCGGTATGCGCCGCTCAAAGAGGCCGGTACGCGTTATCGTTGGGAAGAAGCGCGGCAGATGGTTGAAGAGGCCTATCGGGCGTTTCATCCGCGCCTGGGTGAAATTGTCGCGCAGTTCTTTGAACGGCGCTGGATTGATGCGGCCATGACGCCGGGCAAGCGAAGCGGAGCGTTCAGCCATGGCGCCGTGCCCAGCGCGCATCCTTACATTCTGCTCAACTACACCGGTACAATTCGCGACGTACAAACACTGGCACATGAACTGGGCCATGGGGTGCACCAGTACCTGTCGCGCCGGCAGGGTATTCTGCAGGCCGACACCCCCCTTACGACGGCCGAGATGGCTTCGGTCTTTGGAGAAATGCTGGTTTTTGAGCGTCTGATGGCGGCCGAAGCTGATCCGTCCAATCGGCTAGCTATGCTCATGGGCAAAATCGATGATACCATGGCCACGGTTTTCAGACAGGTGGCCATGAACCGCTTTGAAGATCGCATGCACAACGCGCGGCGTCAGCAGGGAGAGCTTCCCATGGAGGCTTTCTGCGATTTCTGGATGGAGACGCAGCAGGCTATGTTTCAGGGAAGCGTGAGGCTGGGAGACCACTACCGGTACTGGTGGAGCTATATTCCTCACTTCATTCACACGCCCGGCTACGTCTACGCCTATGCATTTGGTGAATTGCTGGTGCTGGCGCTTTTTGCCCGTTACCGGCAGGAAGGAGCCGAGTTTGCCGAGCGCTATCTACACCTGCTGGAAGCCGGCGGGTCCGATTGGCCGCATGTGCTGGTTGGCCGGCTCGGTGTTGATCTGACGGACCCAGAATTCTGGCATGAAGGTCTGGCGGCGATTGAAGCCCTGATCCAGCAGGCTGAAGCACTGGCCGCACAGGTGCAACGGGTTGGACAGCCAACGCCTGCCCAGTCCGGATAGGTCAAGCCGTGCTGTGATCAGCGGCGCGCTTCGCAGTAAGCGGCTTTTATGACTGGGCCTTCCTCTGTCTATGGAAAACATCCCTTCGATGGAACGTAGTAAAGCAGGCGGCTCTGGTCCGGGCCGCCTGTCCTTATCTTGGGCTTTCCTGAGAGCATACGAATGAACGCCAATGGATAACCGACTGAAGGTGGTTTACCGGTTGGCGGTCGCCCAAGAGGAGCAGGGAGCTTTTGCGCGGGCACTGCTGCTAGAGCAGACGGTAGAGACGCCTGAAGAAGTTGCGATGCGGGTACCGGTCGTGCAGGAGCGCCTGATGGGCGAAATCGTAGCGCTAGAACCATTGGAAGAAGGCGGCGCGCGCCTGGTACTGCACCTGCCCGTGGAGACCGCTATGGTTGACCCGGCTCAGTTTATCAATGTGCTGTTTGGCAACGCCTCTCTGCATGAACAGGTCGTTTTAGAGGATTTTGAGCTGCCGCCGGTGTTGATGGAGCGTTTTTCAGGGCCGCGCTTTGGCATCGAGGGCGTGCGGCGCCAACTGAACGTATATGACCGGCCGCTGACGGCCTCGGCGCTGAAGCCGGTAGGCCTTTCCGTTGATGAACTGGCTACTCTGTGCCAGAGCCTGGCCGAAGGAGGCATCGACCTTATCAAAGACGATCACTACCTGGCTGATCATCCGTTTGCCTCGTTCGCGCAGCGCGTGCAGCGTTGCCAGGAAGTGGTGCAGGAAGTGTCGGCGCGGACCGGCCGGCGCGTTGTGTACGCTCCCAGTCTGTCGGGCACCCCTTCGGAAGTGTTGCGGCAGGCGGAAATTGCCCAGCAGTATGGCGTTGGAGCGGTGCTGGTTGCTCCTATGCTTCTGGGATTGCCGTTTTTTTATGAGCTGGTCACGCGTCATCTGGAGGTTCCTGTGCTGGCCCATCCCAGTTTTGCTGGAGCCCAACGCATGCGTCCGGAAACGCTGCTGGGCAAGCTGTTTCGCTTGTTTGGAGCCGATATGATTATCTTTCCAAGCTTTGGAGGACGATTTAGCTATAGCCGGGCCACGTGTCGAGCGCTGGCCGACCGGGCGCGCCAGGCCTGGGGACCGTACCGCTCAGCGCTACCCGTGCCAGCGGGGGGAATGCAGGTGGAGCGTGCCCGTGAGCTGGTCGAATTTTTTGGACGCGATGTCATGTTGCTCATAGGAGGCAGCTTACTGCGCGCGCAACCTGGACCCGAACTGACAGCCCGAGCGCGGGCTCTGGTCGATAGCGTTATCGAAGCAACGACGCTTTCGTAGCGCAGCAGGCTCTCTGCTAACCCAACTGGCGCAGCGTGCGTGGATAGTTACTCAGCGTTTCGGCACCGGTCGGGGTAACCAGCACGTTGTCTTCAATGCGGGCTCCTCCTCGCCCTGGCAGGTAAATGCCAGGTTCAATGGTAAAGAGCATCCCGGGGGCCAGCGGTTCACGGTTGTCGTTCCGTATATACGGTGGCTCGTGAATTTCCAGCCCCAGACCATGGCCGGTGCGATGGATGAAATAAGCCCCGTATCCAGCCTGCTCAATCACCTGCCGTGCGGCCTGGTCCACTTCACCGGCCGGCACCCCGGGGCCAACGCGGGCGCGCGCAGCTTCGTTGGCTTCGAGCACAAGCTGCACGATGCGCAGCAGTTCATCGTCCAGTGTTCCGTAGGCAAACATACGCGTCAGATCGGCACAGTAGCCCTCAACCCGAGCGCCCCAGTCGATCAGGATGAGGGCAGGGGGAGTCAGCGGCCGATTGCCGGGAATGGCATGCGGATTGGCGCTTTCCGGACCAAAGGCAACAATAGGGGCGAACGGAAGGTCTGGATCACTACCGGCCCGCAAGAGCTGTAGCGTTAGCTCAGATGCTATCTCACGTTCGGTAACGCCCGGGCGAATCGCAGGAAGCGTGGCTTCAAGCGCCTGCCAGGCTACCTCTAGTGCGTTACGCGTGGCGGCTATTTCGGCGTCGTCTTTCTGACTGCGCAGCCGCATGACCAGCGTTTCGGCCGAGGCAACGCGCAGCTCGGGAGCCGCTGTTTCCAGTAATTGAAGCTCCAGCACCCGAAACCATTGCGGCTCAATGCCAACCTGTGCCTGCGTAAGGCCGCAGCAGCGAAGCGCTTGTGCAACAGCCCGGGGCCATGTGTCCGGGTGCTCTCGGTAGGGAAATGCCTCGCAGACAGTCGGAAGCGTAGCTAGCTTGCCCGCTTCCAGCTCAGGCAATACCAGGGCTGGCTTCCCCGAGGCCGGAAAGATGCCTATAACGGGTCGCTCCGATAAATGAACGGCAAGACCGGTCAGGTAGGTCAGCGTTGGGCTGGCATTCAACACCACTGCGTCCAGCGAAGAATCCTGCAGCAGATGCTGCAGGCGGTGCAGTCGTTTTGTATAGGGAGGATGCGACATCGCTTTCAGGTTCTTTTTGAAACGTTCCGCCGCGCAAAAGATAACGCAGACCAGACAAAAACGGATGGCCCGACGCTTGCCAGTCCAGCTTTCCACAACCTTTTACAGGGTTTCACGAACTCCGGGTATCTTTGTCCGTATTTTTAGGACTCAAAAAGGAGAAATTAGGTGCAGGGCCATATGCGGGGCTTCCACGCGTTCGGGCTGAACCATGAGACGGCGTCGGTGCGTGTCCGGGAAGCGTTTGCCCTGGACCAGGAGGCGAAACGGCGGCTCTATGCTACCTGGCGGGCAGCGCGTGAGGGTGAGCTGATGTTGGTCTCCACCTGCAATCGAACGGAGGCCTATCTCTACGGCACGGACGAAGAGGTGAGGGCGGTGCGTGCCCTTCTCAGTCAGCATGCAGGGCGTCCCTGGCCGGATAAAGAAAGCTTCCATTTTCAAGATGAGGCTGCGCTGCGGCATGTACTGGAAGTAACCTGTGGATTGCGTTCCCAGGTGTTAGGGGATGCCCAGATCTTTAGCCAGATCAAGGAGGATTATCGCCTGGCTGTAGAGGCCGGCAGCGTCGGCACAGCCATGCATCGGTTGCTTCATAGCGCTTTCCGGGCGGCCAAGCGCGTGGCATCGGAAACCACCTTGCACCAGGGAACCACATCGGTTGCGGGGGTAGCGATACAGGCCGCCTGCCAGCACTTTGCCCGTCGTGGGCAGCCGGGTCTGGAAGGCGTGCGCGTGCTGGTAGCAGGGGCAGGGGAAATGGCCCGCCTGGCGCTGGAGGCGCTGCGAGGACTGGCGCCTGCGACGCTGATGCTGACCAATCGCACCCGAAGCCGCGTAGCGGAATTGGCGCAACCGGGTGAGCTGGTTGTGCCCTGGGCGCAGCGGGCGCAGGCGGTGGCGCAATGCGATCTGGTAATTGTGGCAACCAGTGCGCCAGAGCCGGTCCTGACAGCCGATATGATGCCCCCTCGTTGTGGAGAGCATCCGCTGCTCTTGATTGATCTTTCCATTCCTCGAAATGTCGATCCTGCGATCGATCGACTGCCCGGTTATCAGGTGCTGGATCTGGATGCCATTAAAGCACGGCAGGCGGCTGTTGAGGCGCGTCGCCGGCAAGCGGCACAGCAAGCCCGTCAGATCTGCGAAGAGCTTTTGCATGAATTTGTAACCTGGTATTTCCACCAGCAAGCCCTGCAGCCGGTTATTCAGACCATTCGCGATACGTTCGAAGCCATTCGCCAACAGGAGATTGAACGGCATCACCGGCGCTTTTCAGAAATTGACCGAGAAGAGCTGGATCGGCTGACCCGCTCTATTATGCAGAAGTTGCTGGCCATTCCCATTGTGCGCCTCAAAAGCATTGACCCCGATAGCATTGATTTTGTGCGGGGTATTCAACTGCTGGCGCAGCTCTTCAGTCGGCCCAGTTGCGAGGAAGCGCGCGCCGCGCAGCTACCTGAACCCTCGGTGTTGCTGGAACGCGCTCGGGCACAGGAACCCTGCCCTTTTGTTACGTTGCCCGTCACGCGCACGGAACGCTCGGAAGCAAACCATGGCTAGACCAACGTTGACGCTTGGGACGCGCGGAAGCGTTCTGGCACGCCGGCAGGCTGCGTTGATTCGTTCTTTTCTGGAAGCGCAGGGCGTAGCGGTGCAGGTGGAAATCATTCGCACCACAGGAGATCGCTTCCAGGAGGTCCCTCTGGCAAAGATCGGAGCGAAAGGGTTGTTTACAAAGGAGCTGGACCAGGCCTTGCTGGAAGGGCGCATAGACCTTGCTGTGCACTCGCTGAAGGACCTGCCTACCGAAATGCCCGAGGGACTGGTGATCGCAGCGATTCCGGAGCGAGCGTCGCCCTGGGATGCGTTTGTCGCACATCCTGCTTTCTCAGGACGCGTGGAAGATCTTCCCCGGGGGGCTGTGATCGCTACTTCCTCAATACGACGCCAGGCGCAATTGCGGGCCTGGCGCCCAGATCTGCAGGTTGTGCCGGTGCGTGGTAACGTGGATACCCGGTTGCGCAAACTGGAAGCCGAGAAGTGGCACGGGCTTATTCTCGCCGAAGCCGGCCTGCAACGCTTAGGGCTACAGGAACGCATTCGGCAGCGTCTTGCCGCCGATATTCTAATGCCGGCGGTAGGACAGGGAGCCCTCGGCGTGGTCTGCGCGGCCGACAACCAGCAGGTGCGGGCGCTGCTTGAGGCGTTGCATCACGCGCCTACGGCGGCAGCCGTGCGGGCCGAACGGGCATTTCTGCACGCGCTGCAGGGGGGCTGCCAGGTGCCGGTGGCAGCGCTGGGCACGGTGGCGCCTGACGGAACGCTGGTGTTGCGCGGCCGCGTTGTTTCGCTGGACGGGCGTCGGCAGGTGGAGGGCGTGCAACGCGGATCCATGAAGACGCCCGAGGCGGTTGGGGAAGCCCTGGCAAGAAGGTTGCTGGCGCAGGGAGCGCAGCTCATTCTGGAGGAAACACGGGAGGCGTCTGAAGGATACGCCCCCCAGCGACCGAGGTGAAATCATGGCCGGGGAAGTAGTGTACCTGTTCCGAGCAGAAGCAGCTTCCTCGGATCCATTTGCGACGCGGCTTCAAGCAGCGGGCTACCACCCCCTGGTGCTGCCGGTTCTGTCAGTAGTCTGGCGCAACACGGCTCACCTCCAGGCAGCGCTTGCGCACCCGGAAGTATATGGCGGGTTGATTTTTACCAGTCCTCGGGCCGTGGAGGCCGTTCGGCGCCTGGGAACGCCTCCGGCAGCATGGCGCTGGCGACGCGTGTACGTGGTCGGACCGCGTACGGCAGCCGCTGCCCGCGCAATGGGATGGACGCCTCAGGGAGAAGAAGCAGGCTCGGGGCTGGCCCTAGCCCGATTGATTCTGCAGGAGCCCTGGCCGTCGCGGCCCCTGCTGTTTCTGTGCGGCGAGCGACGACGCAGCGAGCTACCGGAGCAGCTTCGCACCGCCGGTTTTCCTCTGGAAGAGCTGGTCGTCTACGAGACGCGGCCTGCGACGCCGGTCTTACCGGCTGGTGCATCGGCACCTGACTGGGTCGTATTTTTTAGCCCCTCTGGATGGGAAGCAGCTCGTAGTCTTCCCATTAAGTGGAAACAGGTGCGTGTGGCGGCCATTGGACCCACCACCGCTGCTGCATTGCAGGAGAAGGGAGTGGCGGTAATGGCGGTAGCCCGAACACCTACCCCGGAAGGGTTGTTGGCAGCAATACAGGAAGCAACCAGCCTATCGTAAGGCAACCATGTGGATGCAGCGCATCATTACCTTGCGGCCGCGCCCGCGCGGTTTTCACCTGATTACCGAAGAGGTACTGGCACAACTGCCGGAGCTGCGCCTGGTGCGGGTAGGGCTCCTGCACGTATTTCTGCAGCACACCTCGGCCAGCCTGACGCTCAACGAAAATGCCAGTCCAGAAGTGCGGGCCGACTTTGAGCGCTATTTCAATCAGGCGGTGCCGGATGGGGCGCCTTACTTTGCGCACACGCTGGAAGGTCCTGATGATATGCCGGCGCACATTAAAGCTTCACTTCTGGGAAGTAGCCTGACCCTGCCTGTTCGGGACGGACGGTTGGCGCTGGGTACCTGGCAGGGGATCTATCTGTGCGAACACCGCAACCACGGAGGAGCCCGCCGGCTGGTTTTGACGCTCTGGGGTGAGCAATGAAGCAGCACTGGAGAAGGAATTAAGATTCGGGCTCCAGGATGAGGATGGCCAGTGGCGGCAGAGTCAGCTCCAGGTGAAAGGGGCGGCCGTGCCAGGATTCAGGCACGGCTTCGACGCGACCGAAGTTGCCCATGCCGCTTCCCCCATACGCAACGGCATCGCTGTTCAGCACTTCTCGCCAGGGGCCACCGATGGGAACGCCCACGCGATAGTGTTCGCGGGGCACCGGGGTAAAGTTCAGCACAAAAAGCAGCAGGCGGTCTGTATGTTTGCGCAGGTAACAGATGACGCTTTGATCGCGATCGTTGAAGTCGATCCATTCGAATCCTTCTGGTCCATCATGCCATAGCGCCGGGTGCGTACGGTAGAGATGGTTCAAGTCGCGCACCCAGGCCTGGATGCCCCGGTGGTATGGCTGGTCCAGTAAGTGCCATTCGAGCTGCGTGTCATGGTTCCACTCGTGGTGCTGGCCGAATTCTCCGCCCATGAAAAGCAATTTTTTGCCCGGGTGGCCCCACATGTGTCCATAGAGCAAGCGTAGATTAGCCGCCTTTTGCCAGTCGTCGCCAGGCATCTTGGTCCATAGCGAGCCCTTGCCATGCACGACTTCATCGTGGGAAAGCGGTAGGATGTAATGCTCTGAAAAGGCATACCACAGGGAGAACGTGAGGGTGTCGTGGTGGTACTTGCGATGCACCGGGTCGCGGCGCATATAGTCCAGCGTGTCATGCATCCATCCCATGTTCCACTTGTAGAGGAAGCCCAGTCCGTTGTTGTAGGTGGGCGCTGACACGCCAGGCCATGCCGTGGATTCCTCGGCGATGGTGATGGCTTCCGGGAAGTGCAAGTAAACAGTTTCGTTGAACTTTTTGATAAAGTCGATGGCCTCCAGGTTTTCTCGACCACCGAAGATGTTGGGCGTCCATTCCTTACGGGAATAGTCCCGGTACAGCATGGAAGCGACGGCATCCACGCGCAGGCCGTCTACGTGGTAATAGTCGAGCCAGAACAGGGCGTTTGAAATCAAAAAATTACGTACCCCTGGCTTGTTGTAGTCGAACACATAGGTTCCCCAGTCGGGGTGGTGGCGCATCCTGGGGTCGTCGTATTCAAACAGCGTGGTGCCGTCGAAGTAAACAAGTCCCTGGGGATCGGCTGCGAAGTGGCTGGGGACCCAGTCAAGGATGACGCCAATGCCGCGTTGGTGCAGGTAGTCGATCAGGTACATGAGGTCCTGAGGTGTGCCGTAGCGAAACGTTGGAGCGTAGTAGCCGACCACCTGGTAGCCCCATGAGCCGTAGTATGGGTGCTCCATGATAGGCAGCAATTCAACGTGCGTAAAGCCCAGGTCCTGCACATAGTCGGCCAGTGGTTCAGCGATTTCTCGATAGGAAAAGGAGACGCCGGGTTGCTTATGGCGCCAGGATCCCAGGTGCACTTCGTAGATGGAAACGGGCTCGTAGAGGCTGGCCGGACCTTTTCGGCGCTGCATCCAGGCGTCATCGTGCCAGGTATAGTCGAGCCGCGTGATGATAGAGGCCAGTCCTTCGATAGGACTTCCAGTAGGGGGCTCCATGGCAAAAGCATAAGGGTCCGTTTTGTCGGCCTGATAAAAGCCATGGCGAATGCGGTACTTGTAGGCATGGCCTGGGAGGGCACCAGGCACGTAGCCAGCCCACAGTCCAGCTCCGTAGCGTTCTAATTGATGGGCTTCGGGATCCCAGTTATTAAATGCTCCCAGCACCGAAACGGCATCCGCGTGGGGAGCCCAGACGCAGAACCAGGTTCCTTCCTCGTCCGGATGGGCACCCAGCTTTCGATAGCTGTCGTAAAACGTGCCGCTTTCCCAGCGTCGAATATCCTCTTCGGTAAGCCAGCTCATAGAAAGAACTTCTGGATGCAGCTCTTTAGTTTGTAAAGCACGCGCCGTATTTTAGGGCGCCTGCGGCAGCTCGGCCCCAAGATACAACGCGCACTCGGGAAAAGGATGCCTGTTTCTTCAGAGTTTGGGCAAAAAGTGACGGGCCGGATGCGTTCAAAGTGGGGGCGGAAGCGGTCTGCAGGCGGCGGCGCATGCTGCCTGAAGGCTTGTGCCCGTCAGGTAAGCCGTACGTACGTTGTCGTAAACCTGCTGAAAAAATAAAGGAGCGCGCGCAATCGGTGTGTCTTTTGTGCAGAATGCAGCAAAGCGAAGGTGCAGCGCATCATGTCCGAAACACAGCAACCGGTTACCTCGGCAGCCGCTGTCTGGCCTGGTCGACCGTACCCGCTAGGTGCTACCTGGGATGGGCTGGGGGTAAACTTTGCGCTTTACAGCCAGCATGCCGAGGCGGTAGAGCTGGTGCTGTTCGATCATCCAGACGACCCCGCGCCTTCGCGCGTAGTCGAAGTTACCGAGCGGACGGGACCTATCTGGCATGTTTATCTGCCGGGTTTGCGCCCCGGTCAGCTCTATGGGTATCGCGTGTATGGCCCGTATCGGCCGGAGGAAGGTCATCGTTTCAATCCAAACAAAGTGTTGTTAGACCCTTATGCTAAGGCCATTGGCCGGCCGCTTCGCTGGCATGATAGCCTTTTTGGCTACAAGATCGGTGACCCTGCCGGTGACCTGTCGTTTTCTGAGGAAGATAGTGCGCCATATGCACCGCTTGGGGCTGTCGTAGAAAGTTGCTTTGAGTGGGGGGATGATCAGCCTCCGCGTATCCCCTGGGAGGACACAATCATCTATGAGACGCACGTCAAGGGCATCACGAAGCTGCATCCAGAAGTTCCGGAACCGCTGCGCGGAACGTATCTGGGGCTGACCTGTGAACCTGTGCTGGAGCACCTGAAACGGCTGGGCGTCACGACGATCCAGTTGTTGCCTGTGCATGCCAAGGTGCACGACCGGCATCTGGTGGAACGCGGGCTGCGTAACTACTGGGGATACAATCCGCTCTGCTATTTTGCCCCAGAGCCGGAGTATGCCACCAATGGGCCTATTTCGGCCGTGCGTGAATTTAAAATGATGGTGCGTGCCCTGCATGCTGCCGGTTTTGAAGTGATCGTTGACGTGGTCTACAACCACACAGGAGAAGGGGGAGTGCTCGGGCCTACCTTGTCGTTTCGCGGCATTGACAACCGGGCCTACTATAAAGCCGATCCCAACAACCCTCGTTTTCTGGTTGACTATACCGGTACCGGTAACACGCTGGACGTGGGCAACCCCTACGTCATTCAGTTGATCATGGACAGCCTGCGTTACTGGGTTACCGAGATGCATGTAGACGGATTCCGGTTCGATCTGGCAGCCGCGCTGGCGCGGGAGCTCTACGATGTGGACATGCTCTCTACGTTTTTTCAGGTGATCCAGCAAGATCCCGTGCTCGGACAGGTTAAGCTGATTGCCGAACCCTGGGACGTAGGTCCCGGCGGCTACCAGGTGGGCAATTTCCCATGGCAATGGACCGAATGGAACGGCCGCTACCGAGATGCGGTGCGTCGTTTCTGGCGGGGCGACCGGGGGCTCAACGGCGAGTTCGCAACGCGCTTTGCAGGCTCCAGCGATCTGTACGAACGCAGCGGACGCCGGCCGTTTGCTTCTATCAATTTCGTCACAGCACATGATGGATTTACGCTGGAAGACCTGGTTAGCTACGAGAAAAAACACAACGAGGTCAACCTGGAGGGCAATCGGGATGGCATGGACGAGAATTACAGTACCAACTGTGGCGTGGAGGGGCCGACGCAGGATCCTTCGGTGCTGGCGCGTCGGGAAGCGCTCAAGCGCAGCTTGATTAGCACGCTTTTTCTCTCGCAGGGGGTTCCCATGCTGCTGGGCGGCGATGAGCTCTCTCGCTCGCAGCACGGCAACAATAACGCCTACTGTCAGGATAACGAAATCAGTTGGTACCACTGGCAGCTCGATGAGCGCAAGCGGCAATTTCTGGAATTTGTCCGCCAGGTGATCTGGTTTCGCAGGCAGCACCGGAGTTTTCGACGGCGGCATTTTCTGACCGGATTGCCCAATGGCGGCGAGGCGCCAGATGCGCTCTGGTGGCATCCCGAAGGACGTCCCATGCAACATGACGACTGGAGCAATCCGGAACTGACCACGTTCGGGCTTCTGCTGCACGGCCATGCAATCCAGGGCACCGATGCACGCGGACGACCGTTTCGGGACGATACGTTCTTGATTCTGTTTAACAATGGAAAAGAGGCCGTGCCAGTTGTGGTACCGGCCATGTGTGCGGGCAGCAAACCGCACCACTGGGAGGTGGTACCTGTCTTCCGTCGCAATCTGGAGACGTCTAGCTGCGCGCCCGGTGAAACGCTCTGGCTGCCGCCTGGCGTGCTAACCGTACTGGTAGCGAAACCTCCGTTTTCTGAGGGAAACCAGGAGCAGGGCTGATGTTTACAGAAGGCATTAAATCTATGGGAACAAGCTGCTGTTTACCCGTGCGCTTTGTCCTCTGGAGTCTGGTGTTGCTACTGGCAGGCTGCGTTGCAACACGGGGCGTTCAGGAACAGACAGGCCCAGCGCCTGAAGAGGCGCCGGTCGACTGGGCGGTTTATGAAGATTTTGATCCAACCATCTACCCGGATCCGCCTCCGCCTCCGCTTGAAGTGCGACATGAGGTTCCTGAAATTCTGATGGAGGGCCGTGCCGGTGTGGGCACGACGCGGATGGTAGCAGGCTACCGCGTACAGATCTTTCTCACCGAAAGCAAGGAGACGGCTGATAGCATCTATGCGGCAGCAGTGGCCTGGTGGCAGCAAATAGCTGCGCAGGGGTTACTTGAGGGCATTCTGGGAGCGCATGCAGATCCCCCCCCGGTCTACATTGTCTACCGGGCTCCTTATTATCGAATTCGACTGGGGAACTTCCGGACGCGTGAGGAAGCTGAGCGCCTGCGTGCGTTGGCCGTGCGGCGCTTTGAAGGAGCGTTTATCACCTCCGATCAAGTGATCGTTGAGCAGTAGCTCAAAGGCGCACGTACGGGCCAATTACTGGGTGCTGGCGAAGCTGGGCCGCCTCTTCAGGGGTAGGCCGGACCGGCCGATCCCGATCCGTCGCCACCAGGCACAGAAAGCCCAGCGCCTCATCGTCAGGGGCCTGAAACTGATGCCAGGTCCATGCGGGCACATGGATTAAGTCGAAGGGCGCTACTTCAAAGACCTGCTCGCCCACAATGGCACGTCCGCGTCCCCGTAAGATCAGCACGGCATGCACGTGAGCATGCCGCTCAAAGGTAGAGTACCCGCCCGGGGCTACCTCAAAGTAGCGCAGTTCGGCAGGCAGACCGCTTTCCGGTCCGAACAGAACCTGGCGTGTAATGTCTCGAAAGTGCGTGCCTTCTGGTTTGTAATGCTTGAGGGGCACCGCGTCCCATCGGAATCCTTTATCGGTCGGGTGAAAGTGCCGGCAGATAGTAAGAAGCGTCTCGACGTCTGCCATGGTTATTCCGGGATTGAAAAATGTCGAGCTGTGGACGATACAGTCGGGGAGCCTGTGTAGTTCCAGGGCTGCTGTTCTACAGCATGAAGTTATCGGCATCTGAAAGCGTTGCGCCTGTTGCGTGGGGGTTTCTGGAAGAGGTTTCAGTGCTGTGCCTGTTGTTTGCGGCGCAGTCCGAGCGACGTACTGATCCAGAAGTCTGGCTGAAACGATTGGCTCCGGAAGCTTCGGCCTCGCATCGAAAAGCGGCCCTTGAGGCGGCACAGACTCTTTTTAGAGCGGGGTGTGGGATGGCGCTGGTGACGTGGGTACTGGAAGATCGGGCGCCGCGTTGGTCGCGCCAGCAGCGACGACACGTTCTGCAGGTGCTGACCGAGTGGGCAGTTGCCTGTGGGGCGCCGCCCCTGCAACTCCGGGTGCTGGTTCAGCTTGAGCAGGTGGAACAGCGGCGTCGCCGTAGGGCCGGTCGTTATGGCGACCGTCCACCTCGTTAAGGGAGGGATTGGACGAGTCGGCGTTCCATCCATGTGCTAAGGCCCAGATAGAGCAGAACGCTGAGCATAGCCCCGCCCAGGTAAAGAGGAGGGCTTAGCCAGGAAGCGGAGAAGTAGAGCAAACCCAGGAGCGGGAGGCTGTAAAGCGTACAGCGTAGCAGGGGGCCGAAGGCATCGCGGAAGGTGACGCCTACCAGTCGGAACAGGACGCTAAGCTGAAAGACGCGTCCCAGGAGGCCGGCCAGTCCAAGGAGTAGCAAGGCTGTTGCTGGCTGGCCTTGCAGCCCGCCAGTAATCAGCGCAATCGTTTGGAGCAGGAAAAGCAAGGCGCTGGTGGCAAAATCGGCGCGCTGGCGTTCCAGTACGTCGAACAGTCGGCTGAGCGGTGAGGCCAGGCTGGCCAGTAGGAGCCATGGAGCAATCCAGGCGGCATATACGCCGGCTGTTCGCCACGGCGCGCCAAAGATGAAAGCAAATAGCTCCGGGCCCAGCAGCATCAGCAGGAGCACAGGATAGAGTCCTATCTGGAGCAGGCGGCTGTAGACGCGTCGGGTCAGCGCGCGCAGCCCCTCGCCATGACGCGCCTCAGCAGCGCGTACAAAAAAAACCTGGCCGGTTGCACTGCCCACCAGTCCCAGGGGAACTGTCAGTACCATGAAGGCGCGTCCAAAGAAGCCCAGCACTTCGGCATCAAAAAAGAGAAGCAGTAGCAGAAAAGGCAGGCGCATGCTCAAGGCGTTGAGCAGGGCGGCTGGCAGGGTAAACAACGGGAAGTGTCGATAGCGTCGTGCCAGGACAGCCAGCGAAGGAGAAGCGGCCGGTGTTGACAGGCGATGCCGCAGGTGCCATCCGTAGAGCAGCAATGTGCTGAGGTGTCCTCCCAGAAATCCACCGATAAGGCCAGCGGTACCTGCCTGCAAGGGAGGAAGGCCGGCAGCCAGCCGCAGCGTGGTAGTGGTTGTGGCGCGCAGCGCTGTTCCGACCGAAAGCGTTCGAAAAGCCTGTTGGCGCGTAAGCCACAGCTCCGCCAGCCGGGTACTTCCCATAAGCAGGAGGGTGGGCGCCAGCCAGGGAAGCCACGGAGCCAGCGTGGTCTCCCCCCTGTGTTGCAGCAACCATTGGGCGGGAAAGCTCAGAAGCAGACAGAGCAGGCTAAGTCCGGCCAGAATGTAGCCTGCCAGCCGCAGTAGGCCGAGAGCTTCTGCGTTGCATCGGGGCAGCAGCAGAGCATCCTCATACCGCAAAGTGCTGCATACGAACAGTAAGCTCACCAGCGCCACGAACGCATCCAGCCCGCCAAACGCTTCCGGCGTATACAGACGCGTCAGCAGCGGCTGGGCCAGGTAGGACAGCGCCAGGGCCAGCGACGATCCTGACAGGAGGGTCAGCACCGGTCCCCGAAAAGACCGGGCGGACGGGGGAGAAGGTGTTGGAGTGGGTTCCATAGCTCAGCGCAGGCCGGGCACGTGACGCAGCAGCGTTTGCAGAAACGATCGATAATACGTCAGGCGGAAGTATAGATGAAGCGTTGGACAAAAGCGGCGTTTGAATTCGGCAATGGACGGCGTATTGGCCCCGACAAAATCGAACTGCCGAAAGCCTTCTGCGCGAAGGCGGCTCCACAGGTGCCCCAGGAGGACTGTCATCGCGGGGCCCGGCGTGCTGCCGGCCAGCCAGTACCAGGCGCGGGGGCGCTGCACCATGAGCGCTACGGCTGCTTCAATCTGGCCTGTTGGGCTCTGAACGCCAAACAGCCGAACGAGGCCGGTCGTGGTGAGGGCATTCAGCAGCGTGGTCAGGTGTTCGGCCGGTGCTGGCGGACGACGCCGATGGCGTTGGTAGCTGGCGGCTACCAGGCGGGCGATCACGGGAGCCAGCGCTGCATCTTCGATCAGCCGGTACGTTGCGGCTGCTTTGCGAAAAAGACGGCGAGGATTGGCAGACCAGTGAGTTGGTGTGGCCCGCTCAAGATCTATCTCGTAGGTGTAGAGCGGATGGGCTCGCCAGCCGTGCCATAGCGCCTGGCGCACGTCTGTTAAGAAGGGCGGCAGGTGTAACTCGACGCGCGCGTAGCGTTGGCTCAGCGTAATCAGCAGTTGATCGGGTAGTGCCGAAGTGGATGGGTCTGGTAGGATCAGGGGGGACTCTGGAAGAAGGGGGGGATGCGTTGCCAGGCGCCAGGGGCCTATCTGGCGGACCAGCAGGGCTACGGCCACCGTTTCCTTTCCTGCTCCTACTTCTACGATCTCGATCCGTCGGCCGAAGAGCTGCCCTATCATGCGCAACACCTCCGGATGGGCAAACGGTGACGTCCGGGCTGCCTGTAGGGCTTCCCAGCGTCGCCATCCTTCCGGATCGTCCAGCAGATAGCAGGTCACGGGCGCGGGTGAACGCCAGGCCTCTGGGCTTAGAGAATATACTGACTCAAGTCCCGGTTCTGCACAATATTGCTCAACCGCTTTTCAACCAGGTCGGCATCTACCACAATCTTTCGGTTGGCCGGAACATTGTCCGGTACCTCAAAGAGAATATCCTCCAGGAGCGTGGTCAGCACCGTGTGCAACCGACGGGCCCCAATGTTTTCGACCTCTTCGTTCACGCGGGCTGCAATCTCAGCGATTTTGCGTACGGCTGCGTCGGTGAATTCAATGTCCACCCCTTCTGCTTTTAGCAGCGCCTGATATTGTTTGAGGAGGGCATTTTTGGGCTGCGTGAGAATTTTGTAAAAGTCCTCCTCGGTCAGGCTTTTTAACTCGACGCGGATGGGGAAGCGGCCCTGCAGCTCTGGGATCAGGTCGCTGGGCTTGGCCACGTGGAAGGCTCCGCTGGCGATGAAGAGAATATGGTCGGTGCGAACCATGCCGTATTTGGTCATAACGCTGCAGCCTTCCACCAGCGGTAGCAGGTCGCGCTGCACGCCTTCGCGAGAGACGTCCGGCCCGCCTCGGGCGCTATCCCGCGCCGCCACCTTATCGATCTCGTCGATAAAGACAATACCTGACTGCTCCACCCGCTCCAGCGCCTCCCGCGTAACTTTGTCCATGTCGATAAGCTTTTGCGCTTCTTCTTGCGTGAGAATTTCGCGTGCTTCTGCTACCGTAACGCGGCGCTTTTTGCGGCGGCGGCCGGTCAGGTTACCAAAGAGTTCTTGCAGGTTAACGCCCATTTCTTCGATGCCCAGCGGTCCGAAGACCTGCACCATAGGCATCGTGTCAGAGGCCACCTCAATTTCGATTTCTCGGTCGTCCAGCTCTCCTGCCTTGAGTTTTTCACGAAAGCGCTGGCGAGTGCGCTCCCGGGCTTCTGCCTCAGCGTGATCGGTAGCTGTGGTAGCCGTGCTCTGAAGGAAGAAGCCTGGGCCCTGTACCATTTCCCGTTGAGGGGCAGGACGGGCAGGAGGGACTAAAATGTCCAGGATGCGTTCTTCAGCCAGCTCGCGCGCCCGGTCGCGCACGCGCTGCTCGTGTTCTTCGCGTACCATGTTGACCGCGATATCGACCAGATCGCGGATCATGCTGTCCACATCGCGGCCTACATAGCCAACTTCGGTGAACTTAGTAGCTTCCACTTTGATGAAGGGAGCGCCGGCCAGTTTGGCCAGGCGCCGAGCAATCTCGGTCTTGCCCACGCCGGTCGGGCCGATCATCAGAATATTGTTGGGCATAATCTCTTCCCGCATTTCCGGCGGGGCGTTTAGCCGACGCCAGCGGTTGCGCAGGGCAATGGCCACGCACTTTTTGGCTTCGTCCTGACCAATGATGTATTTGTCCAGTTCGGCGACAATTTCGCGTGGCGTGAGTTCGCGCTTCATTCCGTCCTCCCGATGCGTGAGGGGTTTCGGCTCCATACCCGACAGGTTGACGACTTAAAAGGCCGACGGTTCTTCTCCAGAAGGATCTTCAACGTGATCTTTTTCGGATAGATCTCCGGAGGTGTCGGTTTCAAAATCGGATGTCGCGGCCAGGGTTTCCCGAATGCGGCGCACGTCAGGGTGGTCTTCGTGCAGGATGAGTACGGTATAGTCGTAGGGAAATCCTCGACGGCGTTCCAGCCGAATAGCGCCTGCTGCTTCGAGCCGGTTAATCAGTTCTTTAGGTTCGACTTCGGAAGCATCAAAGGTTTCTGACATTTTTCGGAGCAAGGGGGTCAGATAGACCTCATCGTAGCGACCGAAGTGTTCGACAATGAGTTCGAGCGCTCTGAGCGCAGCCGGATCGTCGGCCAGGGAGGCAAAGACGGGTGGAGGAGCGGCAGTGGACTCAATGGTGGAGCCTGACAGGTGGGTCAGCAGGCGACGCAGACCGGCATGCTCCAGAATCGGGCGGGGATCCAGCAGCAGGCGGTCGCCCAGGCGCTCGTAAACCAGGTCTGATGGCGGCGCCAGTTGGAGCAGTGCGACCTGGCGGCCATGGCTGCGCAGATATTCCAGCAGAGGGAGATACGCCAGGTCGCCACTTACTACCACAAACGCCTGCACTTCTGGATGGCTTTGCAGCGTGTGCAGCGCGTCGATGGTCAGTTGCAGCGAACGAGCAGGAGGGTCCAGGCTGGCTGGAACCATGCAGGGGACAATGCCCTGTTCGGCAAGGACGCGCTGAATAGCCAGTCCGTCCTCGTACTGCTCAAAGTCTGCGTAAGCACGACCCAGAACCACCCGAAAACGCCGGCGTGCCAGCAGGTACCGACGAAGGCTATAAAGCAAATCGGCTAACTGTCCATTAATGCTTTCCTCCTCTTTCAGATAGCGGACGGTCTGCCGGTACAGGTTCTCATAATCCACAAAAAGCGCCGTAGTGCGAATCGGTTTTCTGGAATGCAAACGATCCATTACTTTTTTGTTAATGATTTTTGTTATGATTTATGTAATAAATTGGAAAATGTATGTTTTGATAAATTTACTTTGAATCGATTTCCAGGATGGTGAGCTCGTGGTTGGTGTAGATGCAGATATCGGCTGCAATGGCAAGCGATTCTTCAACGATAGCCCGGGCCGAGAGGTCAGGGCGGTGTTTGCGGAGGGCTCGGGCGGCTGCTAGGGCAAACGGACCACCCGAGCCGATGGCCACAATATTGTCATCGGGTTCGATCAAGTCACCGTTGCCGCTAATGAGAAGCAGACGGTCTGGTGAGGCAACTGCCAGCAGTGCATCCAGGCGGCGCAGGTAGCGGTCGGTGCGCCAGTCTTTGGCCAGTTCGACGGCAGCCCGGAGCACATTGCCACCATGCTGTTGGAGTTTGCCTTCAAAGCGTTCAAAAAGGGTCAGCGCATCGGCGGTAGCCCCTGCAAAGCCTGCCAGAATCTTGCCGTTATAGAGCGCGCGCACTTTCTGGGCCCGGTGTTTCATGACCGTAGTGCCCAGCGTTGCCTGGCCATCGGCGCCCAGCGCTACCCGGCCGTTGTGCCGTACGCCCAGAACCGTAGTGCCATGAATTTGTTGGTGGGGCATCGGTTTGCGCCTGCTTTTGTCCACGCAAAATGCGGTCCATGAACGGTCAGAGGGGAGGGGTTGATCCCGTCTGTTTGATTCCTTCACTTGCGATAGCGAGCGAGCTGTTCTACGAAAGCGTCGATGGTGCGGCGCACCTGGCGGGTAGGAAGGGTATAGTGGTTACAGAACAGCGCAAAGGCGAGCAGGCGTCCGTCTGGTGTGCGAACGTATCCGGCCAGTGCGCTGGTGTTCGACAGCGTACCTGTCTTGGCCCGGACGCGATCGCTGAGCTGTCGATCCTGAAGGGTCGTTTCCGGTTCACCACCGGTGGGTAGCGACGTGTAAAACGTCTGGCGCACGGCCAGGTCGGGATGGCTGGCCATGTAGGCCAGCAGACGAACCGTTGCTTCAGGCGTGACCAGATTCTGCGCCGACAGGCCAGAGCCGTCCACAAACTGAATGCGGCTGGTGTCGATGCCTGCTCGAAGCCAGGTGCGAGCAGCTGCTGCCAACCCCATCTCGGCGGATCCGGGGACCAGTGTGGTGTCGGCTACCGGGCGTTCGGCGCCCAGCGTCCGCAGCAGCATTTCGGCGTACAGATTCTGACTCCGCCGATTGATAACCCGCACAATCTCAGACAGGGGCGGTGAGGTATAGGTCGCCACGGTCCACAATCTGGAGCTGGTATAGTCAGGTTTGATGGAGAGGGCGTCAACGTCCACGGGCTGTCCCTCTACAGCGATGCCTTCAGCGAGCAGCACTTCGCGCAGGACGTGCACGAAAAAGCGCGTTGGATTACTGACGGTGAGCGACTCCGTATCTCGGCGGCCTTCCGGCACCCGGCTGAACAGCACGATCGTGTTGGTGCCGGGTAATCGCCGGTACCCCTCTTTCAGGGGCTGATCGGCCGGAATGGTATAGGTTTGATTGATCAGAGATACATAGGTAGTGGGTGGCTCCCAGGAGATGCGTCCGGGTTCGCCGGCGCGGCCTGCTTCGATGGTAACGTCCACGCAGTTGTCGTTGAAAGATAGCGCGCTGATTTCCGCAGCGTACCAGTAGGTCAGGTCGTCCCAGCTCCAACCGGTACCCAGCGGCGTGTCGTCAAAGTAATCGTCGTCGCCAATAAGGTCGCCCGCGATTCGCTGGATTCCCTTACGGCGCAGTGAATCGGCCCAGGCTCGGAAGGTAGCGGTGCGGTCTCCATCGGTAAAACGGCCGCCAATGGCGGGATCCCCTGAGCCGCGCACGATCAGGTTCCCCTGCAGCACGCCGTCTACGATTGGTCCATCTGCCAGGAGGCGGGTAACGTAGCGAAAGTCAGGCCCGAGCTGCTCGAGAGCAGCTGCTGTTATGAACAACTTGGTTACCGAAGCGGGCGTAAAGTTTTGCCGGGCGTGGCGTGCATAGAGCACGGTACTGTCGCGCAGATCCAGCACCAGCGCTCCCCAGAAAGCCGAAGCGTAGGCAGGAGCGTCAAGCAGTTGATTCAGGGTAGCTTGCAGGTGCTGTGCCGGCTGAGCAAGGCTCGTTACGGGCCGTCCTGGTAGGCTCCACAGCAATAGCAGGAGTATGCCGAATTTGGGGCGCATCGCTCACGGTGGGTTAGGCGTGTGCAGTCGCTGGCGCTCCAGATCAGGCTTATGCAGGATGACAAATACATAGGAGGCGCGGTCCAGCGGGGAGGCCGGTTCCAGGTAAATGCGCAGCGTATTCAGACCGGGCTGGCGCGCTACTTCGGTTATGCGACCAATGGGAAAGCCTGGAGGGAAGATGTTACTGTAGGGCGTTGTGACTACCAGCATGCCCGGGCGCACCGGCTCGGTGCGGCTGACAAATTCCATCAGCAGGCGGTCAGGGTGCTCGCCGTCCCAGCGCACAATGCCTACCGCTCCGATAGCCTGGATGCGGGCCGCCACCCGAAAGTCTGTGTTCAGGTAAGAAAGAACGCGGGCATAATGCGGCGTGACCAGGGTAACGGTGCCGATGATTCCGCGGTCATCCACGACGGCCATGCCGGGTTGCACGCCGTCTGTGCTGCCCGCGTCGATTGTTAGCAGGTTGCGCTGGCGCGTCAGGTCTTTGGCAATGATGCGGGCGGCCCGTACCGGAAGGGGGTAAATGCTGTCGCGCAGCGCCAGCAGGCGGGTCAAACGTTCGTTGGCAATCAGCGCTTCGCGGGCGCGCGCCAGCTCGCCGGCCAGGCGGATATTTTCGGCGCGCAGCCGTTCGTTTTCCTCCAGCGTTCGAAAGTAGTGACCGGCCCAGGCCAGCCGGGCTTCGGCGCGGGCCGAAAGTTCCAACGCCAGCGCACGCAGCCCGTGCAGCACCGGCTCGTTGTGCGTGAGCAGCAGGCTCAGCGCCAGACCTAATACGACAACCAGAAGTAACGTGTCAATGAGCCAATTGGTGCGCGTCATGATTTTCAGAGCAAGACCCGCTCGTACCGTTCGAGGTCTTCCAGCACTTTACCCGTGCCTCGCGCCACAGCCGTCAGGGGATCGTCGGCTACGTAGACAGGAAGTTCCACGCGATTACGGATCAGGGCGTCCAGGCCTTTCAGCAACGCCCCCCCGCCTGTGAGCATGATGCCGCGTTCCAGAATATCGGCGCCCAGTTCTGGCGGGGTGCGTTCCAGGCAGCGTAGCACAGCGGCAGCGATCTGGTTGACGGGCTCTCGCAGGGCTTCGCGCACATCTTCTGAAGAGATCGTTCGGATTTTAGGAATGCCGCTGACAAGATCGCGCCCTTTGACCGACAGTTCCAGCTCCGGGTCCAGCTCTATAGCACTGCCAATCTCACACTTGATGCGCTCGGCCGTGCGCTGGCCGATCAGCAGGTTATGGTTGCGTTTAAAGTACTGGATGATGGCATTGTCCAGTTCGTCGCCGCCGGTACGAATCGATTCGTTCACAACGATGCCCGCCAGCGCAATAACTGCGATTTCTGTCGTACCACCGCCGATGTCCACTACCATGTTGCCAACGGGCTCTTCGACGTTCAGGCCAATGCCAATCGCGGCTGCCATCGGTTCACTGATCAAGTAGACGCGTTTGGCACCGGCGTGCTCGGCAGAGTCCCGCACGGCCCGCTTTTCCACTTCGGTAATGCCACTGGGAATGCAGACGACCATCCGCCGGATCGACGTGTACCAGTTGCGCTGGACTTTGCGGATAAATCCCCGGATCATTTGCTCGGCCACCTCAAAATCGGCGATGACCCCGTCTTTAAGGGGCCGAATAGTTTCGATTTCTGGGTGCGTGCGCTCGTGCATCTGCAAGGCTTCGCGGCCGATCGCAATGACCTTGCGCGTGCTTCGATGCACAGCGACGATGCTGGGTTCGTTCAGGACAATACCACGCCCTTTGATATAAACCAGCGTGTTAGCGGTCCCAAGGTCTATGGCAACGTCAGAAGCAAAGTTGAACAGCCCCATTGGTTGTTGCTCTGGTTTAGGTCCGGACCTACCGGCTTTCGGGAGCAGGCAGGCCAGGAACGGTTGTACTTCGCGTTAGCATCGCGGGGAATGCGCGCCCTTAAAATAGTAAACCGGCGGGGAAATAGATCCACCCGCCGGCATAAAAGTGCAAAAATCGTCCCTGTTCAGTGCCGGAAGTGCCGGGTGCCGGTAAAAACCATGGCGACGTTGTGGTCGTCGGCCGCCTGGATCACCTCTTTATCGCGGATGGACCCCCCGGGCTGGATGACAGCGCGGGCGCCGCTTTCGACAGCCGCGAGCAGCCCATCTGCAAAGGGAAAGAATGCATCAGAGGCCACCACACTTCCGGTAAAGTCGTGCCCTTCGCGTTTTCCTTTAAGCACGGCAATTTCGGAAGCGTCCACCCGGCTCATCTGACCGGCACCGATGCCCAGGGTGGCCCGGTTGCGCACATAAACAATCGCGTTGCTTTTGACGTGCTTGACCACGCGCCAGGCAAAGTCGAGATCACGCCACTCGGCTTCGGTAGGGGCGCGTCGCGTAACCACCTGCCAGGTGGCGCGCAACTCCTCTAGAGGTGGCAGAGCGCTATCCGGTTCCTGAACCAGCAGGCCGCCTACGGCCGTCCGTATGTCCAGCGTTTCCCGGACAGGCCGGAGCTGCTGGATGATGCGTCGGTTGGCTTTTTTCTGAAGGAAAGCCAGCACGCCCTCGTCGAAGTCCGGTGCGATGATCACTTCGGTAAAGACCTGATCGATAGCCTCAGCCGTGTCGCGGTCGAGCGGTCGGTTGACGACCACGATGCCGCCGAAGGGAGAGCGCCGGTCGGTAGCAAAGGCACGGGCGTAGGCCTCTGCAAGCGTTTCAGCGGTGGCTACGCCGCACGGATTCGTGTGCTTTAGAATCGCGCAGGTAGGATCCGCCTCCCGAAACTCGTCGATCAGGCGGAGGGCTGCGCTCAGGTCCAGCAGATTATTGAAGGAGAGAGCCTTTCCATGAAGTTGGCGAAAGAAGCGTTCCGGCTGGCCATAAAGGGCAGCCTGCTGGTGGGGGTTTTCGCCGTAGCGCAGTATCTGGACGCGGGGCAAGTCGATCAGGAGGCGTGACGGCAGCGGTTCGGAAGGCGAAGGGTGCAGGCGATCTTCCAGGTAGGCAGCGATCGCCCGATCGTAGGCGGCGGTGCGTGCAAAAGCTTTCTGGGCCAGACGGCGGCGCGTAGCCAGCGTCAGGTGTCCCTCATGCTTTTCTAGCTCCTCCGCTACGGCATCGTAGTCAGACGGGTCTACCACAACCGCGGTAAAGAAGAAGTTTTTAGCGGCTGCGCGGATGAGGGTGGGGCCGCCAATGTCAATATTTTCGGCAGCCAGCGCCTCATCCTCAGGCTTCTGGGCAATGGCCTGTTCGAAGGGATACAGGGTAACGACCACAAGGTCGATCGGGGCAATGCCATGCTGCTGGAGTTGGTCCAGATCGTCCGGTACGTTGCGGCGCGCCAGTAGACCGCCGTGGATAGCCGGATGCAACGTTTTGACGCGGCCATCCAGGATTTCCGGGAAGCCGGTCAATTCGGAAACGTCGCGAACGGTCAGGCCTGCTTTGCGCAGCGCCCGGGCTGTGCCGCCCGTAGAGACCAGTTCGATGCCCAGCCTGACCAGACGGTGCGCAAAGGGGACCAATCCATTTTTGTCCGATACCGATAGTAGCGCTCGGCGTACAGGCTGCAGATCTGGAGGAGGCTCGTGGGTGCGTGGTTGATGCAGCATAGCTTATGGCGTGCGATTTTCGGAGGGTTCAGGTAGGATACGAACGCGCCGCCCCTCTACCCGGACACGACCTTCGGCAAACAGCCGCAGCGCCTCGGGGTAGAGACGGTGCTCCACCGCCAGCACGCGAGCCGCCAGCGTCTCCGGCGTGTCGTCGGGCAGGACCGGCACGGGCTCCTGCAGCACAATCGGACCGTGGTCGTACTCTTCATCCACTAAATGGACGGTTGCGCCGGTCCAGCGCACGCCGTAGTTCAGGACTGCCTCATGGACGCGGCGGCCATACATGCCTGGACCGCCAAAGGCTGGCAGCAGGGAGGGATGAATATTCAAAATGCGGTTGCGATAGGCTGCTACCACGTTATCTGGAATCTTTTTCAGGTAGCCGGCCAGCGCCACCAGGCCAACGTCGTGGGCGCGAAGCACGTTAAGCAAGGCTTCTCCGAAGGCCTCCGGGGAAGGATAGTCCCGCGGAGCAAGCACAGCCGTAGGAATGCCCTGCTGCTGCGCGCGCTCCAGTGCGCCGGCTGTCGGACGATCACTGACGCACAGCACCACCTGGGCAGGCAGATGGCCGGCCTGGGTGGCATCTAGGATGGCCTGGAAGTTGGTTCCGCTCCCCGAGGCAAAGACGGCCAGGCGTAGGGGAGGGCGCGTTGATGGTTGGGGCATAGCGTGTGGGCGATGGTTGCCGCCGCAAGTATAGCGTTTTCAAGGGGAGCTTGTTGAAAAATTTTTACGGAAAAGATTCAGGGGACAGACCGGCTGCTCGGACGACGGGTTCCAGCAACGATAGCTGCACGCCCGCTTCACCGGCAATCAGCCGGGCGCGCACGCCAATAGGCAGGGTATTTTTGGACAGCACGTGTCCGTACGGAAAGTCGGTCACTACAGGATACGAGGCCCTGCCAAGATAGTCGTGCAGTACGTCCTGGAGCGTAAGCGATGGCGCAGAAGCGGCTGGTGCGCACTCTGTAAAGTAGCCCAGTATCAGACCGGCCAGCCTGTCGAGTACGCCAGCCAGGTGCAGTTGGGCAAGCATGCCGTCGATGCGATAGGGCGCTTCGCCAACGTCCTCCAGAAAGAGGATGGCACCGTTCAGGTCGGGCAGATAGGGGGTTCCGATCAGGCGCACGAGCACCGAAAGGGTGCCTCCTATCAAGAGTCCCTCAGCCTCGCCAGGACGCAGCACGTGGGGGGATGCATTGCCAACGAAGGAGAGTGGATGTGGCGCAGCGCCTTGCGCCATTTCCCAGAAGCGTTGTTCCGTTTCGCGGTCCAGGAGGGGCCAGTCGGTGGCTACCATTGGACCTGAGAGGCCTGGCACGTGGGCGCGACGCAACAGGGCCAGATGCAGCGCCGTAATGTCGCTGTAGCCAATCAGTAGCTTGGGAGTGCGGGTGGCAGCTTCGTAGTCCAGCAATGGCAGCAGGCGCAGGCAACCGTAGCCTCCCCGGGCGCAGAAAATGGCGCGAATGTCGGTGCGCTGCAGGTAGTGGTTAAGCTCTTTCGCGCGCATCTGGTCGTCGCCCGCGAGGTAGCCCCGTTGCAGGGCAAGAGTTTGGCCTCGCTCTACCGTGAGCCCCGCTGCTTCGAGCCGGCGAATGCCGGCTTCCAGCTTTTCGGGATCGGGAGGACTGGCGGGGGCTATAACGGCCACGCGGTCGCCCGGGCGCAAAGGAGGGGGATAGTGTCGAACTACAGCCATTTTCGCCGAAAGCCATATAGCATGCCTACTACCAGCACAATCATCAATGCCATGACGGCTGGATAGTCGTAGCGCCCGTGTAATGCGAACATGTCCTGGAGCGGTAATCCCTGCACTCCAGTCATGAGTATGAGCGGAATAAAGAGCAGACCAATTACGGTGAGTACTTTCATTGTCTCATGCATGCGATAGCGTAGCTGGGATAGAGATAAATCCATCAGCGTGGCCAGCAGCCCACCGAGCAATTCCGCAATTTCAATCACCTGTGTAATGCGGTGGTAAATGCTGCGCCAGAAAAGATGGGAATCGGGCGCAATGAGGGGAATTTCAAAGCGCTGCAATTCCGCAAAAACATTGCGAAGCGACCCGGCAACACGTCGAACGGCAATTATTTCGCGCTGTAGTGCAGCTAGACGATCCTGCACCGGCCGGTTCACCTGTTCCAGCACGCTGGCTTTAAGCTGATTTGTACGCTCTCCAAGTGTTTCTAACACTTCAAAGTAGTGATCAATAAGGGTATCAATCAATGCATACGCCAGATAGCTTGCATCACGCTGTCGAATGGGACTGATTGGCTGTCGCAGACGGCTTTGTATGGAGGCAAATGCTTGGCTCGGTCGTTCTCGAATCGTTAGCACAAAGCCTTTGCCCAGAATCAACTGGATCGGTTCAATTTCTATTGAACCTGTAGTGGCATTAAAGATGAGTCGCGGACATGGAATGCACAAATAAGCGCTGCCCTCCTGTAAGAGGAGAGGATTGGGATCGGACAGGGGCCTGGGCATAAGCGAAGAAATAGAAGGGCTGTCGGACAGTCCTACGACGTCGATCCAGGTGACTGTGGGGCGGTCTTTGCAACGCAGCACCGATTCGATGGCGTGAGGAGGCAGCGTCCGTTCTTCAAGACGGGTGGCGTTGTAATCGATCAGATGTATGGTAGCTGATAGGCAAGGCGGTTGCTCTGAAGAAGGACGCGTACTCGGTGGCAGGTCGATTTTGCGATACCGTTGGGCCAGTGCTATTGCGCAAATCTGCGACAGCCAGTGACTCATTCGTACGGGCTTTCTGTGATAGAATCCAGGCTTGAAGAGGAGGTAGCTTCGCTGCTGGACTGGCTCAACTGCTTGCGAAGCTGGCGGATTTCGCGTGCGGATCTGAGACGTCCGGGGACGCTGGCCAGGATGCCTACCAACACGCCCAGCGCAAAACTAACCAGTACAACCAGGGCGGTGGACTGCTCTGTCTGGTAAGGGCCGAAACGCAGGGTTACGTAGCCCGGATTCTGCAGGGCAAACATTACAGCCAGGATGGCGAGGAGCAGCGACAGAATCAGAAAGGAGGTTCGCATCGTTGCGCGCAAGATGGTTCACAAACGGTGCTTAAAAGAACAGCTTGAACGAAGAGTTTCCGCCCCATAGATTGCTTATGGGGAGGGGGCAGGTCGTGTCGGCTGCTTGATACGGCGACCTTTCCAGTGGAGCCGGCCGCGCCCGTAGTTCCAGGCTGAATCACCTTGAAGAATCCAGGCCAGGAAGTAGGAGAGCGGAGCCAGGAGACTCAACCACAGGGGGTAACCCTGGAGCCGATCGGTTATCAGCTTCAGACCGTATATGGAAAGCAACAGGGGCCACCAGATAAGGGGCGCCAGCACGAACGTCAGGCCATAGCCTAGCCAGAGGAGCAGAAAGTACAGCGAGCGTCCTCCCATAAGCAGGTAGGCATTTTTTCGGAAGCCCTGCCAGGCAGCTTTCAGGTCGGGGTACATGTGCACGGCCAACTCCCGGCGCAGATCTAACAATTCGGGGATCAGGCCATGCCGTTTCAGATAACGTCCGATCTGCACATCTTCGAGCACTTCAGCCCGGTGATGCCGATGGGGTTCCAGGCGATGGTAGCGGGTCGCATCCATGAGCCAGCATTGGCCGTTCAGCGCGCCTAGCAGGGGATGCGGCACGCGACGCACCAGCGACCAGGGCAATCCGCCTAAAATCAGCAGGGGAACCAGACTGACGAGGAGTTGGCCACCGCCGCGTAGCGATGGCAGAGCGGTCGCTACTGATCCCGGGGGAAGGGCTCGGTAACGTGCCACCAGATGGCGCAGGGCATCGGGCCGTAGCAGTTCAGCGTCGGCGTCCAAAAACAGGTACAGGGAGCCTCTGGCATGGCGGGTGGCCTGATACAACGCGTGCACTTTGCCCACCCAGCCTGGCGGTAGCTCCTTGCCCCGAAGCACGCGCAGATGTGGATCGGCTCGGTAACGTTGCAGCACAAAGGGGGTAGCGTCTTCTGAGCCATCATCGTAAACGATCACTTCGAAGTGCGGATAGTCCTGGCGCAGCAGCGTGGGCAGTAGTCGTTGCAGGTTACGCGCTTCGTTACGGGCAGGAATGAGCACCGAAAGGGAAGGCCACACGTCGGCCGTTGGCTTGGGGCAGGGTTGACGGCGCAGGTAGCGCAGCGAGGAAAGCAGCGTTCCCCAGATCAACAGATGGAGAGTGGTAAGTAAAACTGCCAGGATAATCACCGGACGAGGGTGCGTCTGCAACTGTGGGGTGTGGCGGTTAATTTAACCTAAAAAAAGATACCGACTGATTATGCTGGCTGTTGTACCTCCGGAATATTTTCCGCGGCTGGAGCGGGTAGCGCTGGCGCTTCGGGCCGGGCGTTTGGTGCTGGCCGACACCTTTCAGTACAGTCGGCAGTCTTTTCACAACCGAACGCGACTGCGCAACCCGCAGGGCTGGCAGTGGATTTCGGTGCCGCTGCGAGCGCATCAACATGGCGTCCCAATCGATCAGGCTGCTGTTGGACAATTGCGCGGGTGGCAACGCCGGCACTGGCGCGCATTCTGTTACAACTACCGGACCACCCCTTACTTTGAGTTTTTTGAACCACGTCTGGAGGAGATTTTTCAGCAAGAATGGACAACGCTGGGCGCATTGACCTGCGCAACTGTGCTGCTAACGCTTCAGCTTTTCGAGATCGACACGCCCGTTGTACGCGCTTCCGAACTGGTAGGACGCCCCGCTTCGGTGGCGGCTATTGCGCGCGTGCTGGCTGCCGACACATTGTTGTTGCCAGAAAATACTGCAGCAATCGACCGTACGGCGGCAGCGCAAGTCTATGCGCTCCGCTTTAAAGAGCCTGTATATCGACAAAATTTTGAAGGATTTGTGCCAGGAATGACTGCGCTGGATCTGCTGTTCAACCTGGGGCCTATCGAGGCAAGGGCGTTGCTGGAAGCGCACAGCGAAGTGATGCCGGTCTAACTGTTTCGCTAACCTGCTTGAGGTTGCGATGAGACCGGACCGGAGAAAACGCTGGGTGCTACGCCGTCGCTTCTCGCGTACGCAGCTCTATCTGAGCCATGTCGCTACGGAGCACGCCCGGGATCGTGATCGTGCGGTGCGGAATGGCTAAGGCGCGGGCAGCATGGCTACACCGATCCCGCATCAATGGATCTGGCGCTTTACGCCGACCCTGACGGCCAACCATTGCCAGCTCCAAAGTCCTCATAGAGGTAACCTTACCACCCCGCGGAGCAGGGCATGAGCCCTGTGCTTGCTTCCGTTGCTCCTTCCCTGGTGTCTCATGACCAGTGACGCATGGGCAGTCCCGGAATAGGAGCGCGGAACGTTGGCAATCGCTGCATCCCCAATGATCCCAGATAGACCGTACGTAAATCGGGCCCGCCAAAAGTGATGCTCGCTGGCAGTTGTAGATGAGGACCCGCGCAGGCAACCATATCGGCCGGCGTGAGTTCACCGCTCTCTATTTTCGCCTCGGCATTCCGGATGGCTGCCTCGTTGAGATCGGAGAGAATGGTGTAAACGTCCCCGTCGGGTGTAATAACGACCACCTCATTGCGGATGAGGAGTGTTACCCAGATGTTTCCTTCCGCATCGAAGGCGAAGCCGTCCACATAGGCCCCTCGTCCGAGATCGCCTGGAGGTACCTCTTCCTGGGGGCCAAGCGAACCGTCGGGCAGCACCGGGTAGCGCACGAGGCGCCGTTTCATTGTCTCGGCTACGTAGAGATACGATTCGTCGTGGTTCATGCGCACTTCGTTGGGAAAGTAAATGCCCTCGGCAACGATGCGTGCGCCGTGCTTATCGACCAGGATGATGTACCCATCAGGACGCGGATGTTGAGCTGCAGGCCACCAGGGAAGCTCGAGCGTCGAAACCGAAATCCAATACCGGTCCTGGCTATCGATGAAGATGTAGTTGACCGCGCCGAGAGGAGAACGATCGCCGAGGTGATCTAGAAAAACCGTTTCATTTCCCTGGCGATCCATGCGATAGATGCGCCCATCACCGATGTTGGCGATATAGAGCGTCTGTCGATCGGCACCCATTGCCAGGCCGTTGGGTTCGTGTCCCTGCTTCCCAAGCAATGTTTGCGTCCCATCGGGAGCGATGCGCGTAACGGCTCCACGTGCATCGGAGCACCAGAGCGTGCCGTCTGGTTCGGCGATGATGCTCTCGGGACGGGCGAGATCGTGGCCGACGAATGCGAGTGTGGCTGGATCGACGCGAAAATCTTTGAGTGACATGAGCCGCTGAAGGGTTGGTTAGCAGATGATCGTAAGGAAGATGACAGATAAATGATAAACGGACAAAAAGAAGAATGCAAATTATGGAATGGGTAGCGGTGGCGGGGGCGCCGATTGGCAGAACGGCTGGTGCGGGAATAAGAAATTGACCAGATGCTTGCGGCGGTAGCCGAGGGCATGCGGCAGGGGAAAGCTGCTTCGGAAGGTTGCGTATTTCTCTGTCTGGCTTAAGCGTCGCTGGTCTAAGGCCGATACCCTTGAAGGATAGTTGTACCCCCCCCTCTCGGCCGATTACGAACCAGATGGTCTGCGGATCGATGCGACGTGCGCTTGCTGGATGCCTGGGGCTGCTGCTCTGTGTGAGTCTTAGCCGCTGTGAGATGCCCACCGGAGCTCCTGACTTTTCTTTTGAGTCCTCCTTGCGGGTTCCATTACTGCTGGAGAAGACCTTTGTGCTGCTGGGACCTCAGGAAGGGGCTGACGCACTGATCGACACAACACGCCACGGCGTCGATACGCTCTTTCGGGTCGAATCGGACAATGTGCTGGCCCTGGTTGCTGAAGAAGAGCTGGAGGATTTTATTCAGCTCAACGAGCTTAGCCGCACGTTGGCTGAGCGTGCTACTCCGGCGCCCGTATCGGTATCGGCAGGGGTAGGGAATATTCTGGAGCAGGAGCTGAGCGCGTCCTACAGCTTTGATCTGCAGGTGCTTCGCATTGCCCCGCTGGCGCTGGTAGACACGACCATGCCGGTGCCTGTACTTCCGCTGGAAGCATCGATCCCTTCACCGCCGGCTCGTCTGGATCTGGGAACCGGATTTGTCGATCTGGAGGGAGGAACCGAAGTAATGCTGAGTAATGCCAGTGGGGGTGTCAATGAGCTGCATGTAACGATTTATAATGGGCTAAATGTACCGCTGAGCGATAGTCGAGCAAGTGGTCCCCCCAGGCTGCGCATTCGCTATGCAGACACCGGAGCCCTGCTGCAGGAGGTGGTGCTGGAGCGTACGCCATTGCCTGGAGAAACCGCTTCGGGAATGGCCAGTCTGGCCGGTAAACGGCTGGTGCCAGCGTTGATTTATGAGCTGGATCTAGGAACCCCAGGTGGTGCTGCGCAGCCGCTCGGAGCCATTCAGCTTCGGGTATGGACTACCACGCTGGAGGCAGACCGGGCGCGGGCGGCGATTCCGGCTCAGACGGTGCAGGTGGAGCGTCGGCAGGTAACGATTGCCGGAGAAAGCCAGATGGCCGGTGCCGTGCTGGCTTCCAGTGAGCTAACGTTAACGCTGCATAACCAACTGCCGGTGGCGCTCCAGATTGAGTCGCTTCAGATCCAGACCCGTGAGCCAGTGGGTCCTTATCCGGCCGGGTATGCCACGCTGCGGTTGGATCCGGTTACGGTAGGTCCGAAAGCAACCATAGCTGTGCCGGTCCAGCTTGGCGTTGTCTCGCGGGAAGTAGATGTGCTGGCAACGGTCTCGACGCCCGGCAGCACGACACCGGTAGACATTACAGCGGCTGACCGCCTGGAGATGAACCTGCAGGGGACGGTGCGTCTTGATGCGCTGTACTTTTACCCGCAAGGCGAGACCTTTCAGGCCGAAGGCGCTATTTCGATTGCAAGCGATGACGTAGTCTTTGAAGCAGGCGACTATGTGACGCTGGCGAGCGGCCGGCTGGTGCTGGAGGATCTGCTGAGCACATTGGAAGTGAGTCTGGATACGCTCCGGCTGAGCTTCCCAGATATTCGGCGGCCGCCTTATGGGCCCGGAGATACGCTGGTGATACGCTTTGTGCGCGGCGCAGTTGATGATCCGGCCCGCTACACATTTGCCGGGCTCCCAGCCGGAGTGGCCGTAACCAAAACCCTGCCATTGCAAGACTTACGCCTCTATCCAGCACAGAATACGCTGCGCTACCGCATTTACGGAAAATTAGAGACCGCAACGCAGGCGCGTGCGCTGAAGGCAACGGATTCGATTCGGGCCACCGTGCGTCTGGAACGGCTGGATCTGAAAGAAGCCCGCCTTCGGGTCAACGATCTGGTGGCCGACTTGAACAACGACGTCAACAACGATGGCCGGTTGGATGTGGCGCTGGATGCGGAAGCGCGCGTTTCCCGCATTGACGAGCTGGATGAGCTCGGCAAACGCGTGAGCGGCTTGCAAGTGCAGGGAACCGATCTGACGCTCAGCTTGACCACCAATATCGGAGGAGAGGCTACGCTGTATCTGGCGGTACTGGGGCGGGCTAATGACGGATCCGTGCGTTTCCTGAAGGGACGGGGCCCTTATGCGGTTACGCCCGGAGATCCCATAGTGGCGCCGTTAAGCTATAACGGCATGCCTCTGAATACCGATCAGCTTATCCGATTACCGTTTGTGGGCACCGACGATCCCGATCGACCGGTTACGCGCACGTATGTGCTGGATGCCACGAATTCGAATGTCGATGAGTTTCTGAGTCTGTTGCCCCAGGAGTTGCGTGTGGTGGGACGGGTTGTGGCGGCCGGAAGGGTGCAACTGCGCAAGCCGCTGGCTGTAACGGCCCGGGTCGGTCTGCGCATTCCACTGCACATTGCCGCGGATGTCATTGCAGTGCAGGATACGGTGGCGGTTGACCTGAGCACGCTGGAGCTACCGACAGATCCGCAGGATGATGTGCAGGTCGAAGAAGCGCAGCTCATCTTACGTTACGCAAATAGGATTCCCCTGGCTGTTGCTACGCAAATCGAGTTGCTTGACGCCTATGATCAGCCCATTGGCGTGCGCATTCCCGCCAAAAATGCGCTGCAGGTGGCGGCAGCACCGGTAGATAACCAGGGATTTGCCACAACCTACCGCGAAGGAGAGGTCTCGGTAGTGCTGAATCAAGAACAACTGGCGCTTTTAAAGCAGGGACGCCGGGCTCGACTGATACTGGAGGTGCAAACGCCTGCCGAGCAAGTGGCCGCCGTGCGCATCCGGGCAACCGATGCGCTTCGCCTCCAGCTTCAGGGACGTTTTCGGTACAAGGTACGTGTTCACTGAGGTAAACAAGCCATGGGACGTTTGCAGCGACGGGTTAGCCTGCTGGTGTTGCTGATGCTGATGGCCCAGGCCGGGCATGCGCAGTATGTCCGGCTGAGCGCCTGGGCCATGCAGGCTGGCTTCAATCCGGCAGCGGTTTCAAGTGCCGATGCGTTGTTTCTGAATCCGGCTGCGCTCATGAATGCAGGCGTGACGGGGCCCCGCCTGCGTCTGATGGAGGTCGGCGGATGGCTGGGAGGCAGCCTGGTGCGTTTTGATCTCTACAACCAGTATTTGACGGGGGGACGCCACCTGACATCGGCCGATGTAGATCAGATGCTTGATGCCTGGTTTGGTGACGCTAAAGCCTGGCGTACCGTAGGCGAAGTCGTAGAGATAACGCCGCTGGCACTGACGTACACCGGTTGGTGGTCAGCCTGGGGGGTGGCCTGGCGGGTTCGGCAACAGCAACGTCTGTGGACGAACCGCGGCGTGCTGGATGTGCTGTTAAAAGGGACGGAGGAGCCACGCACACTGCCTGTTAATGGAGAGTTCCGGTCGATGACGTATCATGAGCTGGTCGTTGGATATGCCCGTAAGTTAAATCCTGATCTGATTGTTGGCATAGCGCCGCGCTTGCTGCTGGGGAGCCACTATGTGGGAGGCGTCATGCGGTCGATGGTATCTATCAAGGAGGACGAAATCCAGCATCGCTACACATATACACTGGATCTGACAGGAGCCACCGAGACCCTTCTAGAAGGCTTTGATCTGTTTGATAATCCAAAGCTAAATGGGATAGACCAATGGGCGGTGGGGCGTCAGATGGCCGGTTTAAGGCAACTGGGCTGGGGGGCAGGGCTTGCGCTGGGGGTTCAGTATCGTTTGCTGCCGGGATTGCTCTTTGGCGTTAGCCTCACAGATCTGGGATTCCTACGGTGGAAGCGCGTGCGGCGCTACACGCCCCGGGATTCGGTGTTTACGTTTGCAGGGGTGCAGCTCGACGTTGAGCGCCTGCGCACGGAGTTTAACAGCGACCTGGGCGCCTACGTTGAGCATCAACTTGACAGCTTAGCACGGGCTGCTTACGAAGAGGTCAACGTACAGGAGGCTGGCGTAATAACGCTGCTGCCGGCCACGGTGCATCTGGGAACAACGTACTGGATAGGCGGGGCGACACGGCTGCATGCGGCGCTGTCGCTGGGGGTAAACCGAGCAGGTGTCAATGCACGGGCACCGCAGCTTGTGCTGGGGGCAGAAACCCGATTAGCCGTGTTGCCACTCTTTGGCGGGATGGTAGCCGGTGGCGACGGGGCGTTGATGTTCTATGGAGGAACCGGACTCCAGGTGCGCACCTGGGGGATACGTGTAGCAGCAGCCGGCACTCCGCGCAGCTACCTCATGGGAAGCGGTGCCCGCTTTATGCTGATGGTATCCTTAATGCATATCGGTTTTTAACGCGCAGCGGGGAAATGGATGAGAGAGGAGGCCGGTTGGAAGGTTGTGTTGCGTTTCTTTCAGCGGTTATTCTGGCGGTGCTGCATCCGCTCAAGCAGCTCAAAGTAGCGTTTGATGAGCGCTTCGTAGTCGGGAGCATAGCCACTTTCCAAGGCGTCGATGAGCGCGCGACGCAGGCGGTTGCGCTCCTGCTGGGGGGTGAGTTCGGGGGGGCTTTCGCGCGCAATATCTTCGCCCGGACGGCTCTGGCGGCGGCGTTCTTGTTCCTGTTCACGGATAGCGTGTTGGGCTTCCAGTAGACGAATAAGGATGCGTCGCTGCCGCTCAAGGGTCTGGCGGCTGATCTGGCCTTGCTGGAGCTCCTGAATGGTTTCCTGCATCTGACGGGCCAGTGCGTCGAGGTCGCCCAGCAGGCGGCGTCGCGCTTCGCGGTCGCGGGCCAGTTGCTGAAGCTGGCGACGGATGGCCTCCTGTTGACGGGCGAGCTGGCGCATGCGTTCAAGCTGGTCGGTAGCCAATCGCGTTCCCTGGATGTCATTCAGCAGTTGCTGGATCTGCTCGTTAAGTTGTTGCTGTTGTCCGGCCATGCGTTGTAGCTGTTCAATGATCTGTTCCAGCGAAAGGCCGCCCATTCCTTGCTGCTGTTGCAACTGATCCAGCAGATCGGCCAGCATGCGAGCCAGTTCATTCAGATGCATCATAGCCGTTGTCTGGTAACTGCTGGCCATGCGGGCGCTGCCTTCGGTTAAGGCGCCGATGGCATGGTCCATTGCCTGCAATGCTTCGGCGGCCCTCTGCTGCACGGCGCGGTCCATCTGGGGAATGCGACGCGCAAGCTGGCGAAGGGAGTCGGTGACAGTGCGCGTGCCTTGCACCAGTTGCTCCTGCCTGCGGGCCATAGGGGCCCCCGCGCGTTCTGTGCGGAGTGCCCGGATCTCATTGCGCAGCGTTTCCTGTAACTCGGACAGAAGGAGCACGTGCCGCAGCGCCTGGCGCAGCCCGGCCGCGTTCAACTGACGCTGACTACCCGCCATGTGCTGCCTGAGCCGTTCCAGGCGAGCAGCCAGTTGCTCCAACTGTTGCTCCATTTGCTGTTGCTCCTGGCGCGCCTCCGAAAAGTTACCCTGGCGGAGCTGGCGGGCGTTTTGCTGCATGCGCTCCGGTAGCTGCTGGCGGCGCAGCGTTTGCCGTAGTGAATCCAGGGCTCGACGCGGCATGCCGCGCAGCGACTCCATCTGGCGGCGAATTTCTTCCAGCAGGGATTCCAACTGGCGGGCCTCTTCGCTGGCCTGCTCCTGCTGCCGTGCCAGGGTTGCGGGATGAGGACGTGTGGTAGAATCCACAGGGGCGCGGGAGGGACTGGAGGAAGCGCGTTGCTGTTGTTCGAGCTGGGCTGTGCGCCGAGCAAGACGCTCTTGAAGGCGTGCCAGCGCTTCGGCGCGTCGGACTGCTTCCTCCAGTTGTTGCTGGGTGCGCAGGCGTCTGAACAATGCCAGGGCTCGCTCAATGCGCTCGCGAAACTGGGCTTCGTTGAATTCGATTTGCTCCATGCTTTCCAGCAGGCGGGGCAGATCGAGCGAGCGCAGCGCTTCCTGAAGCCTTTCAAGCGCTTCACGTAGTTCAGGCGACTGGATTTCTTCGACGACCCGTTGCAGCTCCTGATACAGCTCCAGCGTCTCCTCGCTGACCAGCCGATTGGCTTCCATTTCCCGCGTAATACGTTCGAGCTGACGGGCCAGCGTTTCTACCTGTTCTTCGAGCGCTTCCTGTTGACGACGAAGCTGCTCCGCCTGTTGCTGTTCGTCCCATCCGGCCTGCCGCGTGCGCTGGATGGTTTCGCGCAATTCCTGAAACGTGGAGCGAAGCTGTTCGGCCTGCTCACGAACCGACTCTAATCCTTCCGCCACCTCGTCCTGGGCGACGTCCAACTGCTCATACCGTTCGGCCAGTGAGGGCAATCGGAGATGCTGCAGGGGGGTGCGGGCTGTTTTGGGTCCGGAGATCTGGTCGTTGTCCCACACCTGCACATAGTATTCGACAACGTCTCCCGGAACCAGGTCGAGGCCGTCAGCGCGCAGGTTCCAGAGCTGTTGGAGCTCCTGATTGAGAGGGCGGGGAGTGGAGAGTGGGAGCGGGCGGCTTGAAAATTCCGTCTCAGGGGTACGGAAATGGCTTTCTGCCAGACGCCAGTAAAGTCGCAGGGCCGTAAAGCCAAAGTCGTCATGCACGCGCACCTGCAACGGTGCCTGAAGGGCGTCATCAAGCGTGTACACGGCTTCAGGCTGAAGTAAGGTGATGGTCGGGGGATCGTCCGGGACAAGCTCCAGGGAATAGCGTACCGGATCCGGGTTGGTCAGGCCGTCGGGCGTGCGCAGCTCAATCCAGTAGTGTCCTGGCTGGCGCAGAATGAAGCTACCGCGGGCCAGGCTGTCGTGCAGCGTCATGGGCTGTGTGGTGCCGTCGTCGAAGCGTAGCAGGGCCAGGGCGACCGGTGCGGCCCCTGTGCGTACGTTTAGCTCAACCCGGGTGCCTGGCAGGGCGGACACGTTGCCTACGTTGGGTGGTAGCGTCTGCGCGGGCAGTCCAGTGTAGGAGGGGTAGTGCAGCGTTAGCTGGAGACGCCGAACCAGGGGACGCTCGCGCAGCGCAACGCGATACCAGGGGGTCGTGATTGGCGGAGCTTCCACCTGGTAGGTGAGGGGACGTTGAAGGTTGGGCAGGGTGAAGCGGACATGACCGGAAGCACCAGATGGAAGCAGAAACGTCTCGGCGCGCACTTCACCTGCGTAGCGTACCCGAATCGTGAGTTGTTCTGGCCATTGGGTTCCCGTAAGGGTGATCGTAAGGTGAAGTGTATCGCCGCGCGCCAGTTCGGTGGATCCCGGCGAGACAGTCAGAGAGAACGGTAGCGGGCGTTCAAACGGTTGGCCGGGCGCCAGGAGGCGGGCAAATGCATGCTGCAGGGTGTCGGGCGCCAGGAACAGCAGAGTGCCCAGGAGCAGCAGCGGCGTGAGCGTTAGCGAGAGCAGCCGAGGCGGCAGGCGTAAGGAGACCATCTGCTCGAAGGGGACGGGCGCGATCTGGCGCGTCAGTTGTTCACGGGCGCGCAGCAGCAGCGCCTCGGGGGCAGCGCTTCGGCGGCCTGTCTCAAGCTGTAGCAGGTTGACAAGGCGGTCGGCAATTTCCGGAAAGTGCCGGCCGATCTGCCGGGCCAGATGCTCGTCGCTCAGGCGGCGCAGCGTGATCAGCGGGCGTCCTACTGTCCAGGCCAGCACGCCTGCGGAGCCTGCCACCAGCCCCCAGAAAAGTCCGGTGCGCAAACCGACAGGAAGCCACAGCAAAGCTTCTATCAGCGTGGCCGTTCCCCACAACAGCACAAGCAATCCGAGCGCCTGCACACCCCCCTGTAGCAGATAGGCTGCTAGCAGGCGACGTCGCGTGCGGGCCAACCGCTGATGAAGTGAAGCTGTGTCTGTATACGCTGGCCGGTCCATTTTCGCGCTGTAAACCCCCTGGCATGTACCCGGGGGGGCTGTCCCGGTTTCAGCGCCGTAACAAAGTTTTTGTATTCGGCCGTTCGATAATGAGGACAGGCACGTTATCTTTAGTAGGGAAAACCGAAGGATAGGGGTTGGTATGTACGTACTCCACGTAGCTTTTGAATGCGCGCCGATTGCCAAGGTGGGGGGACTGGGAGATGTGCTAGGAGCGTTGCCCAAGTTTTTGCGACGGGCAGGCATTGAGGCGGCTGTTCTCATGCCCCGCTTTGGGGATGCGCAGGTAAAGGCCGAGGCATTGCAGCTCGTGCATGAGGGGACGTTAACGTATCGAGATCGTAAGTTACCCTATCGACTCTGGTTACAGGAAGCAGAAATTCTGGGATTTCCCGTCTACCTTCTGGAGGAGCCCATGCATTTTGGGCGGCCAGGCGTGTATCAAGATCCGAGAACTGGTCTGGATTTTCCTGATCAGGGCGATCGGTTCTTTGTGTTTCAGCGGGGCGTGTTGGAAGTGCTGAAGGCCGGCGTATTGACGCCTGATCTATTGCATCTGCATGATCATCACACCGCGCTGCTTGCGGTCTGGCTACGCGAAGATCCCCTCTATCAGGATTGGGCTGAAATGCCGATTGTGTTTACCGTCCACAATGCAGAGCATCAGGGACGGTATGACTGGTCGGTCTGGGAAGCCATAGGGGTACCGGTAGCCCATCCTGAAGACCTGCAGCATCAAGGGCAGCTCAATGCGCTGAAGGCGGGATTAATCTGGGCGGATGCCGTAACCACAGTTAGTCCGGGCTATGCGCGGGAGTTACAAGAGCGCAATGATATCGCCGCCGGATTGCAGGAGGTTTTTCAGCGGGTAGCCCCCAAGATGCAAGGCATTCTCAACGGAATCGACCCAGAGCTGTGGAATCCAGCGACAGATCCGCTTATCTTTGCAAACTACTCCGTTGATGACCTCTCGGGTAAAGAAAAGAACAAGGTCGCCTTATGCAAGGCGCTGGGGCTTCGTCCTGACCGACCGCTGCTGGTGTTTATTGGACGACTTGTGCAGGAGAAGGGGATAGATCTACTGGTGGCCGGGCTGGAGCAACTGCTGACGCATCAGCTAGATGTGTCGGTAGTAGTGCTGGGGACCGGAAGACCGGCCTACCAGGCAGCCCTGGAGGATCTGCGTTGTCGTATGGTGCGGCCCGGTGGTTTTCCCCGGTTGGCCCTGCGGTTTGAATTCAACAACACGCTCGCTCATCAGCTCTACGCAGCAGGGGACATGCTCTTGATGCCTTCCCGCGTGGAGCCGTGCGGTCTTAACCAGATGTATGCGATGACCTATGGCACGGTCCCCATTGTGCACGCTGTCGGAGGATTGCGCGATACAGTGGAACCCTGGGAGCCCCATGCGCAGCAAGGCACCGGTTTCCGCTTTGAGACCTTTACGCCCCGTGCGTTTCACCAGGCTATACGGCGGGCGCTAACGGTCTACTATCGTCCGGAACAGTGGCGCGTGCTGCAGCGCAACGGGATGCGGCAAGATTGGTCCTGGAGTCGGTCCGCCCAGAAGTACCTGGAACTCTACCGGAGTCTGGTTCCGGTAACTTCGTGAGCATTCTTTTTCGGACGCATGCCTCAGACGCTATGGAACAGGTTCAACTGACCACGGAGCTGGATCTGGAAACTCTTCGACTCAATGAGCGAACCATAGCTGTTATCTTAGGAGGGGGAGCAGGAACGCGGTTGTTTCCGCTAACGCTTAAGCGCTCTAAGCCGGCCGTACCGCTGGCCGGTAAGTATCGTCTCATTGATATTCCCATCTCGAACTGCATTAACTCGGGCATCAATCGCATTTTTGTACTGACGCAGTTCAACTCGGCCAGCCTGAATCGACATATTGCGCAAACGTATCGCTTTGATCGATTCCGCACCGGCTTTGTAACGATTCTGGCGGCCGAACAGACCCCTGCCTCTCGGGAATGGTTCCAGGGGACGGCCGATGCCGTGCGTCGCAGCATGGCTCATATAGAAGTGTTCCGGCATGACTATGTGCTGATTCTATCTGGAGACCAGCTCTATCTTATGGATTACCGGGTGCTGTTGGCCTATCACCGCTCCAAAAAGGCCGACATTACCATTGCGACCATTCCAGTACGTGCTGAAGAAGCTCCGGCTCTGGGCATTTTGAAGACGGATGAAGAGGGCGTGATCACGGAGTTTTATGAAAAACCTCCCCTTCATGAGCTGGCGGGCAAAGAAAGTCCGGTATCTCCCGAAATGGAGGCGCAAGGACGTGTTTATCTTGCTTCCATGGGAATATACCTCTTCAACAAGGAGGTGCTTCGGGCGCTCCTGGAACAGCACCCGGCCGACCATGACTTTGGTAAGCAGATTATCCCGAAGGCTATTCAGCAATGCCGCGTGGTCAGCTATCCGTTTACCGGCTACTGGAGTGATATTGGAACAATTCGGTCGTTTTATGAAGCGAACCTGATGCTGGCGCAGCGACAGCCTCCTTTCGACATGTATAACCCGCAGATGCCTATCTATACCAACGCACGCATGCTCCCCCCGGCCAAGGTCCAGAGCTCCTTTGTGCAGGATTCGATAATTGCCGAGGGGAGTGTGATTATTAACAGCCAGATTGTTAACTCCGTCATAGGAATTCGCTCGGTCATCCGCGAAAATGCCACGGTCAAAAACGTGGTAATGATGGGCGCCGACTATTATCCGTGGCACGATCCTGGCCTGCGCGATCCGGTAGAAGGCCCGGATAATCCAGGGATCGGTGAAGAGTCGTATGTGGAAGGCGCCATTATCGATAAAAATGTCAGCATCGGACGGCGCTGTGTCATTAAAAATCGGGATCAAGTGCAGGAAGGAGAGGGCCCAAATTTCTACATCCGGGACGGTATTGTAGTCCTGCCTAAGAACGCACGCATCGAGGACGGAACAATCATCTAATTGCCGAGCACCATGCTGTTGGTACGGGCTGGCGCTTATACCATTAATGTGGAGCGGGTGCTATTTTTTCGCGAGACGGAGCAGGGACTGGAGGTAACCTTTGCCCTTCACGATCAGGAACGCGCGGCGCTGCACACGCTCCAGCTCTCTGGAAAAGATGCGGCGCAGCTCCGGCAATGGTTGGAGCGTAATGCGGAAGGAGCCGAACGACCCGAAGCAGGCTTTGCGCTAGGCAGTTAATTGAAGGGAAAGGCGTGAAAAAGTTCAGCAAAACGATGGCTGCCCTTCCTTTTGCCTGCGCTTTTTGAGAATTTTCAGCCCGAAGAGACGGTCGTATAGCAAAATGAGTCGGCAAGCTATGAAGCGACACCTTGGCCTTCTTGGACTGCTGGTAGCGCTGATCGGTGCCTCAGGTTGCCGGTTTTATGGCTATCCGGGCGGCGTAGCGCAGACGCTGATGCAAATTGAAGCAGCCAGTGAACAGGCGGCGCAGGATCTGGAGCAGGCGCTGGCTGAAATTGAAACGCTGCGTCAGATGGCCCGCCGAGATGAGGCGCTGGCTCCTTATGTAGCGCAGTATGAGTCGATACTGCATGCCCATCAGCGAGCCGTGCTGGAGTTTGAGCACTGGAAGGAGGAGGTTGTGAATCATCCAGATGATTACCGCCGGGCCAATCGCACGCTGGGCGCCATCACGGCGCGCCACGAAGCCCTCCTGCAGCAGTATGCAGAAGTAGCCTGGGCAGTAGCCCGGCGCGTGAATCCTACGCTACAGGCTCAGGCACCTGTGGCAGTCGGGCCCCGTTTCTTTTTCCATGTGCTACCACCTCAGTATATTCGCCTGGTGAACGAGCAGGCTATTTCACCACTACAGGTGGTGCGGTATCTGGCTGCTCAGCTTGGCTGAACATCCACATAAGCCCTCCTGGAGGGCAAAAGCTATGCTTTCCTGGAAGCGGTTCTGGGTGCTGGGTTGGGTCCTGGGTCGTGTGGCGACGGCGCAGCCGGAAACGGATACCATCCGAACCTATGTGCTGGATCCAGTGGTCATCACGCTGGAACAGGAGCAGGAGGCGTCGGCCCAGATGTCTTCGGTGCACCACGTCTCCCTGGCGGAGCTAGCCGTGGAAGATGCTGTTAGCATCTCGGAGATTGCTAACCTGCTGCCCGGGGTGTCGATTCAAACAAATTCCCGGGGGGAAACCCTGTTGTATCCGCGAGGGAGTGGGGAGCGACAGGTAGCGATTTTCCTGGATGGCGCGCTGCTTACAGTTCCCTGGGACTACCGGTACGATCTGGATCTAATTCCTACCGCCGCCCTGGGAGGTGTTACGCTCATTCCAGGCAATGCTTCGGTGCTGTATGGTACCAATGCGGCAGCCGGAGTGTTGAGCCTGCGTTCGCGCTTGCTTGCTCATCCGGGGCGGTTGACCGAGGTCAGCATGTGGGGCGGTGCGCCGGCCGCGATGCAAGCAAGTGTGGTGCATCTGGGGCATACAGGCCGGCTTGCCTATACCGTAGGGGTAGGGTACGCGTATCGCAGGGCCCTGGCACTTCCCGATGTAGATTTGCCCTATAGTCAGCCCGATCCGGAGCTGCGCACCAACACGGACCGACGTCTCTTCCACGTGCTGTCCCGGCTGCAGGCCGGGCGTGCCGGCCGGCGAATCGGCGTCACGCTTTTTCACATGCAGGGAGCGCAGGGCGTCGCTCCGGAAGGCCATCTTAATCCTCTGGTGGCGTCGGTGCGTTACTGGCGCTACCCCTTACAGCAACATACGCTCCTGATTGTAAGTGGAGAGCAGGCAACGCGCATCGGACTGCTGGAAGGCGCCTTCTGGGGCAGTCTGTTTCGACAGCATATTGATCAGTATCGGGATGTGCAGTATACCGTTCGGGAAGCCCGAGAGGAGGACGCAAACTGGACAGTAGGGAGCCGATTGGTCTGGCGCCGTCGCCTGGATGCCGGTCAATGGCGGCTGGCGCTTAACTGGGTAGGCAGTCGGCATGGGCAGCGAATCGACTCCTATGCAGAAGCCGACATTCCTCCGAGGACAACCTACTATCAGCAGCATCTGTTGAGTATAGGTACAGAGCTGGTGCAGACCCTGGGCTCGCAGACGCAGGGCATGGTAGGCATCAGCTACGATGCGATGTGGACGCCAGAGACCGGGGATAAGCCGGCACGCGATCCGATGAGCGCCTGGAGCCTGGGGATAGGCCTGCACCATCGTTGGAAAGAAGGCGTGGAAGGATTCCTAGCCGCTTCGCGCAAGGTGCGGTTCCCTACTATGCGGGAGTTGTTCAGTGAGGCGCTGGGACGCTTCCTGGTGAATCCCACCCTCCGTCCCGAAACCATCTGGATCGCAGAAGCAGGATTCCGACTCTTTCCAGCCTGGGGATATGCAGAAATCGTGGGGTATATTAACCGAACATTTGATACCATCGACCAGCGCACGGTTGTCGTCGATGGGAAACGCAAACGCCAGCGCGTTAACCTGAACGGAAGTCGCGTCTATGGTATTGAGGCGCGGATAGGATGGGCCTTTCTCAGGACCTGGCAACTGGAAGGCCATGTGGCCGGCCTGCGAAGCCGAGCGTTGCTGCCAGGGGCTGATAGACCCCTGACTGAAAAGCCTGCCTGGCTGGCAACGCTAACGCTGCGACGCATGCCTGGATTGGGGCTGGCGCCGCTTGTGCAACTGCATTATCGGGGACAGGCCTGGGCGCTGGATGAAACGAATCAACTGCAGGAATTACCTGATGCCTGGCTGCTCCATGTGCGTCTGGCTTATCGGCTGCCCATTGCATCAGGCCAGGTGGAAGGGTTTGTGCGGGTCAACAATGTAACCAATACCGCTACATGGTTGCAGCTCGGACTACCCGGCCCCGGTCGTGAATTGCGATTGGGCGTGCACGTATGGTTCTAAGCTTCCGCGTTTCCATTCCCATTCCCGTTCCCATTTCCCTTCAGAAGCATTTGCAGGTATCGCTCTGTCTCGCTGCGCTCTGCTTCGAGTCGTTCAATAAGCTGAGCTTCGGTAAGCGTGTAGCCCAGCAACAGGCGCGCCTGCTCCGGAAGGAAAACGGTGTCATGGTGGGTCAGATGCAGTTGCTCGGCCACAGCACTGCCGGTGGCTACGAGCGCCGCTTGCGTTTTCAATTCAGGGGTAGGTAGCTCCTTGGGGGACTCTAGTTTGCTCAGCATGAGTCCCAGCTCTTCCGGCAGATTCCATGCGTTGGCAGCCTGCTCATTGAGCTCAAGGTAGCTAACGCCAAAAATTGTGCGCTCGGCATCGGCCGAAGGAAGGGCTCCTTCTTCGTTTGTATACCAGAGCGCTTCGTAATCATCCGGCCGGTTGTACAGCAGGATCAGGCGACCGCTGGCATGAAGCAAGGCGGCGGTAAAGACGCGACGCGCGTAGGGCAATTGCAGCCACTGCGACAGGCGTTGGGCATAGATGGCACTGCCAACACTGAGCCGCATCAGGTTGTCAAAGATGTGCTCCTGTTCGGGATTAGAGACCGCCTCTCGAAGCTGCAACATGGCTGCGGTCAGTACAATGTTGCTGACCTCCAGGAAGCCCAGTAGAGCTATTGCTTTTTGAATTTCGGTGATGCGCCGTCGCAAACCGTAATAAGCCGAATTAATGCGTCGCAGCACCAGTTGCGTTACAATAGGGTCGGCATGAACAATTTCGATTAATTGCTCCAGATTCGGTTCGGTCGAATCATCGCTGAGGAGCCGTGCCACCTCGCTGGCCGTGCGGGGTAATGGAGGAAAGCGAACGTTAAGGTCCGCCTGAAACTTGGTAGCGGGAACTGACCGCCCCGACGGTGTCATGGAATTTAGCATGGTTTGCGACGGCCCGAGGGAACGCATGGGTTTGTCTAAAACGAACTAACGGCCCACGGTGCTCCTATCGGTAATCGGCTGAAAATATAACTTCTAAAACTTTTGCGGACTCTTCAAGACGTAAAACCCATTAAATATCGACCTATAGCGCACTTCAAACAGCGAAAGGGTTGACAGTAGGCTCGATAGAGTTGATGAAGTCCTTGTGAATAAAAGGCGTCAGGAGGGACATACCCCAGTTGCGCAAATCGCCGGGTAATCTGGTCACGCTCGGCCGGTAGGAGGTGCAGCAGGGCGTGAAGCTGGGAAGCATCCGAGAGATCAAGGGCCAGCATAAATGGAAAGATCGCATTCATCAAAAGAACGTTGGTGCGCTGCCGGCCCAGTGGAGCGCGGGCATTGTCCGGGCAAAGCAGATGGCGCAGAGCGGTCAGGGGCCGAGCATGTCGCAATGCTTCCTGGAGCTGTTTTATGGGATGCTGGCGAAGCCATCCGGCAGGCGCCAGCCAGGTAGCGGCCTGCACCAGGCGACGTTCGGGCTGGTTGGCGGGACGCAGCTTGCCGCGTTGCCAGAGTAGTGCAGGAAGAGGGGGTACGCGAAGCTGTGGTTGTAGCTTCGCAAAACGGTTGCGTAGCGCATCGCATTGCGCTGCCGTAAACAGGGAGCCAGGCTGAAGCGTTTCCAGCAAGCCAGCTGTGCCCAGCAGAGCCGCTTCGATGTCTTCAAGGGTTGGCAACGTCCGAACGGTGGCAAGCGGAAGACGCTGCGCCAGCAACCGCATCGGGTCAGCATTCGGCGCATAGCCCAGAGCCGTTAGCAACAGCTCGTAGAGAAGCTGGTCCGGTGCGGTTTCGGCCAGACGAGCCCGGATGCGCCGGGCGCGCTGTCGCAGGCGTTCCTGGCTCAATGCGTCCACCCAGGAAGTGCGCAGAGACGCTGGCACTGCTTCCCATTGGAGAGCGCAGGGAAGGGGCAGGCGAGGGCGGCGGTAAAAGGTGTAGAGCAAGGTTCGTAAGGATTGAGGCAGGTAAGGCGCCAGTATCAGTTCAGGAAGCCGGCTTCCGTCTGCTCGCTGGAGCCGACCCGTGGCGCTATCCGATTCGAGCACAACGTGCAGGATGACGCTATTGTAGCGCGGGTCTTGATGGTGACCATGGGCGGTCCAATCGGAGGAATAACTATGCACTTCAACGGTGCCGTACCACCGCGTACCATCGATCAAGAGACAGGCATTGACAAAGTCAGGGCCTGCTTCGGCATTAGCCTGACCGGGATGAAAAATCTGAACGGTTTCACCGGTTACCGTTCGGAGCTGTTTTCCGACCAGTAAGCCCTGGGCCCACAGGTCGTGCAGCAAGGCTTCCGGAGGACGCCTGCGCATGGTAAACAGACAATTGTCTGCTCAACTTCAGATAGGACAGGCTGCTGTCAGTTGGGCACGTAGCGTTTCGGCTGCTCGGGCGGCTGCTTCCATGAAGTCGTCTTGATCGGAAGCGTAGAGAATCTGACGACTGCTATTAACCAGCACAGGGTTGCGCCGCGCCACTTGCAGAATAGGGGGAATAGCTCCTCCCTGGGCCCCAACACCAGGGATAAGCAGGGGCAATCCCGGGCAGGCCAGGTGTACGGCGGCAAGCGCATAGGGATCGGTGGCGCCCACCACCAGTCCAGCTGTTCCCGGCAATTCCTGATCCCAGCGGGCAACAGCGCGCGCAACAGTCAGGTACAGGGGCTCGTTGTCGCAGCGCCGTTCCTGAAAGTCACGGGCGCCCGGGTTTGAGGTGCGCGTGAGTACAAACACCGCCCGATTTTCGTACGCCAGGAAAGGGGCAACGGCGTCACGCCCCATGTAGGGAGAGACGGTGCACGCGTCAAATGGCAATAGCTCAAAGACAGCGCGTGCATAGAAGCGAGCGGACGAGCCAATATCGCCGCGTTTTCCGTCCGCTATGGTCATGACGCCGTCCGGCATGTACTGTAACGTGGCTTCTAATACCGACCAGCCATCACGGCCCAATGCCTCGAAAAAGGCCAGGTTGAACTTGTAAGCGCACGCTACATGACTGGTGGCATCAATGATGTGTTGAAGAAACTTGCGAACGGCGGTGATCAGATTCGACTCGCGCCGAAGGGGCCGAGGCAACCGGGCCGGATCTGGATCCAACCCAACGCACAGAACCGTCTGTTTGCGACGTTGTAGCGCGCGTAGTCGATCGGTAAACGTCATCGGTGTGGCACTGCTGGTGAGGAGCTTCAAAGATACAATGCGAAAAAAACAACGCGTGCGAATTACCCGGAAAGATCCGGATTTTTAACAGCGAAGCGCGGAACCCTGCTTTTCACAAGCAGGTTGGCTTAACGCGCTTGTTCGTTCACGATCGCTTGCCCACATAGAATCAAACCCGCACAGCCATGTCGTTACTGAGTCGTCTGAAGGGCATCTCGGCGCAAGACCGCCGAATGATCGAAGATATTGAGGCCATGCTGGGGCCGGAGCCCGACGAGATGGGCTTCATGAAAAATCTGTTCTGGGGCCGCTTCCGAGAGGATCTGGTCTTTCCCTATCCTGAAGAGTCCAAAGAAGAGCGGGAGAAGTGTGATGCCTTGCTGGCCGAACTGGAAGCGTATCTCAAAAATGAGCACCCGGCCATCCTGATTGATCAGGAGCAGTACATTCCAGACTGGGTGCTGGAGCGGCTGTTCGAAATGGGGGTGATGGGCCTGACGATTCCAGAGGAATATGGTGGATTGGGGCTGGGAGTAACCAGCTACAACCGGGTGCTGGAGCTGATCGGTCGCTACTGCGCTTCGACCGCCGTGGTCGTCTCGGCGCATCAGTCGATCGGCTGCAAGGCCATTATGCTATTCGGGACCGAAGAGCAGAAGCGGAAATATCTCCCCATTGTCGCGCGGGAGAAACTGGCGGCCTTCTGCCTGTCGGAGCCCAATGTCGGATCAGATGCGGCCGGCCAGCAAACCCGCTGTGAGTTGAGCGAAGACGGCCAGTATTACATCCTGAATGGCGAAAAGAAATGGTCCACGTCGGGGGCCCTGGCCGGTGTGCTGACAGTGATGGCCAAGCAGCGCCTGCAGAACCCCAAGACGGGTAAGTGGGAAGACCGCGTGACGGCTCTGATCGTCACGCCCGACATGGAAGGCGTGGATGTCTTTGAGAAAAACCGCAGCAAGGCGGGTATCCGGGGGACCTGGCAGGCGCGCATCCGCTTTACGAATGTCAAGGTACCTCGTGAAAACCTGCTGCACAAAGAAGGCAAAGGCCTGAACGTGGCGCTGACGTGCCTGAACTATGGCCGCTGCACGCTGTCGGCCGGAGTGCTGGGCGGCGCCACCTGGGCGTTGGAGCAGAGCACAAAGTGGGCCCAGACGCGCTACCAGTTTGGCCGTCCTATTGCCGACTTTGAGGCGATCCAGCAGAAAATCGCCAAGATGGCGGCGCTTACCTACGGCATGCGGGCCATGCTCTACATGGTTACCGGCATGCTGGATCGCCACGACCAGGACGTGATGCTGGAGACGGCCGCCGCTAAGGTCTTCTGCTCGGAAATGGGCTGGGAGGTGATTGACGAAGCGCTCCAGATCATGGGAGGCGAAGGCTACATGACCGAAAACGAGATGGAGCGCGTCTGGCGCGACAACCGCATCCACCGCATCGTGGAGGGGGCTAACGAGGTAATGCAGTCGTTCATTTTCGGCTACGGCGGCAAGCAACTTGCCGAGCAGATGCTGGCCATTAAACAGGCGCTGGGATGGGACGCTGACCAGTCGCCTGTCGAAAACCTGCAACGCATTGTCCGCAATGCGTTGAATCCCACGTTGCTACGCCGAGCCTTACCTCTGGCAGCTGAACTGTTCCTGGGCATTCGTCCCCAGGCTCCGCGTATTCGCAACATTCATCCGCAGTTGTGGCCCTGGGCCGACCGCCTGGCGCGTCTGGTTCAGCAACACGCTCACTACTTCAAACTGGTGAGCAAGTGGGAAGGCGATGCTATCGTAACCCGGCAGGCGCAGCAGGCCCGCCTGGCGGACAACGCTATGTATCTGTTCGCATTGAGCGCGGCGCTTTCGGACATGGATCGCCAGCTTCGCAAAGGAGCTTCTGGCGTGGCTTTTGAACGGGACTGGGCCGCTTTCGAACACTTGTTCGATCTGCTGGAAATCCGCATCCAGCAAAACCTGGGGCTGCTGCGCCGTAATGGAGATGCCAGCATGCGTCGGGCTGCCCAGGCTATGCTGCGCTACGTGGACACGCTGCCTAACCGCGACTACTACATCCATGAAGCGTCGCCCGTGGCCAAAGGAACGGGCAAGCCCGTGCAAAAGGAGCATATCAAGCAGTTTCCAGGCGACCGCTACGTAACGACCGGAGGGAATGGAGCCGCTGCGGAATCATCTGCCGCGCGCTCAGAAGCGTAACTGTCCCTCTGGGGATGCCTCCAGGCGGGGCCGCCGGGCAAGTCCGGTGGCCCCGCCTGTTTTGCAGAACCGCTGCTCACACAGGCAGAGGAACCCTGCAGTGAGAGGTATCCGGCAGGCTAACCCCTATGGCGTGGGAGGTGTGTGTTGAAGTGCCTGTTGCACGTACCGGCGCAACCGGTCCGCCGAAACCCCTACGGGCACCCGCCGACCGTTCAGAAAGAATGTGGGCGTGCCTGTCACTCCTACCCGTCGCGCCAGCGATATGTCGCGCGTCAGCAGCGTGTCGATGGGCGTCTCCCACCCGTACAGACATCGCTCCATCGCCTTCCGATCCCGCGCTGGCCGATCGTAGAGCAGGCTTTCGAGGTCCAGCCGCTGCGCTTCCAGCAACCGTCGGTGCATCGTTTCGAACCAGCCTTGCTGCGCCGCACAGAGCGCGATGCGGGCCGCCCCCGATGAATAGGAGGTGACAAAAGGATAGTGCCGATAGCGCAGCTGTAGCGTTGGGTATGTGCGTACCAGGGCTTCCAGGGTGGGATGAATCTGGCGGCAGCCGGAGCACCCGTAATCGAAGAAGGCGACAAGAGTAGCTCGGGGGGAGACTGCACCGACCGGATGACCACCCTGCTGGAGGACCTGCCAGAGCGTGTCGGGCAGGGCGGGCAGCTCCTGCCAGTGTTCGGGGAAAGGCGGCCCGGTCGTCGGAGAAGAGGCGCCCGGAGCTACGAGCCGATAGAGAACAGCGGTGGTAACGATCAGGGCGCATCCGGCGAGAATGCCGGAGAAGAGGAGTTGGAGGCGTTCGGTTGTCATGGTAGTTCGGGGAGGGTGTAGACGTAGAGCAGATCGTCAGGGTTCATCCAGGCAAGCAGCTTGTTTGTCTCAGCGATCACTTCGAAGTAGCCAACCCGGAACCACTGCTGTAGCCAATCGGGCGGCAGCTCGGCCTGCAAGGCCTTTTCGTTGCGGTGCAGCCGGAGCAGGTGAGAAAGCCGCATGCCCTCGGGCGTGACCCGCACCACGATGATCACAGTGACGTCTCGCGAAAGCCCGGGCCAGGGACGGGCAGGCGCCAGGTACAGCCAGCCCTGCTTATAGACGGCGTCTTCCCAGAGGGAATAGATCATAAACGGCTGACCCTTCCGGTGGGCCGTTTCGGTCTGGCGAAGGGCCTGACGGGCCAGCTGCGCAATCGGTCGGAAATGATCCAGTTCCAGCACTTCACGCAGCGTGCCATCGAGGCGATAGCGCTCCACCTGGGGGAAGAGCATAAAGACGCTGAGCAGCTCATCCCATTCCGTAAAGAAGACGCCGACCCGTAGGTTGAACACCCAGCTATTGTCCCGGTCCTGGTAGAGCTGTCGGCCAAAGTTTAAGGGCCGTTCGCGCGGGCGCACAAGCTGTAACGGGGACTGGGGGGATCGACGCGCCCTCAGGAAAAGACTGTCAGTGCGAAGGTCGAGGGCGTGAGGAGCAATGGCCAGGGGGGAAACCGGCAACTGGCCCAGGTACTCAAAGGCCGGCAGGCGGAAAAGCCGTCTTCCCACCACCAGCGTGTCGCCCCAGAAGCGAAGCAGCGTAGCAGATGGGTATTCTTGAGGACCTCCCCCAAAACGTCCCAGCCTCTGGATGGGACGGAACTGAAGGTCCGTTAAGACGAGGCCCCCTACATCAGAGTCTAAAAAAGCATAGCCATACCTGTCTGAATAGGCAATGGCCTGCAACCCGCCTAAATAAAGCGTATCACCCAGCGCGGTGAGTACCGTATCGGGATACAGATCAAAGACGGGCTGGGCCGCGGCGCCTGTGATGATCGCAAGACTAATAATCACCCCTCCTACCACCCTTCGCAGAGGGTGATTCGGGGCACCAGAGCGATTCCACATGTTTGGATGTTTATGGAATGGTACAATGGAAGCACTGCCGCTGTTTAGTCCATTTGTCGAAACAGTTGAGATCAGTGGGGACAGAAGGCACGCGCGCTGGATCCACCTCCTGAGCACACAACCCCTACCGTTTCGCAATTATTCGAGTTTGGAGGATCACATATCTGCACATAATCGCAAGTAGTTCCACCACCATCCGCGGAGCAGGATATCTGAGCACCTCCACCGCAGTTGAGCGAAACGGTACCGCTTGCGTCCACAGCATGAGAAGCAGTGGGTAGGCCCAGAAGCAGGCCGCCGAGCAGTACGATGGTGGCACTGAATAGCTGAATAGTCGGCAACCATTTTTGAATGGTGCGTGTGTACATGAAACCCTCCTTGTTTTAGAGCTGACTGCATCATCAAGTGCAGCAGCATTTTTAAGAAATAAAGAAAAAGATATCAAGGGAGAACGATCCATAGTGAAAACCTCTAACAAATCCGTCAACACTTGCTAAAAAGCGTTTCTCAGCCCCTATTGTCTGAGCTAGTGGGCTGAAGTATCAGAAGTAATCTCCGGGCTCAATCTGGAAAGTGGGAGGCAGAGGATAGCGGATAGCCTGTCTTAACAGTTTGAAGGGGGGCATGGTAGCGGTTTTGCGGGGTTCGTCGTAAAGGGCTACGTCAGGCAGTTGGTGAGGGGGGCAGTGCTTGAAAGTATTCCGCCTGGCTTGCATCTTGGGAGTCATACGTGGCAGGAAGTAGTGCGTCCGATTGGAAGAGAGCATACCGCTAACGGGTTTGAGGCTGCTACGGACCAGCAAGCATCTGCGGCAGACCATGACGCGTCGGCAGCAATGGGGATTCTGGTTGGGGCCGCTGGTTTTTTTAGGATTTGTGTTGTTGCCCCGACCGGAGGGCCTTTCGCAGGCAGCCTGGTATGCCGCGGCCGTCAGTCTCTGGATGGCTATCTGGTGGATCACCGAGGCGATTCCAATACCGGCTACAGCACTGCTGCCCATTGTGCTCTTTCCGTTACTGGGCGTTCGCTCGGTCGGGGACGCCACAGCGCCGTATGCACATCCTATCATCTTTCTGTTCATGGGCGGTTTTTTGCTGGCGCAGGCGATGCAGCGCTGGCGGCTACACCGACGACTGGCGCTGCATATCATTCGGCGGGTAGGTACCCGGCCGGCTCGGCTGATTCTGGGCTTTCTGCTGGCAGGGGCATTTTTGAGCCTCTGGGTCAGCAACACGGCCACCGCGCTGATGATGTTACCGATCGGGCTGTCGGTGCTGGAGCTGCTGGAAGAGCGTGTGGCCGAAACGCCTGCGCTGCACGCCTTCAAGGCAGCGTTGGTGCTTAGCATTGCCTATGGCTGTAACATCGGCGGCATGGGGACGCTGATCGGCACGCCACCCAATGCGCTGCTAGCCGGTTTTCTGAGCGAAACGTACGGCTATGGACTGAGCTTTGCTGGCTGGTTACCGTTAGGTATTCCTGTAGTAGCCCTGGGATTGCTGCTGACGTATCTGTTTTTGGTTTATGGGCTATTCCCGGCAGGACGACAGTTGCAAGTAGAAGCAGCAGAACTGATTCAGGCGGAACTGGAAGCTCTTGGGCCTGTCCATCCGGCCGAGCGGCGCATTGCCTGGATTTTTGCAGGGACAGCCCTGCTATGGATTGCGCGTCCTGTGCTAAGTCGTTGGATCCCTGGTCTTTCGGATGCCGGTATCGCTATGGGGGCAGCTCTGGTGCTGTTTTTACTTCCGGCGGAGCCAGGCCGTCGGTTGCTCGACTGGGAGTCGGCGCGGCATCTGCCCTGGGGACTCTTACTGCTTTTTGGCGGCGGCCTCAGCATGGCTGGTGCCATCACCGGTACCGGCCTGGCTCACTGGATTGGCGAGCAGGTCAGGGTGCTGGCCGGGTGGCCGCCTTGGGTAATCGTGTTGCTGGCAACAGGAACGATCGTTTTTTTGACCGAGATTACCAGCAACACGGCCGTTACGGCTGCTTTTCTACCTGTGCTGGCCTCGGCAGCCGTGGGATTGGGGCAGAACCCGTTGCTGCTGGCCGTGCCGGCTACGCTGGGCGCTAGCTGCGCCTTTATGTTGCCGGTGGCCACGCCCCCCAATGCCGTGGTGTACAGCACCGGACGCGTGTCGATGCTTGAGATGGCACGGGCCGGCTTCTGGCTAAACCTGTTGTTTATTGGGCTGTTGACGCTATTGGCCTTCACGTTGCTTCCCCGGGTGCTGGACGTGCAGCCTGGGGTGGTGCCTCCCTGGGTCCATCCCTGACGCTATGGCGTTACGCGGGTAGCCTGGCGGCGCGTGAGCAGGTCGTCAGGAGCCAGGATGTACACTTCTGGAATGTGTTGTGCCAGCGCTTGAAAGGCAACTTCTAATTTGACCTGCATGCCGCCCCGAATCCATCCTTCACGAAGCCCTGCCTCGAAAGTAAGCCGGTCGCAATGGTGCAGCAGGCTGGTGGGATCGTCTGGCCTGCGCCGCACGCCACCCGTTTCTGTAACGAGCAGGAAGGTGTGGGCCTGCAACGCGGCGGCCAGGGCGCAGGCCACGGTGTCGGCGTTCACGTTGTAAAGCAGGCCTTCGTCGTCTATGCCGAGGGGGGCTACGACCGGCACATAGCCTCCCGCCAGCAGGTGCTGCAATAGCGCGGGCTCAACGCGCGACACATCGCCGACCCACCCAAAATCTACCGTTTCCCCTTCGATGGTCCAGGGAGGGCGGCGCCGGACGCGCAGCGTGCCGCCGTCAGCCGCTGAGAGACCAACAGCGGGCAGGCCATACTGCAATGCTGTGGCCACCAGGCGCAGGTTCAGTTCACCCCGAAGGGCCCATTGCAGGATCTGCAGGTCCAGGGCAGTTGTAACGCGACGTCCCTGAACGATGCGCGGCTGATGGCCCAGGCGTTGGGCCAGCGCAGTAGCCTGAGGACCGCCACCGTGCACCACGACGACAGGAGCCTGTTGGCGCAGGCCGACCACACCCTTCCAGAAAGCCTCAAGGGATTCGGAGGCTTCCAGTAAGGCCCCGCCGATCTTGACAACAATCGGATGGTTGGTCATGAGTCAAACGGAGGTAAGTGCCAGACGTACTCCAGAATGGCTTTCTGCGCATAGAGTCGAAAAGCAGCCTGTTTCAGGTGGATTGCCTGAGGGCTATCAAGCACGGCATCATCTACCACCACGTTACGACGGACGGGCAGGCAGTGCATGAAGGCAGCCTGCCGGGTGCGCGCCATCAGCTCGGGCGTAACGCGCCAGTGACGATATTGCTGGCGCAGGGCCGCTTCTTCTTCGGGCGAGGTGTAGTACAGTCGGCTGCCCCATGATTTGGCATAGACAATGGCCGCTCCGTCGAAGGCTTCGGCCTGGTCATGCACCACGGTAACCCGCCCGCCGCGAGCGGCTGCGTCGGCCTGGGCGCGGGCCAGGACGCCTTCGTCTAGCTCAAAACCCGGGGGATGGGCAACGACTACTTCCATGCCCAGACGTGCTGCCATGAGCAGGGCCGAGTTAGGGACGGCCATGGGCAACGCGCGCGGATGATAGGCCCAGCTCAGCACAAAGCGCCGGCGCTGCACCGAGCCGTCCAGATGGTCGAGAATGGTAGCGGCGTCGGCCAGCGCCTGGCAGGGATGATAGAAAGCAGACTCCAGGTTAATAACAGGTACAGTGGCAGCACGTGCGATTGCGTTAAGCAGGCGCTCCTCTCGATCCTGCTCGTAGTCGGTCTGGGAAGCAAAAATGCGCACGCCCAGTGCGTCGTAGTACTGAGAGAGCACGCCAATAGCCTCCCGGATGTGTTCGGCTGCAGCGCCGTCCATGACCACCCCATCGCGCCATTCAAGCTGCCAGGTGCCCTGGCCGATCACCAGCGTGGTAGCATGGGCCCCCAACTGGACGGCTGCCAGCTCCATGGACGTGCGCGTGCGCAGGGACGGATTAAAGAACAGGAGCCCCAGGCTTCGATGGCGAGCCACTTGGCTCCAGGCCTGTTTGCCTTGGTGGTAATGCTCCAGCGTACGCGTCAGACAGCGTTGCCAGATGTCGTCGCTGAGATACTGCCAGTCAAGTAAATGCCGGGGAGGCGGAAGCTCATCCATTAGACCGTCCGGGTTGCTGGCTGGTTATTGCGGGTGAGAACCTGCAGGAAAATTTCCAGAAACTCGTCAATTGCTTCCTCCGGAGTGTTAAGCGGAGGCATGAGCCGGATAACGTTTGGATGGCTGGCACTGCCGGCCAGGATCCCCTTGGCCCGTAGCTGGGCCAGCACAGGGGCGGCCGGGCGGTCCAGTTCCAGCCCGATCAAACAGCCTCGGCCCCGTACGGCTACAACATGCGCCGCGACCGCCTGGCGGATGCGTTCGAAGATGGCCAGGGCGCGCGCCATCAGTTTTTCGTCACGGATCGTTTCGAGCGTGGCCGTTACAGCAGCCATGGCCAGCATGCCGCCGCCAAACGTAGTTCCCTGGTCGCCGGGTTTGACCGTTGCGGCAATGGCATCAGAAACCAGCACGGCGCCGACAGGCACGCCAGATCCCAGACTTTTGGCCAGCGTGATCAGGTCTGGACGTATGCCATATTGCTCGGCGATAGAAAACGTGCCGGTTCGGCCCACGCCTGTTTGCACTTCGTCGAAAATCAAAACGACCCCGTAGCGGTCGCACAGTGCCCGAAGGCCCTGGTAGTAGGCTACCGGTGCTTCATAGACGCCGGCCATGCTCTGAATAGGTTCCAGGATGATGGCAGCAATGTCGTGATGCCGGGTGAGCAGGTGTTCAATAGCTTCCAGGTTGCCCATGGGTACGAAGTGCGTGGGCGGCAGCACCGACAGGTATGGTTTGCGGTAGCTGAGCGGTTCGGTAGCTGCCAGGCTGCCCAGTGTGCGGCCATGAAAGCTGCGTTCGAGCGCAATCAACCCGGGTTTTCCGGTCCAGGCTCGGGCCAGTTTGAGTGCCGTTTCGTTGGCCTCAGTACCTGAATTGCAGAAAAACACGTGGCGCAGTCCTTCCGGGGCCATCTCGGCCAGCAGGGCAGCCGCGCGTGCCCGTACCGGACTGTAGACAACATTCGAGTAAAACAAGAGCTGGGAGGCCTGGTCCTGGAGGGCCTGCACCACGCGGGGCGGGCAGTGGCCCAGCAGTGTGACACAGTGGCCGCCGTAAAAGTCCAGGTAACGGCGTCCCTCGGCATCCCACACGTAGCACCCTTCGCCGCGCACAAGCGCGACGGGCATCTTGCGATAGGTGGGAAGCTGAACGGTCTCTTCAAGCTGAATGATTTCCTGCGTGTTCATGGGTGCGATTACCATTTGGAGGTAAACAACCCGGGGATCGGGCGGCGAACTCAGGCGTCGACTGCGGCAGGAGTCGGGAGCAGACCGGCTGTCTGCGGGAGCCCCAACAGCAGGTTCAGGTTCTGGATAGCCTGGCTGGCCGCGCCTTTGAGCAGGTTATCGAGGGCAAAGCCCACAACCAGATGGTGGTGGCGCACCACCCAGCCCAGGTCACAGAAGGGGGTATGGACGGCATAACGCAGTTCGGGGAGCTGGTCGGGCCACAGGCGCACGAAGGGAGCCTCTCCATAGGCGGCCTCATACCATTCCGACACGTCACGGGTTGTAATGCCTGCGGGCAGCGTTACATGCACTGTGCCCCAGATGCCCCGCGTCCACGGTCCAGAAACCGGCACAAATGCGATATGGAGATAGGGCCCGACCACCTGTTGCACCTCAGGCAGGTGCTGGTGCGTCAATACCTTATAAGCACGCACGTTGCCGTCGCGCTCTGGAAAGTGCGTGGTAGCTTTCGGACGGGTGCCTGAACCGGAGGCGCCCGTCAGGGCCGTGACGGCAACGGTACGTTCGCGGAGGGGGTGGCGTAGTGGCCAGAGCGCCAAGGCCAGTCCGGTGGCAAAGCAGCCTGGATTGGCCAGCAGGCGGGTGCCCGGTGCGTAGGGCGCATAAACTTCTGGTAGGCCGTAGACAAACCGACCGAGCAATTCAGGGGCAGGGTGATCAAACCCGAACCATTCCGGATAGCGGGCAGCGTCCCGAAAGCGAAAGTCAGCACTCAGATCGATAATCAGGCCCTGATAGCCGTTTTCAAGCAGACGCTGCACCGTGCGGGCCCCCTGACCGTGTTCGGCTGCAATCAGCACCGCGTCCAGCTCCGACAGCGTCAGCGCTGCTTCTTCGACGAACGTCAGGTCGGTCTGTCCCCGCAGGGTGGGGTGGGCACGCCAGAGCGGCTGGCCGGCGAATGTGCGGCTGGTCACAGCAGTCAGCGTGCAATACGGATGCGTCAGCAGCAGACGAATCAGTTCGCCGCCGACGTAGCCGGCTCCATGTAGAATGGCAATGCGCAAAGGCGTTGACATAAGCCCTTCAGAAGGTTCAGGTTGCAGCAACTGCGACACCACTTCCATTATGGTAATGGGGTAAAGGGCGGGCTGCCGTACGTACCGAGCGGGCGATAAGCTGCCCCAGCGCTTCGGCATCCTGGCGGGCGTTAAGCGCTGGGATGCCCATGGCGTGCTGGATATACCGCTTGCCGACGGCGTTGTCGGTGACCGGCCCGGTAATTACCGTAATCGGTGCGTGGTAGCGCGTCCGGAAAAGCTGATCGGCAGCCCAGGCACCGGCCAGGTCGGTGGCGGCTACTACATGCGCCCGCGTGAAGCGCTGCAGTTCTTTATCCAGCAAAAGTTCGTCAACGCCGTAGTAGCCGATAAAGCCGTCGCCGAGCTCGACCACAATCACGTCCGGGGCGAACGTGTTGAGATGGGCAATGAGTCCTTTAGCAAGCGGAGCCATCTCCTTGTTGGTGGATGAGACGACCCCGGCATCGATGAACGTCACGCTGGCAATGGCGCCGTTTTCTTCCATGAGCCGGGCATCGCGCAGCAGGGCGGCACCGGTGAGCTTGCCGGCGGCCACCCGCAGGCCGTGTTCGCTCAAATAGCGGATGATCTGGGCGGCCGCAAACGTCTTGCCCGTGTTCATGGAAGTGCCGCTGATCATGACCAGGGGCGCCGAGTGCGTGAGCGAAAAGACGGGCTCCAGAGCATGATCCTGCACGCGAGCGTGCCGTTTCTGACCGTCCACTTCAACGACTACTGCGCCCAGCACTTCCACGCGCAGCGCTGGACCTAAGTCTGGGTGATCTGAAATGCACTGGCCCAGAATGCCTCCCATGTTTAAGATGTGCAGCACATCCCCTACTTGAATGCGTCGAGGGATGCGGCCGCTGTACCCTTTGAGCGCCTGGCGTTCGCCAAGAGCCCCCACAATCAGGTCACCTCGCCGGATGGTCTGGAACGTACCATCGGTGCACTCCAGCAGGTTGTACGTAGTTTTTTCTTCCAGGGCCCGTACGACCAGGCAGTAGCCCTCTTCTGCAACGATGTACGAAGTGATTTCGAGCTCGTGAGTAAGCTGGCACGGGGCCGTGCTTGATCCGATTTTGTCAACGGTCAGTTGCTGGTACATGGCTCCAGAGGTTTACGGGGTTAAGCGGCCGTCTGGTTGGTTTCGTAGGACGCGGCCGACTGCCGGGCTCGGGCAGCCAGCAGGGCCTGCACACCATAAATGCGCGTGAACCCCTGGGCATCGCGCCCGTCCCAGAGCCGGTTTTGTTCGCCGTAGGTAGCTACTTTTGTATCCAGGAGCGAGTAGGGACTGTCGCAGCCGAGCACCTCGATATGGCCTTTAAAAAGCCGCACCCGGACCGTACCCGTTACGGTCTGCTGGGAAGAGTCCAGGAACGCTTCGATGTCGCGCATAACGGGATCGAAGTACTGGCCTTCGTGGAGCAGCATGCCGTAGAAGTCGGCCAGATGATCTTTCTGATACCGCTGCCAGCGCGTCAGCACGATCTTTTCCAGCTCTCGGTGCGCAGTGATCAGGATCAGGGCAGCCGGGGCCTCGAAGCCTACGCGTCCTTTGATGCCCAGGATGGTGTCACCGACGTGGATGCCCCGGCCCACGCCATGCGCGGCACCAAGCCGGTTGAGGCGCTCAATCAGCGTGACAGGATCCAGCGTCTCGCCGTCCAGGGCCGTGGGAATGCCCTGCTCAAAGGCGATCGTGAGTTCCAGGGGAGTGTCGGGCGCCTGGGCAGGCGGGACCGTGTCGGGATAGGCCGCATCGGGCAGCGGCTCCGAGGAAGTGTGCGTCTCGCGACCACCAATCGTCGTGCCCCACAGGCCCCGGTTGATGGAATAGGCGGTTTTCTTTTCGGGGACTTCGATGCCGCGTTCTTTCAGGTAGGCGGTGGCCGCCTCACGGCTGAGTCCCAGCTCCCGGATCGGTGTCAGAATTTCCAGATCATCGGCCAGGATACGCAGCGCTACGTCGAAGCGCACCTGGTCGTTGCCGGCGCCCGTCGAGCCATGGGCAATTGCCCGCGCGCCAAGCCGACGGGCTACTTCCACCACCTTACGGGCTTGCACAATGCGTTCCGGCCCGACGCAGAGAGGATAGACGCCACCGCGTAATACATTGCCCTTGATCAGATAGCTCAGGTGATCGCGAAACAGGTCGTGGCGGCCGTCAATCGTGAAGTGATCGGCTGCGCCGAGGCGTTGCGCGAGCGTCTGGATTTCGGCAATAGCCGCTTCGGTCAGTCCACCCGTGTTCACGGTTACGGTGTAGACCGGCTCGCCATAGGTCTCCCGCAGGTACGGGACGCAGAACGACGTGTCTAACCCGCCGCTGAATGCCAGCACGATGGACATCGCTGTCTTGGCTCGTTTCGGGTGAAAAAGAAAGGCGCCGGCTCCTTGCTGGAACCGGCGCCCTGTCTATGTTCAACGCTGTCAGCTCAACTCATCCTCATCCTGCCACAGGACAGCATGCGCCGGTTCCACCCCCGCGGGGGCGACGGGGACGTCGCACAGGTCGGATGGGTCGAACCGGCTGCATCCTATGGAACCTCTGTGGCAGCATGATGGCTCGCATGATACAACAAAATTTTATGCCTGTCAAGAGCACATGCCCTGGCGATACGGCAAAAATCCTGCGAATGGACAGGTAGCCTCGTCGTTCGAAAGGTCTGAGGACACCACCACAGGGCGGCAGGAAGGAAGCAGCAGGCACCGGACGCGGTGGTCCTGACAGCATGAAGGGCCGGATCGGTCGACTCGGTTGGGGGTGCGCTTCAGGAAGGACGGCTTGAAGGGCAGGCCAGCGTGACATCTGGACAGACGCCTGGCACGAATGCCGGTCAGAGGTTCGATGTATAACAGACGGGCGAAGGAGGAAGCAACGGTCCTGGAGGTCCGACGACAGGGCTTTTTTTTTTCTGTGGATGCCTGGATAGGGAAATCTGTTAGAGGTCCGGCGACAGGGCTTGCCTTTTTCCAGGACGTCTTTTGCCTGGTGCAGAGAAGTTAGACGACAGAGCTTTTCTGCGGCCCCCGCCCCTCCGAGGAGGGGGTGGCTGTGTCGAGATCGATGGGACCTTCCACAGTTCCCTTTCCTGGGAGAAGAGGGGACGATGGTAGATCGAGCGCATTGGCCCCGGTCTCCCACAGTATCTTCTTCCCTCTCCCCTCTGGGGAGGGGGTTCCAGGTTGAAATTAGCGCTGGCGTTCGGGGCCTTGGTGGTCTGGCTGAGAGCCCCCTCCACCCTTCGGGCAGTTTCCTCTGAGAGAGGGAGCGAGGTTTCTGGGGGGCCAGGGTGGCCCATCTTGCCTGAGCGGTTGGCGCTGGCAGTTTTTCCTGGGAGGTTGCCGTTCTTGCTTGATCCACCAGCAGAGCTTATCTCTTTTCACCCTCTCCCCTCTGGGGGGATCAGGGGGGGCTATTTTCTCTTGGCCACGGTGGTTGATACGGGCGGCGTGCTTATTTTCGCGATGCTCCCCTCCGCCCTTCGGGCAGCTCTCCCCGGACGGAAGGGCAGGTCTTTTTCTTCTGGTTGGCGCTTGGTCCTGGCCTCCCTGCCTCCCCTCAACCTCGTGGTCCAATCCTTCCATCCTGTTGCTCATCCGCCCATCCCGACCGAACCCGAATCGTCGCTGCACGGGAAAGCACGCTGTCCAACAAAGCAATAGATCACCATAATTTATTTTTCAAAACTGTTGCATAAATAGAAGCAATTTCACTCAGGCCAAGCGCTTACCAATCAAAGAAAAACTGACTATTATTCATGGAATCATGATACATGATCACTTGCCCTGTTAAAAAAAAATATAGTAGCGTTTTATGGTACGTTTCTCACACCAAACCTATCTATGTCCTGAAAGGGATGGCTCGTTTTCGCTCCGGACGCCCTGTCGTTGCGATCGGACTTTTCACGCTGCTGGTGGGCCTGTCGGGGTGCGAGGGCTGGACACCAACGCCGAACCAGGAGGCGGTGCTGGATCCTTCGCGTTTTCGGCGAGCGCTGGTCGAAGAGCAGGAGCGTCTGGCGCGTTTCGTGGTGCGTTATGTGCGGCGCCAGGAAGCGTTTCGGGCGGGCAAGCGGCTGGCACCGTCAGGCGGTGAGTCGGTTGCTGGAGGCGGCGCTGGCAGCTTATGAGCGGACGCATGGGGTGACGGGTGTGCTGACGGGGTATCGTCGGGCGCAGTTGGTGTTGGCGCAGGCTCGCTCGGGGGATCGTCAGACGGCCTGGTGGGACAGTCTGGGGTTGGATGCGGAGCAGCAGGTGTGGATGGAGCGATTGTGGGAGGTGTTTCGGACGTCGCATACGGTGGCGGAGTTGGACGAGCGGCTGGGTCGGTATGAGGCGGCGGTGGTGGCGGCGTTGGGGGCGGAGCGTTCGGGGGTGTTGCTGTGGAGTTCGGGGGTGTTGTATAGTGTTGCGGTGTTGGTGTTTGGTCGGGAGGAGTGGGTGGAGGCGTTCTGGTCGGTGGTTCGGGAGTTGTTGGAGAAGTCAGGTAGTGGTGGGATGGCGCGTTGGGGTATTCTGGGTGGTAGGGGATGGATTCGGCTGGCGCAGCAGAACACGACATGTGAGCTCAACAGCATGCCGGAGTATGGAGATTACTGGTCGTGGGAGGGGATCGCTCAAGGCGCGCTCGTCGGTACTGCTGCTGGATGCTTGGGTGCGCTGGGGTTGATGGAAAAGGTTCCTTTCCCGGCATTATGGGGTCCCTTCAAAAGTTGTGTTGTAGGAGCAGCGATAGGCGCAGTCGGGTCAATAGGTGTTTATCTGCTACTCAAACGCGATATATACAAAACAGAAAAAGCAAGGTGGTGCCGCGAGAATTACACAAATTGCAAAAACAATGAGTATTATCTGAACGCATGTGACGAAATAATTAATCCCCAGTAGAGAAAAAAATTAATGGATGCTATGATCGTATATGATCTAATCAGAAAGATTAATAGGCGATATCCTGCTCTAATTCTTTTTGTTTCCATAGTTATGTTTTCTTTAAGTTATGTTTTGACAGTTGTTACGGAGGGATTAAGTCTTCAATGGGACAAATGGTTTTTCACATTTGCTTTTGGATGTCTATTATTTTTTGTAATAACAGGATATATTACCTTCTCTCAAACATTATATATAAAAGAACAGAAATCGATTTTACTTACCTCTATAATATCGAGCATTTTGTTAACATCTCCATTGTACATATTCTTTAAAAGTTTATTTGATGATACAAAAATTCAAATAGGTATTATTATTACTATATTCATATCCACCTCTATCTTTATGTATATAAAAATAAAAAATCGACAAACGGCAACCTGATTCATCTGACCCGTAATCTGGCAGACCGCATGATACACTTCGCGCAAAGGCCTCGAAGCCTGCCGCACAGGCGCCAGGAAAGCATCGGAGCATGAGGAAGGATCGCATTAAACGTCAGGGTAGAAGCAGCGTGCAGCCGCTCAGGCAGCGCAGCAAGTGGCCGGCCGGGCAGGCGCAGGGCGCGTGTCAGAACGTGCGCACCGGCACGGGCAGGCAGTTACGTTCCCGCCCGCAGCGGTGCAGATAATCCCACGGCACGGCCGGCACCCGAAACCGCCCCACAAAATGCAGCTTCGCGTCCGGATACCGACTCCGATACGAACGGAAATCCGGCGAGAGCATCAGCTCGAAGCTTCCTTCGTAAAAGACCAGCAGAAACGGCTCGGTCTGCACCGTATCGATGCGACTGAAACGCACCCAGCTCTGCAACGAATCCTCCCGCGCAATCCAGTACAAGCTGAGCCCCAGATCCCATCATCTTCTCCAAAACTGCCCATCATCCCGCGGAAGCTCTCTCCTGGCGACCCTTTCTCGGTCGAAGGGATTGGCGTTGAACAGGTAGTAAGTGGTGTCGGTCTGGAGCGGTTTTTTGTAGAGGTCAAAACGTGACCACATAGCTTCCCGAGGGCCAGTTGCCTGCGGCCAGCGTCATCCGGTGCCAGTCCGCCGCCATGCAACCCGGCCGCCGACGCACCACCTCCCGACCCAACACGTCGTAGACTACCGGCGCCACCTCCTGCGCCTCCGGCAACGCCTCCACCCCCTGCCCCTGCACCACCTGCACCGAATCCCCCGAGGGCTCCTGCGCCCAGAAAATTTCCTTCCCACCACGCGAATCCAGCACGTAGATTTCCTGCAGCTTGGTGGCCGGCAGCTCCAGCCAGCGTTCCGGCTGGAAAATGGGTAGGGGAAGCCATGGGCTTCTCATGGCACCTTTCGCTTTCGGTTGGGGAAAGGGCTTGCGGATCAACCAAGAACGGCCGGTGACGGGGATCATCCCGTCGCCGTGGTTATAGACAAGAAAACGCGAAAGCGGAAAATGCAAGCCCAGGGGTTGTCTGCATGGATGTGGTCTCCCCTCCCTCAGGAAGAAAAATCATCAAGCATGCCCCTCTTCAGCGGAGAGAGGGCAGCCAAAGGCAGCCTATCCGTATCACGTTCCCTGCACAGTCACGATGATTTCGCGCTGGCGAGCCCGGACGTCGCATTCCAGCAGCACGATCTGCTGCCAGGTGCCCAGCACCGGAGCGCCATCACGCACCGGTACGGTTACTGAGGCCCCTATCAGCGTGGCTTGAAGATGGGAATGCGCGTTGCCGTCGTGCCAGGTGCGTTCATGCAGGTAGGATCTTCCAGGTGGAATCAGCCGATCCAGCACGGCAGGCAGATCTTGTTGCAAGCCCGGTTCGAACTCAATCGTCCCAATTGCCGCCGTGCTGCCTACCACATGGATGTGCACCAGCCCACGCTGCACGCCTGAACGCGCCACAACCGCCGCAACGTCCGGCGTGAGATCCTGCAAATCACCGTGCCCGCTGGTGCTCCGATGCAGCGTCTCCTGATATGTTTTCATTGGGCTTCGAGGGAGAAATTTCCGAATGGCACGGCAAGGTGTCGGCCTCCCAGTTCCATTGGCTCAACATAGACCGGTAGGCATGGGCTGTCAGATCATGTTGTAGCGGCGTTATGGAGACATAACCCTGCTTGACCGCTTCCAGATCCGTATCATCTCCATCGTCCAGATTTACAAAACGTCCGGTAAGCCAATAGTAGGGCCGGTTGTAGGGATCTCGGCGTTCGGCGAAGCTTTCTTCCCAGCGCGAGCGAGCCTGTCGGGTAACGGCAATCCCCTTGATGGCGTCAAGCGGCAAATCGGGAATGTTCACGTTGAGGAGAATACCCGGTGGCAGCCCGCGGGTTAGTACGGTATGAGCAATTCGTTGCGCGTAGTGAGCGGCTGCGCGGTAGTCACGTGCCTCCCAGTTGCATAGCGAAAAAGCGATGGCATCAATGCCCAGAATAGCGGCTTCGGTTGCCGCGCTGACCGTACCCGAATAGATCACGTTAACGGCCGTGTTGGGTCCTCGGTTAATGCCGCTGACGACCAGATCCGGGCGACGGGGTAATAGCTGATTGACCGCCAGCTTGACGCAATCGGCCGGCGTGCCCGAGACAGCATAGGCCGGCACTTCGCCGGAAGGCACCGCAAAGGGCTGCGGGTAAGCGCGTACGGGATCGCGCACGGTGATAGCATGGCCCACCGCACTTTGCTCGGTAGCCGGAGCCACCACGTACACCTCGCCCAGGGCATCCATGGCAGCAGCCAGGGCGGCAATACCGGGCGCATTAATTCCGTCGTCGTTGCAAACCAGAATCAACGGCTGTCGGATTGACTCAGGCGTCCGATGACTCATAGCGCAAGCTCAGTAGCTTTCTTCAGGGGAAGGAAATGCGCGCTGCCGCACGTCCTGCACGTAGTGCTGCACAGCTTCCGTGATCGTTTCTGAAAGTCGTGCATAGCGACGCACAAAGCGCGGGTTAAAGTCGGTGGTCAATCCGAGCATGTCATGCAGCACCAGAATCTGTCCGTCGCACTCCACACCGGCTCCGATGCCGATGGTGGGGATGTGCAGCGACGCGGTTACCTCACGAGCCAGCGCGGCCGGGATCTTCTCCAGCACGATGGCAAAGCATCCGGCCTCTTCAAGCAGCTTGGCGTCGCGCCGCAACTGTTCCGCTTCGTCGGGCTCCTGCGCCCGTACTTTATAGGTGCCAAAGCGATAAATGCTCTGGGGCGTTAACCCTAGATGCCCCATTACAGGGATGCCGGCAGTCACGATGCGCTCCACAGCTTCCAGAATTGCCTGTCCCCCCTCCAGCTTAACCGCATGTGCCCCGGCTTCTTTCATAACCCGAATGGCAGAGGCCAGCGCTTCATTCGGATTGCCCTGATAGGACCCAAAAGGCAGATCGACCACCACCAGTGCCCGCCGCACAGCCCGCACGACACATTGCGCATGGTAAATCATTTGATCCAGCGTAATAGGCAGCGTCGTCTCATGACCAGCCATTACATTAGAAGCCGAGTCGCCCACCAGGATCACATCGATCCCAGCCGCGTCCAGGATGCGTGCCAGCGTGTAGTCATAGGCAGTCAGCGCCGCAATAGGAATGCGGGCTGCTTTCATTTCCTGAAGCGTCTGGGTGGTCACTCGCCGCGCGTTGACCACCGTCGAAGAAGGGACGGTCTGTGTACTCATGCCGAAGCCGGGTCAGGTGCGTTGGAGGTATGCGTGTTTATTCCAACGAAAAAGCGGGCGCCTGGCTCCGACGCCCGCCGAGAACAACCCGATAGCTGGCGTTCAGTTCTGCTGAACCGCAGTTGTATCCTCCGGCACCTGAATGCCCAGGCGGCGTGCAACCTCCCGCGTAATATCCACCACACGGCCTTCCTTGACATACAAAAGCGCTTGTGCCCGCAACACCACGTCCAGGTTCTGCTCCCGGGCTACCTGGTCGATCACCTGCTGCACGCGTTCCAGAAGCGGCTGCATCAGCTCAGCCTCGCGCTGCGCCAGTTGCTGCTGGCGGCGCGCGGTAGCTTCCTGGATTTCCTGCTGAAGCTGCAGCAGCTCCTGCTCTCGCTCCTGACGGCGCTGTTCAGAAAGCAAGGCGCGCTGGCGTTGATAACGCTCCAGCTTCTGCTGGTATTCATTGAACATTTCCTGCAAAGCCGTCTGGCTCTCCTGCGCTTCCTTCTGCAGTTGCTGCTGAATATCCTGGTATTCTTTCATATTGATAATGATCACATCGGGATCGGTGTACCCGATGCGCAGCGGTTGCGCCAGGCTACCTTCGGCCTTGAGTAAGCTGACTGTCAGAGCGGCGCCGACCAGCGCCCACAACGTGAAGCGACGATTGCGCATAGGTGGTTTCCTTGTTGGTTAACCCTCAATTTCTCGAATCAACATTCACATTAAGCTCGGCGAGAACCCGATCACTCAGGTCATGTTCCGGCGGTGCGTACAGCAACACAGGCGCTGCTGCCTTGTCCAGCACATAGTCATACCCCTGGTCACGCGCTACCGCTTCAATAGCTTCTAACACCCGTTCCTGAATAGGGCGCAGCAGCGTCTCCTGCTGACGGAACAGTTCGCCTTCTGGCCCAAAGTATTGCTGCCGCAGACGGTCGAGCGCTTCCTCCGCACGCGCAATCTCCTCCCGCCGCCGTCGCCGTTCTTCTGGCGTATAAAGCAACTCACGCGCCTGATATTCTTCAAACATGCGGTCAATTTCCTGCCGCCGCCGGTCCAGCTCAGCCTGCCAGTCGCGGACCATCTGGTCCAGCCGCTGTTGCGCCGCCTGATATTCCGGCAGTTTACTCAGAATATACTCTGTATCTACATACCCGATGCGGTGCTGCGCCTGCCCTGCGCCGGCCAGACACAGCATCCCTGCCACGAGTACAGGCCATAGCCGCCCCATACGTAAGCCAATCTGTTAGTTATTGAAGCCCTGTCCCAGCGAGAACTGGAAGTACCAGCGCCGTGATCCGTCGTGTCCCTGCGTCGGGATGGGCTGAAATTCGTCAAAGTTGTACCCGTAGACCAGCTCAACCATTCCCAGGATAGGCAGGAAGAGTCGCACGCCCAAACCGGCCGAGCGGAAAAGCTGCGCAGGATTATAGGTAGCAAAGCGATCCCATGTATTGGCCGCATCCATGAACAAATACGGGGCCGCCTGAAGCTGCGGACTTTGCACCGCCAGCCAGCGCAATTCCGAAGTGTATTTGTTCAGAATGCGTCCTCCAATCGGCTCATTATTGAGGCGCGGCCCCAGCACCCCCAGCGGATAGCCGCGCATGTAGACAATATCCTTGCCATAGTAGCCAAAGGCCCCCTGCGTATCAAAGGGCGAGCCGCCTACAATAAACCGCTGAAAAACTACCGGATCACCGGTGATCGATCCAATAAAGCCAAACTCTGTCCCAAAGCCCAGCGACACCTTCTTAAAGAGCGGCACGTTCCAGCTTGTCTTCAGCCGCCATTTGTGGTACTGCACGAAGTCGCCAAACGGCAGCGCCACATCTACCGATAGCCGTACGAGCGAACCGACGGTTGGAAACAGCGGATTGTCCAGTGAATTGCGCGTCAGTCCGGCACGCAGCGTGATCTCTTTGCTAACGCCGCGCGGCAACGTAGCGGTAAAGTTATTGTTTTCAAAATACTGAAAACCTAACCCCAGCGACCCGGTGAAGTAATCATCGGGCCATTTCAGCCGCCGCTCATAAAAGACGCGACTGGTAAAGGTGGTCAAATCGCCTACGTTGTTGAAAAAGGGATAATCGCTAAAGCGTGTGTAGTCGAGTGCAAACCCGACTGGGTTCGGACGCCCCCTGAACCAGGGCTCCGTAAACGAAATCCCGTAGCTCTGATAGAACGTGCCGTTGGTTTGTACGCTCAGAGAAAGCTGTTGTCCATCGCCGGCCGGCAGCGGTCGCCAGGCTTTACCGTTAAACAGATTCTGCGCCGAAAAATTATTGAGCGTAAAGCGCAACATAAGAATCAGACCTAACTGTCCCCACGTGCCCGAAAGCTCAAGCTGGTCGCTGCCTACCTCTTCTACCTTATAGGTCAGGTCAACGGTCTTTTTTTCCGGATTGATCTGGACCTCAGGGCCGGCAGCCAGGGCCTCCTGGTTGAAATAATTGAGCTGGGCCAGGCGTCGAATCGATTCCTGAATGGCATCCCGGCTGAAGGTCTGTCCCGGAATCGTGTACAGCTCCCGACGAATGACGTGCTCCTTTGTCTTGGTGTTACCCACAATGTTGATGGTGCCAAACTCAAACACATCGCCTTCATATACATCAAAATGCAGATCCAGCGAGTCGCGCCCCACTACCCGAATCGTAGGCTCCGCTCGAAAGAGCATGTAGCCCCGGTTCATGTACAGGCTGGAGACGTCGGTGCTATGCCGGTTTCCGTACAGATTTTCTTCCAGCTTCTTTCGGTTGAACGGATCCCCTTTCTTGAAGCCCAGGGCCTCGGTCAACGTCTCGTCCGAAAACACCGTATTTCCTTCCCATTCAATATGGCGAATGTAGTAGCGAGGCCCTTCGTGGACGGTAATTTTAACAATCAGCTCCGGACTCTCCGTATTGTCAGCCAGGTAAACAGTGTCGTCTACGATGCGCGCATCGTAGAAACCTTTTTCGTTGTAATAGTCAATAATAGCTTGCAGATCTTCCTGGAATTTATCCGGATCAAAACGGGCTTTACGCCAGAAGCGCCACCAGCTTTTCTGCTTGGTGTGCTTCATCTTGCCCCGCAACTTGCCATCGGAGATCTGCTTGTTTCCCTCGAAAATAATCTTACCAATCTTGACCTTTTCTCCACGATCCACCGCAAAGTGCAGCACAACTTCGCCGGCCTCATTCTCTTCGCGGTGGGTCGTAACTTTTGCCAGCAGGTAGCCTTTTTCTTTCAGATAGTCGCGAATGATCTGCTCGGACCGTTCAATATCGGTCGGGCGAACCCGCGCGCCCCGAAACAGCGGGAGCCGCTTGCGCAGTTCCTTCCGGTCACCTTTCTTTAGGCCCGAAAACGTATAGCTTGCCAGCCGGGGCTCCTCCTTGACGCGAATGGTCAAATACACGGCATTTCCCTCACGGCGTTGCTCTACAATCTGCACCTGGGAAAAAAGTCCCAGCCGGTAGATGCCTCGGATGGCCTCAGCCAGCGCCGGATCGCCCGGCAGCGTCAGCTCCTGGCCAATGCGCAATCCACTGGCCTGCCGCACAATGTCTTCGGTGCTTTCTCGGCTTACCCCTTCAATCTCCAACCCCTGCAGTACCACACGGCTAACGCCATTGGGCGTAAATGTCTGCGCCTGCGCTACGCCCAGCGCCAGCAGCAATCCACTGCACCACCCCACCATTATCCGTTTTATGAGCGGCATGCCCGGCATAGCAGCTCCTGCGTAGTGCGTTCGGTTCTTTCTTAACGTTTTATCGGACGCCATTCGTATCGGATGCATCAATGCGGCCAAACCGTCGCTCGCGATTCTGATAGCTACGGATGGCCTCGTAAAGCTGACGCCGCCGAAAAGCGGGCCAGTAAATATCGGTAATGTACAGTTCGGTGTAGGCAATCTGCCAGAGCAGGAAGTTGGAGACGCGGAACTCCCCTCCTGTTCGGATCAGCAAATCTGGATCAGGCAGCTCGGCACTGGGCAGAGCTGCTGCAAACGTCTGTTCGTCGATGTCGTCGGGTTGCAGCGCGCCCTCCTGCACTTTGCGCGCCAGCTTTTGCGCCGCCTGCACAATTTCCCAGCGGCCGCTATACGAGAGCGCCAGCGTCAGCACCAGCCGATCATTCCGGGCCGTTTCTCGAACAGCCTGCGCCAGTTCCTTCTGGCATACAGCGGGCAGTTGCGCCACATCGCCGATCACACGCAACTGCACCCCATTTTCAAGAAGCGCTTTTTTCTCCCGTCGAATCGTCTTCACCAGAAGCTGCATGAGCGCATTAACTTCGGAGGCCGGCCGTTGCCAGTTTTCCGTGCTGAAGGTATAGAGCGTCAAATACGGAATGCCCAGTTGCGCACAGGCCTCTGTAATGTCGCGCACTGACTCAACGCCTTCATAATGGCCGACCACCCGCCGCTTACCCTGCTGCTGCGCCCAGCGACCGTTGCCGTCCATAATGATAGCAATATGAACGGGCAGCGGTCCTCGCTGCCGGAGTTCTTCCTGCAACGCCCGGTCTTCCTCGGTCTGCTCCTTGCCCGTGAGCGTCACGGGCTCGGCCATGTTGGTGGTACTGCGCACGTCTTTCCGGTTCAGGTCCCTCAGTTAAACCCGTTACAGCCGCAATAGATCATTCAGAATGACAAACGCCATAAAGGCTATCAGGAGCATCATGCCTACCTGCTGCAGAGCCAGGCGCACGCGCACCGACGGCTCGCGCCGCGTTACGGCCTCATAGAGCAAAAAGAGCAAATGCCCTCCGTCCAGCGCTGGCACCGGCAGAATATTCACAATAGCCAGCGTGATCGATAGAATGGCCACAATATTCCAGAAAGCACGGGCGCCCGCCTCCGCCGCCTCCTTCGTGACCTTGGCGATCATGATGGGCCCTCCTACATTTTCCCGGAAGCTCTCCTGGCCCGTCACCATGCGGCGGAGGCTGGTCAGGATCACGCGCGTGTGCGTCCACGTCTCCTTTGCACCGGCCAGCAGCGCCGACCCGATTCCATAGCGCACCTGCTGCACTCCGAAGTATTCCATCAGGAGCCGCGGCGTAGGCGCCGCAATGCCCAGGTAGTAACGCTTGGTCTCCGGGTCGTAGTACGGCGTGATGGTAGCCTCATATACCACCCCATCGGGACGGCGCGCTACTTCAACCGCTCCTTCAGGCACCGCAGCACTGGTGTCCGCGCGCAGCCAACGCACCCGCATCGGTTGGCCGCTCCGCTGCTGCACCACCGCGACCAGCTCATTCCAGAAGCTAATCGTTACCGAATCGATGGCCAGGATCCGGTCACCTGTTCGCAGGCCAGCTTTCGCTGCAGGCGATCCCTCCAACACCCCGCCTACCAGAGGCGGATCTACCGAAATGCCCAGCACCCCACCCCGACGGCTGAGCTGTGTCATCAGGTCGGGCGGACCGGTAAACGTCAGCGTATCGCCGTTGCGCACAACGGTGACCGTAAACGGATCAGCCAACAAGGCCTCCAGATTACGCAGGTCGCCATAGCGTTCAAGCGGCCGCCCGTTTACCGCCACAATATGATCTCCGGTGCGCAGCCCCATTTCATACGCCAGCGAGCCCTCTGCTACGTACACAGCTTCCACATTCTCAGCAGGAATGTAGAGCTCGCCATAGGCCAGCTTCAGCCCGGCAAAAATGACAACGGCCAGGAGCACGTTAAAAAGTACACCGCCCGAAATGACCAGCATGCGTTGCCAGATGGGCTTCGCGCGAAATTCCCAGGGCTGGGGAGGCCGATGCACAAACTCGGCGTCCAGGTTTTCATCAATCAGACCGGCAATCTTTACATACCCACCTAGCGGCGTAGCCCCAATCACGTACTCTGTTTCGCCGCGACGCCAACGAAAAATTTTTGGAGGAAAACCTATAGAGAACTTCTCTACCCGCATGCCGAAAAGCCGGGCAAACAGGAAGTGGCCCATCTCGTGCGTAAACACGAGAATCATGATGGCCAGGACCACCCAGAACACGTAGGTCAGCAAACTCAGCACGCTTTCCATGCTTGAATGGCAGCAAAAGCTTCAAACGGTGGATCGCTCGCCTTCAATGGGCGGCTACACCTGCGAGTTCCAGCACATATTGCCGCGCCCGCCGGTCGGCTTCCTGCAGATGCTCATAGGAAGGCACCGCATCCGGCTCGCTCAGGTGCTCCAGCGCTGCCTCAACCAGACGCGCTATGTCAGTAAAGCGAATCTGTTCCTGCAAAAAGAGCTGGACGGCCTGCTCGTTCGCTGCATTAAGGACAGCCGGGGCTGTTCCTCCACGCCGCAGCGCCTCGTAGGCCAGCGGCAGGCAGGGAAAGCGTGCCGGATCAGGCGTTTCAAAATCCAACCGTCCCAGCCGCGCCCAATCGATGCGTTCATGAGGGGCCTCCCAGCGTTCCGGATAACTAAGCGCGTACTGGATGGGCAGCCGCATGTCGGGGACGCCAAGCTGTGCTTTAGTCGACCCATCCACAAAGGTTACCATGGAGTGAATGATCGACTGCGGGTGCACCAGTACCTGAATGCGCGCGGCAGGCAGCTCGAAGAGCCAGTGGGCCTCGATCACTTCCAGGCCCTTGTTCATCATGGTAGCGGAATCAACCGTTACCTTGGCGCCCATCGACCAGTTTGGATGGCAGAGCGCTTCATCCGGTGTAATACGATCAAAGGTCTCCAGCGGACGCGTGCGAAACGGCCCGCCCGAAGCTGTTAAGATCAGGGTTTCCACAGACGCAGGGGTCTCGCCGACCAGGCACTGGAAAATCGCCGAATGCTCGCTATCTACCGGAATCAACGTCCCACCATACCGACGCAGCGTCTGCCGCACCAGGGCACCACCCGCTACCAGCGTCTCTTTGTTGGCCAGCGCTACCTGCTTCCCGGCTTCCAGGGCAGCCAGTACCGGACGCAATCCGGCAAAGCCCACGAGCGCTGCCATCACCACATCCACATCCGGCCGCTGGACGCAGGCGCACAACCCCTGCTCTCCCTGCAACACTTCTATGCTTGTGCCTCGAAGCGCCTCACGGAGTTGCCGGTATCCTTCCGGATCATCAATCACCACACAGGCAGGACGAAATTCCAGGGCTTGCTGAAGTAAACGGGCTGCATTGCGCCGGGCCGTCAAGACCTGCACTGTGAGCCGATCCGGAAAAAGCCGTACGATGTCAAGCGTCTGCGTGCCAATCGAACCCGTAGCCCCCAGCACGGCCAGCCTACGGGGCGCAGCAACCGATGAAGCCGATGTTGTATCTGCCGTTTCCTGCATAGGTTGCCTGGTCGGTGGAAACGAATCGGAGCGCTCTCTGTACGACGAAGGGTTCCCTTTTGCTTCCAACGTTCCTGCGTATGCCTCGAAGCTTTGCACGCATAATGGGCAGGATTTGCTTCCCGGTGGTTCTGTCTCTTGTCCTGGCCTATGCTGCCCAGGCGCAGGCTCCCGATAGCCTGCTCATGGTGCGCTATCGCGCTGCCGAGCAATTGCTTCGTAGCGGACAGTACCAGCAGGCCCTTCCACTGCTGGAATCGCTGTACCGGGAACGCCCCGACGTGTACATTTTCTATGATCGGCTCAAACAGACGTACGAAAATCTCAAACGCTACGATGATGCGATCCGGCTTATTGAAGCACGCCTGGACGACCAGGCTCCCAATCCTTCTTTGCTCGCCGAAAAAGGCCGGTTGCTTTACCTGAAAGGAAATGAAACAGCCGCCAGAGCTGCCTGGGAAGCAGCTATCCAGGCAGCTCCCCGGAAAAGTGGCACCTATCGCGTGGTCTACCAGACCCTGCTTGCGTTGCGCCGGTTTGATGAAGCAATCCGCGTGCTGGAACGCGCCCAACAAGCCCTGTCCAATCCTTCCCTCTTCCTACTGGACCTGGCCTACCTGTACAGCCTGAACGGCCGTTATCAGGAAGCTATGGAAGCCTACCGGCGCTTTCTGGAGCAGGATGCCCGTCGCCTTGGTCTGGTGCAGACGCGCCTGGAGCCTTTTCTGGAAGAGCCGGCAGCCCGTGAGGCAGGAATTAACGTCTTCAAGCGAGCGGTCCGCCGCACTCCCTTAAATCCTGCCTTCCGTCAGATGCTGGCCTGGCTCTACCTGCGCAATGACAATTACAACGAGGCGCTGAAGGTCTACCGGGCACTGGATCGACTCCAGCAGGCCCAGGGCCAGTTACTCCTGCAGTTCGCGCTGCAGGCGCGGGATGCCGGCGCCCTGGAGGTAGCCCGGGCTGCACTGGAAGAGATTCTGCGGCAAGCTGGCAGCCCCATCCTCCCAGAAGCCCACTATGAACTGGGGCGGCTCTACGAACAACAGGCGCGTGCTGGCGATACTACGGCGGCCCAGCATGCCCGCATGATGTACCAGCGCTTTCTGACCACTTTTCCCGGTCATCCCCTCTTTCCAGACGTCCTGCATCGTCTGGCCCGCCTGGAGCTGGACGTGCTGCATCATTCCCACCATGCCGACTCCTTATTGGCCGTAGTGATTCGGCGGTTTGGCGGACACGAGGTGGCCTGGCAGGCCCGCTTCGACCAGGGACGACTGGCTTTGCAAAACGGCAACCTGAGCGCTGCACGCCTGGCCTTCCTCCGGCTGCTTGAAACGCGCCGAACGGGCCCGCTGGCCGAAGCGGCCCGTTACCAGCTCGCTCTGCTTGACTTCTACGAGGGTGCCTTCGAGGCAGCACTAGCCCAACTGGATATTCTCGTTGAAGATGCTGCCTCTGACATTGCAAATGATGCCCTCTCGCTCCGGCTGCTCATTCAGGAGAACCGAGGTCCCGACTCGCTCCACACACCGCTGCGACGGTACGCCTATGCCCGGTTGTTGCTGGCTCAGGGCCAGCTCGCTGCTGCGCTCGACTCCCTCAACGCATTGCAACAGAACGTAGGCCTGCATCCCATTGCCGACGACGTAACGTTGCTGCGGGCTCACCTGCTGCGCCAACTGGGACGCCCTGCAGAAGCTCTGGCACTCCTGCTCGAATTTCCTCTGCGCTACCCGCAGAGTCCACTACGAGACCAGAGTTTGTACGAGGCAGCGCGCATTCAGGAAGAAGACTTGCACAATCCAGCGGCTGCGCTTAAAACGTACACGCGCCTGCTTACCGAATTCCCTGGTTCGCCGTTGATCCCAGAAGTGCGCCTGCGCATTCGTACCCTCCGAGAACAAGACGCCTGAACGGCCATGCGACGCGGGTACCTGTTACTGATATGGCTGCTGGCGGCTGCTCCGGCAGCATCCCAGCAGATCCTTATTCCAATGGACGCTTACCAGACCGACCACCTGAAAGCCTACGGCATAGCTTACTGGGCCCTCAACCAGGGCATTGACGTGGACTGGCTGCTCAACTACCGCGGCGGTGCTTTTCTGCTGCAGGACTTTCCCGGCCTGCAGGCCGAACTGCGCATTCGCGGGGTCGCTTTTGAATCCATTGACCCGGCCACCGCCGCTCGCATTTTAGCGGAAGTAGAAGCTGAAGACCGCAACACCGCGGTCGTTCGCCTCGAAAAAGCACCCCGCATTGCCGTCTACGCTCCTCCCTACACCCAGCCCTGGGACGATGCCGTTATGCTGGCCCTTACGTATGCGGAAGTGCCCTACCAGCAGATCTACGACGATGACGTGCTAAACGGGGCCCTGGCGGACTACGACTGGCTACACCTGCATCACGAAGACTTTACTGGCCAATTCGGCAAGTTTATCCAGTACCGAAACCGCCCCTGGTACATTGAACAGCAACGCCAGGACGAAGCCACTGCTCGCAAGCATGGCTTTCGCAAAGTCAGTCAGCTCAAACTGGCCGTAGCCCAGGCCATTCGAGAATATGTGCGCCGGGGGGGCTTTCTGTTTGCCATGTGCTCGGGCACGGATACCTTCGACATTGCGCTGGCAGCGCACAACACCGACATCGTACCGGCCGAATATGACGGCGATCCGGTCGATCCCGATGCGCTTCAGAAACTCGACTATAGCCAGACGCTGGCCTTTACGAACTTCACCCCCGTTTTTAATCCATACGAATACGAGCATTCCGACATCGACGTAGGCCCTCCCCCACCCCAACTGCGCGATCCAGCCCTCGACTACTTCACGCTGCATGAGTTCAGCGCCAAATGGGACCCGGTCCCCACCATGCTCACGCAGAATCATGTGGCCACTATCAAGGGATTCATCGGACAAACAACCGCCTTTCGCAAATCCCTGATCAAACCCGAAGTCGTTATTCTGGCCGAAGCACCAGGTCGAGACGAGGTTAAATATCTTTATGGCCCGTTCGGACGGGGTTTCTTCACGTTCTACGCAGGCCACGATCCGGAAGACTACCAGCACTTTGTGGGCGACCCTCCTACCGACCTGAGCCTGCACAAAAACTCTCCTGGCTACCGACTTATCCTGAACAACATTCTATTTCCGGCCGCTCGTAAGCAAAAACGAAAGACCTGATTTTTCCACGCCTTTCAAACATGCCCTCTTGTGCAGCCCATGCGAGATTGCAGAATTTTGCGCGACGCCACCTTAAACGCAGCGCACGTAACCATGGAAGCGCGACCTGTACGCCACTCTCGATGCGTCATGACCGAAATGGTCATTCCCAATGACCTGAATGGCCTGGGCAACCTGCTGGGCGGACGCCTCCTCCACTGGATGGACCTGTGCGCGGCCATCTCAGCCCAGCGCCATACCAACCGCGTGTGCGTAACGGCGGCCGTCGACTTTGTCGAGTTTCGTTCCCCTATCCGCCAGGGAGAGATCGTCGTTCTTGAAAGCCAAGTCAACCGTGCCTTTCGCACCTCGATGGAAGTCGAGGTCAACGTCTGGGCTGAAAATCCGCTCACGCAGACGCGGCGTTTCTGCAATCGTGCGTTTTATACGTTTGTGGCCGTCGACGAGACGGGACGCCCGGTCCCTATTCCTCCGGTCCAGCCAGAAACCCCGGAGGAACAGGAACGATACGAGCAGGCAGCTCGTCGACGGGAGCTCCGACTTTTGCTGTCCGGCCGTTTACCCTCTGAAAAGGCTCGGCAATTGCAGGCCTCGCTCACTGAGCTGGCTGCTTCGGCCTCTTCCTCCGATGAACCTAACCCCTGAGGGCTTCCTATGCGACGCGTGCTCACTGCACTGCTGCTAACCAGCCTGCTCCCCCTTATCGCCCAGGCTCAGTCCTACTCCCACACGCCCCCGGGACATACTGGCCTGGGCGGCATGATCGGCAATCCCAGCGGTCTATCGCTAAAGGTCTACGGGACCGATCCGGCTTCGTTTACGGCATACGACTTTCTGCTGGCTTACGATCTGGACCGCTTCTTCTTTTTTAGCCTGCACGGCCTTTACGAACGGCCCCTGCCCGACTCTCCGCTGAATTACTTTCTGGGTCCCGGTGCGCTGCTGGGCGTGCGTGAAGGCTCGTCGCACGCAAATGAAATGGTGCTGGGACTCAGCGCGAACCTGGGCATCAACTTTTTCACCGAACGATTTGAGGTATTTCTGCAGGTGACTCCCCGTTTGCATTTGATTCCTGAAACGGAAGGCGACATCGGGGGCGGCATTGGCCTGCGTTACTATTTTGGCAGTCAGTAGCCAACCCGCAGAACGAAATCCCCCGCTTGCGTGTATCTTTAGGCCACACGCCGACGCACTCCCACCGTCATGCTCTACCAGCGCATCCTGATAACCGGCGCAAACGGCCTGCTGGGCCAGGAGCTGGTTGCCCAACTCAGCCGGCATGCCGAATACGACGTGCTGGCTACCGCCCGCGATCCAGCACCGCGCTTTCAGGGCGGCTCCTGCGGGTACGTGCCGCTCGACATCACCGACGCCCAGGCCGTCCGCCGGATTTTTCAGGATTTTACGCCAACGGTGGTGATCAACTGCGCGGCTATGACGCAGGTCGACCGGTGCGAGCTGGAAAAAGAGGCCTGCTGGCGCGTTAACGTTGAAGCAGTCGAAACACTGGCCCGGCTATGCCGGCAATTTGGCGCCCGCCTCATCCAGGTATCTACCGACTTTGTCTTTGACGGCGCGGCCGGTCCGTACCGGGAAACAGACCGCCCCCATCCGATTAACTTCTACGGCCGCTCCAAACTGGCCAGTGAGAATGTGGTGCGGGAAGCGGGAATCGACCGCTGGGCCATCGCCCGTACCGTACTGGTCTATGGGACCGGCGAGCAGCTCAGCCGCTCCAACATTGCGCTCTGGGTCATCGAACAACTGTCGCAGGGCCGGCGCATCCGGGTTGTTACCGACCAGTGGCGCACCCCTACGTACGTGGCCGACCTGGCAGCCGGTATTGAACGCATTGTCCGCTACCATAAACATGGCATCTACCATATTTCAGGACGTGAATTTCTGACGGTCTACGACTTTGCCTGCCTGATCGCTGACGTGTTCGACCTGGATCGCACGCTTATCGAACCGGTCGATAGCGCCACGCTCAACCAGGTGGCCCCCCGCCCCCCACGCACAGGTTTCATTATCCTGAAAGCTGAAACCGAACTGGGTTACCGCCCACGCTCGATTCCAGAAGCCCTCCGCCATTTAGGCCAACGCCTGGGTTTGCCGGTCACGCTATCCTGAAGTTGTTTCTGGTTGTATCCTGAGAGAAAACCTATGCTGGATCTGCAGCGCATTCGCCAGGAACCCGACCGCGTGCGAGACGCCATTCGGGTCAAAGGAATGGGCGATCCACAGCTCGTTGACCGCGTCCTAGACCTAGACACCCGGCATCGCCAGACGCAAACCGAGTTGCAGGAAGCACGCCATCGCCTGAACACGCTCGCGCGTCAGATCGGCCAGCTCATGCGCGAAGGGCGCCGCGACGAAGCCCAGGCGCTCATCGAAGAAAATGCTCGTCTCAAAGAACGCATTAAGTCGCTGGAAGCTCATGCGCGCGCGCTGGGCGAGCAGCTCGAAACCCTCCTGCTGGAGTTGCCCAATATTCCCCATCCATCGGTTCCGGTCGGGCGCGGCCCCGAAGACAACGTAGTGCTGCATGAAGAGGGCTGCCCGCCGACGTTCGACTTCACACCGCGTCCGCACTGGGAACTGGCCACGCGCCACGGACTGATCGATTTTGAGCGCGGCGCCAAAGTGACGGGAAGCGGCTTCCCCTTCTACGTGGGCAAAGGCGCCCGGCTGCAACGCGCCCTGATTCAGTTCTTCCTGGACCTGGCCGTGCAGGAGGGTGGCTATGTAGAAATACAACCTCCGCTCCTGGTCAACGCTGATAGTGCGCGAGGTACGGGCCAGCTTCCCGACAAGGAGGACCTGATGTACGTGATTGAACGGGATGAACTTTATCCCATCCCTACCGCAGAGGTACCGGTCACTAACTATTTCCGCAACGAAATCCTCGAAGAAAATCAGCTTCCTGTCAAGTTTTGCGCCTACTCTCCCTGCTTTCGGCGTGAGGCAGGGTCTTACGGCAAGGACGTGCGCGGTCTGAACCGTCTGCACCAGTTTGATAAGGTAGAGCTCGTCCAGTTTGTCCACCCGGACCATAGCTACGAAGCGCTGGAACAACTGCGAGAAGATGCAGAGCGGCCGCTTCGCCTGCTGGGACTGCCGTATCGCCGCGTGCTGATGTGCACCGCAGAGACCGGTTTCACGCAGGCCAAAAAGTACGACCTAGAAGTCTGGAGCCCGGGCCAACAACGCTGGTTAGAGGTGTCGTCTATCTCTAATTTTGAAGACTTTCAAGCGCGGCGCGCACGCATCCGCTTCCGCCCGGCCCAGGGGGGCAAGCCCCATTTTGTGCACACGCTCAATGGAAGCGGCCTGGCCCTACCTCGTGTGGTGGCGGCCCTGCTGGAGCACTACCAGCAGCCAGACGGCTCGATTCTCATTCCTGAGGTGCTTCGCCCCTACACCGGCTTCGACCGGATCGGATGAGCTGCGCACTAGTCGGAGGCGCGCAGGATCCAGTGATCCGGATCGATAATCGGGTCAGCTTCCAGCTCGCCTAGCGGCACCACCGCCTTACCATTCGGCATAGGAATGCGGCGCCGCGTCTCCCCGATCTGCACCTCCACGGGCATGGGAAACGGCAGATCGCCTGGCACCTCCCAGCGCAGCACGAGCCGGTCTGGCTCGCGCACTACGAGAAGACGGGGCAGCTCGGCGCGGCGCACGTACACCTCGAAAAACCAGTCCAGCTCCTGTCCGGTAATTGCTTCAACCAGCGAGATAAAATCGTCAGTCGTGGCAAAGCGACATGCACAGCCCCCAGACATGCGCTCCAGTGCCGGATCGGGATACGCCATGCGCCGCAGGGCCCGGAAGAAAGCCTCGTCGCCGATCAGATAGCGCAGCGTGTGCAGCACCCAGGACCCCTTGTAATAGATGTCGTTGTCCGTCTGACCGGTCGCCGGATCTGCAAAGTACATTTCTGTGGTTGTCCTGGAAGTGCGGGGCGCAATAGGCCGCCGGTTCCGAATAGCGGGAAGGTAACGACGTAACTCTGCCCGATAGGCCTCCACGCCGAACCGTTCTTCCGCATAAAGGGCCTGCATGTAGGTGCAGAAGCCTTCATGCAGCCAGAAATCCTTCCAGTCGTAGACTGTTACCAGATTACCCCACCATTCATGGCCCAGTTCGTGGTGGTGTAGCCAGTCGAAGCCATAGGGTTGATCCGAGAAGTCGCTTCCATAGGCAATGATCGTCTGGTGTTCCATGCCCAGGAAAGGCGTATGCGCAATCCCGTATTTGTCCGCACGGAAAGGGTACGGCCCCAGCAGGCGCTCATAGAACGCCAGATGATCCAGAAATTCTGGCAACATGCGGCGAGCATCGGCCTCTCGTTCGGGCAGTACCCAGAACGTTACCGGGATCGTATCGCCAGCCACGCTGACGTAGGTGGTATCGACGGTTCGGTAAGGAGCAATGTTCAGCGCAACGCCGTAGTTGTTGATGGGCGTTGAAACGAACCAGTGGTAGGTGCGCGTGCCATCGGCATGCGGTTCGACGCGGCGCAGCCGCCCGTTGCTGGCTACCACGAGCGGTTCGGGGACAGTAATGCGCAGCGCCATCGAGTCGGGCTCATCCGAAGGATGGTCTTTGCACGGCCACCAGAGGTCCGCCCCTTCGCCCTGGTTGGAAGTAGCAATCCAGGGTTGACCATCGGCCGTGCGCGCCCAGGTAAACCCGCCGATCCAGGGAGGATATGGCGCCTCGCGCGGAACGCCTCCGTAATGCACCCGGAGCACGACGCGCTCACCCGGCTGGCGCGTACGTGTCAGATGCGTCCAGATGCGTCCGTCGGCGCGATGTTCAAAACCGCGCGGCACCCACTGTCCGGCTACCCGTTCCTCTACCTTCTGGACAGTCAGCGCCGTGTCAAGGTCCAGCACGAACCAGATGAGCGGTTGCACTACGCGCGCCTGCACTTCCAGCGTGCCATCGATGCGACGGGCCGCCGGATCGATGCGCAACGCGAGATCATAAAACGTGACGTCGTAAGCAGCCTGCTCAGGTAGTAGCGGCCCACCGGAATGGTTCGTAACCCGTCGGTCCAGCAATCGCTGCGCACAGGCAGCCTGCACGGACAGGATGACAAGACCAAGCGCAAGACTTCCCTTAAGATGCCCGGACATGGGAATATGTTGCTGGTTTTCACTCCGCGTTTAAGCCCAGCCGGCGTTCCAGTGCTTCACGACGGCTGCGACTGACCTTCAGGCGCACCCCGTTTTTCAGCCGCACCGCATAACGCCCCCCGGCTCCCCTCAGCAGCACGTCAATCAGATCAATGCGCACAATTGCCGAACGATGAATGCGAATAAACAGCGCCGGATCCAACCGCTCTTCAAGCGTCTGCATCTGCTCACGAATCACGTACACTTGGTCCCCCACGTGCAGCTCCGCATAGGGGCCACTGGCGGTAATATAGTCGATCTGCCGAACCGGAATGACGCGCACCTGCCCACGCATTTCCACGGCAATGCGCTCCAGATATTTCGGTGGCCGTGCAGGCTCTGGCGTTCGATCTTCCTGCAGCAGTTGCAACAGGCGATCTCGTAGCGCTTCCACCTTTTTGAGCTTCCACAGACGGCGCGCCCGTTCAAGGGCCTGTTCAAATCGTTCATCGTCAAACGGTTTGAGCAGATAGTCCAGCGCTGCCACCTCAAAGGCCTGAAGCGCATACTGGTCGTATGCCGTCACAAAAATGGTAACCGGCATCTGTTCAGGACCGATTTCGCGCACAACGTCAAAACCGGTCATGCCCGGCATCTGCACATCTAAAAAGACCAGATCCGGGTGCAACGAGCGGATGGCCTGAACAGCCTCCCGACCGCTGGTGGCCTGCCCCACAACTTCAATCTCTGCCCGTCCTTTTAGCAAATCCAGTAAACGTTGCCGTGCCAGCGGCTCGTCGTCTACAATCAGCACGCGAAGCGGACGGTCATTCATCGGCATGCGCAGCTACACGCAGGTCGCTTTCGGTATGATAGGGAAGCTGAAGGCAAACTTCTACGCCTCCCTCCGGAAGTTCGCGCAGTTCCAACCGATAGGCAGCGCCATAAAGGCCTTCCAGCCGGGCACGCGTATTTCGCAGCCCCAGCCCTTCCTGCCACTGTCCGTCGCCGGAAAGCCCTGGTCCGTTATCGCGCACGCACAGGCAGAGATAATCTCCTTCCCGCCAGGCACGCAGCGTAATGCGTCCGGTTGTTTCCAGGCGGCTGACGCCATGCTTGATCGCGTTCTCCACAATCGGTTGCAAGATCAGGTTAGGCACCAGTGCATCCAGCACAGCCGGATCGATCTCCTGACGCACCTCCAGACGTCCCTGAAAGCGAATCTGCTGAATGTCCAGGTAACCCTCCAGAAAACGCAGTTCCTGCGACAGCGGGACCTCCTGCGCAACGCTCTCGTCAAGCGTATAGCGCAGCAGCTCACTGAGACGCGCAATCATGTGCCGCACGCCTTTGGGATCACGCTCGACCAGGGCCGAGATGGCATGCAACGTGTTGAATAGAAAATGCGGATTGAGCTGCATGCGAAGCGCCCGCAACCGCGCCTCGGTCAGTCGCGCCTGCAAATCGGCCGCCTGTGCCCGAAGTTGGGCTGCCTCCTGCTGCCGCTGCTGATAGCGAATAAAGTAGTCTCGGGCAAAGCCTGCGGCCAGGACGGCAAAATAGGTAACCAGCTCATTGATAAACCAGAAGCGGCGGATGCCCATCAACAGGTCGAAATTGACGACGCGCCGACGCGCGAGCTTATACACATAGAAGTAGAGATAGTCGACCCATACTTCCATGGCCAGGGCTACCATTAGCCCAATCAGCAAATGTAAAATCAGCCGCCCCACCCAGCGGGGACGGTCGAATGCCAGCTTCCGGCTAAGCCAGAAAATACCCGGCGTCAATAGCGCCCAGGTGTAGTATTCCGAAAAGATGTAAAGCACCTGCCGCTGCAGCAGCGACACGCCCCGATCCGCCCAGCGCGGATCCAGCAACCGACCTGTTACGACCAGCACGGCCAGAAACGTCCAGAAGGCCCAGATGACTAGCACCTCCACCCATGGCCGTCGAAACAGCCGGGCAGCGTCGCACCTTGTCTTTTGCGGCAATGCAGTCATATATCCCTATACCTGGCCAGACTGAAACGCCTGATTGCCTAAAAGATCACCAGGTCTGCACAGAGTGCACCCAGCCACTTACAAACAGCACGGATTTGTTTTCAGCGACTTCGACACTTTTTCAAAACCTGCAAGGTTATTGATCCATTATACAACTGTCTTTTAGACCAGAACACGGATGCGCAGGCTACTCCTATCTGCCTGTCCCGTTGAAGCGTCGCCCATTGATCCAATCTGCATAAACCCATGAAGCTACACTTTTATGGATTGCTCCTCATGCTGTGGGCCCTGCCTGTTTCTGCCCAGCAGCCACTTTTCTACGGAACGCCCGATACTACGGGTAGCCTACCCATAGGCTGGCAGGCGCACTTCTGGACCACGACCGACCAGACTCCATCACCTGGCTCAGGGGGATTCAGCTTTGTGCTCCACGGGCGCCAGGCAGATCGGCTCTGTACCCCTGTGCTTGACACACGCGCAGCGGTACTGGATACGCTGTCTTACCGGGCGCGTCGAACCCGCTCCTATCCGGCGCTGCATCTGACGGTGCGGGCTTCGGTCGATGGAGGCCGCACGTTTCCCTATGTCATAGCGGTCGCCGGTGCAGCCCTGCCCGCATCAGCAAGCAAATGGCAAATCATGCGTTTTCCACTCCCCCCACAGCTTTCTGGCACACCCGCCCTCCAGCTCTGCTTCGATGCCCTGGGCGGCATGACCAGTAGCGCACGGCTCCAACTGGACGATATCCGTCTGTATGGTTCCGGGCAACTCCACCAGCGACCGTTTGCCATCCAGCCTGCGCAAATCAACGCGGGCTTTGTAGCCGTAGGCGATACCGTAATGCTTCCGCTCTACCTGCGCAACCAGAGCGACCGTACCCTGACAATAACTCTTCCCGCTCCCCCTCCTCCCTGGACGTTAACGCGTCATACCATGACGCTTGCACCGCATCAGATCGATACCCTGAAACTCTATGTAGCGCCTTCTCAGCCCGACACGTTCACCGCTACCTGGATGCTTCCCTTTGAGGGTGACACCCTCTGGATCCCGCTCCGCGTCACCGCTACGCTCCCGGTGCATCACCTGGGGTGGAGCACCCCGCATATCCTCGCCCGGGCTCGCGACACCGTTCGCCTCGGGCTCCAGCTACAACTGGGAGGCAACGCCCCCACGCTGCAGGGATTGCTGCTGACAGCCCAGTTGCCGCATCATGCGCACACTTACCTGGTACTGGAGCCAGGCGCATCGCTGCCCGATCCGGACCGATGGACGTTACAATTCACCCAACAGGGCAACACGCTGCAGCTATTATTGCTGGGCGATGCAACGCATACGCTATCGCCGGGAAGCTATCCAGAGCTACTCCGGCTCCAATTGGGGCTGGCCGATGTCCCCGATACAACCCGGCTGCAACTGACCTTGCAATCCGTAGAGGCCATAGCAGCTACGCCGGAAGCCCCCTCCATAGGCCTGGCACTCCATCCACGTCGCCTGCACCTCACCGTGCGTCCGCGCATCGCACAGGCTGTGTTGATGCCCGACACGCTCCGCCTGCCCGCCACGCCCGTGGGTACCCGCCGGTCGGCTACCGTCTACCTGAGCAATCCCGGCGGCGAGCGTCCGCTCCACGCTCGCTTCTATCTTTCACCTGATCCTACCGTGACCATTGTGCCCGACTCTATAGCCGTTGCGCCCAATGACACCGTGCCCCTGACGGTTCGCTTTGAACCAACGCTCCGAAATTTTGGCCGGCGCGTGGCCTCCCTGCACGTGCAGCATGATGGACTGGGCAGCGACACCTTACTTATCATCGAAGCGACGGGCACCGGCGGCCTGGGGGATGCCACCGAAGAGGGCGCCGTCGATGTAGCTGACCTGCAACGAGGCATCCGCTACGTGCTTGGGCTGGAAGAGCCCGAAGCGCAGGATCGGCTTGTGCTCGACGTAGCACCGTTTCCGCACGGCGATGGTCAGTTGCGCTTGAACGACCTGGGCGTGCTGGTGCAGGCGATTGCCCGCAACCAATGGCCTGACGGCCATCCTCTACCTGTCCCCCCGCCTTTTCCACGGACGAGCGCCAAACAAGACGCCCCGATCACCTTGCATCTGCAACCTGAACCAGACGGTATGACAGGCCTGGAAATAGAAGCACCACGCCCATTCGCCGCCCTGCAGCTCATGCTGCCTCCAGTCGCCTTCGATGCAGCCCGGCAGGCTCTGCCTGCAAACGCCCACTTTCGCGTCGAAAACAATCCGAACCACCTCGCACTGCTGATGTACCGTCTTGACGGCGCCGCTTTTGCACCCGGACGATACCGCCTGGGCATGTTGCGAGACGTAAAGGCCGACACGCTGCACCTGCTGCGATGGGTAGCTGTTGATGCGATAGGTCGTTATCTGTCTACTACGGTTCAGGTGGCTCGCGCAACCCCTGTCGAGCCGGCCGCTTCGCCCCCCCTCTTTTTTCCTCCATATCCGCAACCCTTTGCTCCTACCCGCCACACGGCTCTGATACTTTCCGGTACGCTTCCGACGCCTAGTGCATTCACGCTGGAAGTATTTGACCTGCTGGGACGCCGCCTGACGTACACGCAAGGCCATCTGCCTGCTGGCGCGTTTCAGTATCACTGGAACGGACGGGACCTGCAGGGGCGGAGGCTCCCTCCTGGTCTCTACCTGCTTCGCCTGCGCACCGCAAGCCTGACCCAGACTTTCCCTGTGGTAATTATCCACTGAACCCTGCATCCATAGCGCCCACGTGCCACTCATGACAGTTCGGTGCGGCTCGTGCCCTGCGCTGTATCTCGGTGCGTACCCCTACTGTATAAACACGTGCAATAACCAACGCAAAAGGATCCAACATGCGCACCGTCTTCTGGGGCTTATTGCTGAGCAGTCTGGTATACGGATACGCCTGGGCGCAGGACCGACCATTTCAGGGCAGACGGCTACCTACCCACATCGCAGGTCAGGTACTGGATGCTACCCACCAACAACCCATCGAAGCAGCCACCGTTGCCGTCTGGCGCACTGCCGACTCCACGTTGGTCACGGGTACGGTAACGGACGCGCAAGGGCGCTTTACCATTGAAGGGCTTCGGCCAGGCCGCTACTATGTAACAGTTAGCTTCATTGGCTATCAGCGCCAGGTGCTCTCATCTATTGTCCTGCGCCCCCCCAACGCACTACGCATCGACCTGGGCATCATTCACCTGAAGCCCGACACGGCTTACCTTCAGGAAGTGCAGGTTACGGCCGAACGTGCGGCTGTAGAGATCGGCATCGATCGCATTGTTTACAATACGCGCGATCAACTGGTCAGCATTGGCGGCGCGGCCGTCGACGTGCTGCGTAGCATCCCGTCGGTCGAAGTAGATATTGAGGGGAACATCAGTCTGCGGGGCAATCAAAACGTAGCCATCCTGATTAATGGCCGCCCCTCCGCACTGCAGGGCGAAGCGCTTACTCGCTTTCTGGAAGGGCTACCGGCTGATGCCATCGAACGCATTGAGATTATTCCGAACCCCTCCGCCCGCTACGAACCCGACGGCATGGCTGGCCTGATTAACATCGTGCTACGCCAGAATCGGGATCTCGGGCTAGGCGGCAGCCTGACGCTGGGAATCGGCACCCTGAATACCTACAATGCTTCAGGGCTTCTGACCTACCAGCGAGGCCGGCTCAATCTGACGACCAACTATGGCTTTCGGACCGGCGAGCGTCCCATCGAAGGATCCCGATTTCGGGAAAACCGCTATACGGATCCCCTCTCTTACCTGGAACAGCTGGACCGTGGCACGCGCGGGCGTTATGCCCATAATCTGAACACCACGCTGGAATATCGCCTGAGCCGCTACCAATCCCTGGGCCTGCAAACCCTGCTCAGCTTCCGCGGAGGCAATTCCAGTACCCGGGCCCTGTATCAGAATCTGGACGCTGCCCGGACGCTAACCTCGCAGTATGAACGCCAGATGAGCGGTAATCGAAACGACCTGAACACCGACGTCCGTCTTTTCTTCCGACGGATCGTTACGCCTTCCCGCCATGAATTCACGGCCGAGCTGCGCTACGAGCGCGAACGCGACGATAACGAGGAGCGCTACCTCCAACAGTTGCTCTCACGCGAAGGTGATCCCCTGACGCTGATGCGCCGCGAACAGAACGACCAGGATGAACATGGCTCGACCCTCTCGCTTCAGCTTGACTATATGCGTCCCCTGAACGCCCGACTTCGTCTGGAGGCCGGCTATAAAGGCGATTTAAACGTTAATGACTACGCCCAGACTTACCGCGTTCAGGACAACAGCCCACAACTGCTCACCAACACCTTCCGCTACACGCTTCAGCGCCATGCCGCCTATGGCATTCTGAACTATGACCAGGACTGGTGGGGCGTGCAGCTCGGACTCCGCATTGAACAGGCCTATACGGCCTTCGAGCAGAAAACCCTGGGAGAAACGTACCGTCAACGCTACTTCAACCTGTTTCCCAGTATCTTCTTAAGCTTTCGTCCTACAGAGACGCACCAGGTTCGCCTGAGCTACAGTAAACGCATTCGGCGCCCGCGCACCTGGCAGCTCAATCCCTTAAGTGACCTGCGGGATCCACTCTTTCGCCGTCAGGGTAACCCCTACCTCGATCCAGAATACACTCATGCCTTTGAATTCAGCTATTCCTGGCTCTCTTCCTCCTTTACCCTTACCCTGACCCCTTACTACCGCTACACGGTTGACGTTATCCGCTGGTACGAAACGCTGGACCCAGCAAGCGGCACCTCTATCATTACGTTCAAGAATCTGGCGTCCCGCAACGACTGGGGCCTGGAAACCATCGGCACCTTTCGAATGGGGCAGTGGCTGAACGCCCACGCCAGCCTGAACTTCTTCCGGGTCACAACGGATGGGAGTAACGTTGACACCGACTTTGGCAGCGATGCGATCGGCTGGAGCACCCGTCTCAATGCAACCCTACAGCTACGGCCGGGCCTGTCGCTTCAGTTTTTCTACTTTTACCGCGCTCCTATGGACATTGAAAATGGCCGCATCTCCAGCCACTCAATGGCCACCCTGGCGGTGCGGCAGCAATTGCTGGATCGACGGGCCAGCCTGAGCCTGCGCATCAGCGACCTGTTCAACACCATGCGCATTCAGACAGAACGAGAAGATGAGCAGTTCTACCAGCGCTTTTATCGAAGCTGGAATGCGCAACAGGTATTTCTGACCTTCACGTATACCTTTGGGCGCCAACCACAACGCCGCGATCGACGGTGGAGCGGAAACAGAGAGAGTGACCGGCCTCAGGATCTCGAAGGCGTCTTTATGCAGCAGTAGGGATTGCGTTAAGAGCGTGGGCTGGTGTAAAGCCGCCTGCTATAGCTTCGTAGATAAGAAATCAGCGGCAGATAGCAGCGCTGCCTTGTGGCGGGTTGCTGCCTTACACGCGAGGCCCTCTCGATGCCCCACGCAATGGACCCGAGAGTGTCCTTGCGACCAAACAGATATTTCCCACCAACAACCAACAGCCCAGATGATCATTGATCATTCGGCTCCCCCTTAGATCCAATAATCCCTACTGACACCGTGTACGCGTAGCGGGCCGTTCTGTCATCGTGGTAAGTTGCTGCACATAGCTTCTCCGCGCTATCCACGCCCAATCAGAGCAGACCTTCCTCGTTGATGCCCCCTGCCGCACGATTCCAAACCACCTTCCCAGTGCCATCTTCAGGTACCGCGAAGCCCATCCTTCTACCTCCGCATTTTTGGAAGATCGGTCTGGCAAGGCCTTTTGAGCCTAACCATTCTCACCGGAGGCCTTTTCTGCTAGCTCCTTTACCGCAGCAGCGCAAACAGCGCCACAATCACCCCGATCTGTCCCGCCCAGAAAATAAACATCCAGCGCACCAGACTCGCATACCGCTCACTGAGTGCCACTTTCACCTCTGCAAACTGATTGTCCAGACGCGCTTCTACTTCCGTGATGTGCTGTCCCAGACGTGCCTCCACCTCCGTGATACGCTGCTCCAGACGCGACACCTCCTCCGTGATCCGGTTGTCCAGTTTCGCCGCCTCTTCGGTAATTCGGTTTTCCAGGCGTTTTTCCGTCTGGGCAATCAATAACTCCAGCCGCTTGCCTTCTTCCGTCACGCGGCGAAAGATGGATTTGGTTTGGAAATTCATAGCTCACAGGTTCCCCTCCACTTGCACCTGGTCCATATCGCTACCCTCCCACACTACCTTCCCGGGGAGCAGCTGTTGCCATGCGACAGTAAGGGTCCTGACAGTTGCCGGCAGCCGAACCTGCCAGCAGCAGCGTGCGTCCCTGCGCCCGCAGTCATCTTTTCCGCTTCGTTTTATCCCGCTGTGCAATGGCTGCACAACACCGCGCAGAAGCAGAACATCTGGATAACGCTATGGATTCAGCGTCCACCGAATCAGATTCACGCCTGTAGTCAGGTATCAGGCAACGCGGAGTGTTACTCTCAAAAAGCCCCGGGACCAATGTCTCCGGGGCTCCACAAACTACCAGGCCGCTTGCAGTCAAGTGCGAAGCAACGTGGCGCGTCGTTGTCCTGAACAAATTGTTTCAGGTTTCTGCGTCAGCGTCCCTGCCAGCGCAGCGTCACCTCCACTCCAGTGCTTCGGGGGTATACCCGTCCCTGATCTCGGGCTACTGCCATGCGCAAGGTCAGTTGTTCTGAAAGCATCCGTGACAGGGCAATGTACCAGCTCCATTGCCGCGGCCCATTTTCATAGAAGTACGGGACCCCTTCCTGACGTGCTGCATCACGGGCTCTGTAGGTTCCATAATTGCGGGAATAGGTCACCTTAAACACATAGTGCCCTATGCCTGGCAGCGCACCTGACAGTCCCACGTGATGTGCAACAATGCGGTTATTCGCAATGCGATCGGCATTTACAATCTGCCCATTGGGATAAGGGAAGAACAGCGGGTTACTGATCGTGCGGCCGTAGTAGGTCCATCCAGAACGATAAATGTAATGGTTGTAGTAATTATCTTGTCCTCCGGGCCCTCCTCGCCCCACCGTTGGTCCAGGCGGAATTGGTCCACTTTGACGTTTTGAGTAAAGGTATTCATACACCACCTGTGAGATAGTCCCCTTCTCAAACGTTAGCGCTATCCCTAACAGACCATCTCCAGGGTTTTTCAGTTTCAGTCCATCCTTATCGTTAAAAAGAAAATGCCGATAGATGTGTAGATTGATGGCCCCTACCTGTCCTTTCACTCCCACGTCCCAGATACCCAGGTGGTTACCCTGGTAGTATACCTGTTCAGGTAATGGCGTATCCGGCGCACCGCCCATGCCCCAGAACACACGCCACCAATCGTCAATGCCATCAGGTTGCGGCCCATAGACAGGAGATGTGCCGCCCCACTGCACATCATGCACTAACCCACCATAAAACCTCCACTTTCCCAACTGCAACCGGCCATAAAGAAACTTCTGGTGCAGGTAAGCTCCGCGTGTATGGCGTGGATCATCGAACCATCCATGGGCCAGATATGCGCGAACGCCCAGGAGTCCACGTGTCCATGGAACGGTCAGAAATCCGGGCGTTTCGAGCACTACTTTAGGCAGTGGCGTTGCGTTGAGGCCGGTCCCCAGAGATCCCATCGACAGCTTACCGGCCGTTTCGCCGATCTCATAGACTCGCCGACCGATCCAGAACCGTATCCACGTACTGGCTACTTCCGTGTACAGCTCTGGAAAAAACACCGTCTGATGGGGCGAGCGTCGTCCTACCAGTTGAACACTTGCTTCCCACTGCCAGGTCCCCCCCAGATGTTTGCTGGCTATGGCATGCACCCGCACGTACCCATTAGTGCCGCCTGGGTCGATCATGCCCAGGCGGTTTGCATGCAGCCAGAGCGGCAGCGAGTCGGCTGTGGCGGCGACCAGTCCCGTTTCTACCATCAGATGCCGTAATAAAGACTCCTGCCCCCATACTATGCTAGTGCTGTTTAGTCCCAGCACCAGGAGCAGGTGCACAGCTCGCCAGCGACGTTCAGTACGCTCCATGTCCTTGCAGAACAACCCGAATAGTACGAATCAGAATCACCAGGTCCAGCCATATCGACCAGTTGCGCACATAGAAAGAATCCAGCATAACACGATATTCATAGGAGGTATCATTCCTACCGGATACCTGCCATATTCCTGTAACCCCGGGTTTTACTCTCAGATAAAGATCAAACTTGTCTCCATACTTTCTTGCCTCCTCCTCAACAATAGGCCGCGGCCCCACCAGACTCAATTCACCACGCAGCACGTTCCACAACTGAGGTAACTCATCCAGAGAAAACTTGCGTAACCATTTTCCAATCCTTGTAACTCTCGGATCGTTTTTAAGCTTAAAATTCTCCTCCCACTCCTTACGCGCCTCTGGATGTTGTTCCAGATAAGTTTCCAACACCTCTTGGGCATTGGGTACCATTGTGCGAAACTTGATAACCCGAATAGGTCTCCCCTTATATCCTATGCGCTGATGCATAAAGAAAGGTGCTTTTCGATCACTCAGCCATATAAGCAGGGCAATTATTGCAATCAGGGGAGCCCACAGTGGAAGAGTTCCCACCACAAATACTAAATCAAATAATCTTTTGATCACCTGCGCAACTGGATCGGTCAATTCCCGATTGATCTCAAAGGCTGGCCGTCCGGCAAGTCCGCACGATCGTACCCCGAGGATTGGTAGACTGTCGGGCAAGGATGGAATAAAAATAACCCTCCGATAAAGGCTAAGCGGTCCGTCAAGCAGTTTTTCCAGTAGCTTTTTGTTCAATCCCTCTCCAATAAGCAGCGCAACGGGTACTTCATCAGTATTCTGATTTAACCCCCCCAGGACTGGGATCCCCCAGATTTTTTCACCCCAGAGTTCCGGACTTCCGTGAAATATTCCCACAGGATTGTATCCAATAGCCCGCTCATTGCGAAGCGCTGCGCATAATTCCTTGACCGTTCCGTTACATCCATAGATAACCACAGGTACGCCCCATTTATTCAGGCGCACTAATATGTACTTAATAAATGCCCGGGTGGCAGGGAGCATAACCAGTGCCAAAGGGCCTCCCATTGCCAACAACATACGACCTGTTTCTGCTTGTTTTGCTAGAAAGAGCAGCGCTGCGGTCCCGACAAAGAGCGTAACCAAGCCGAGCGTCATCCGACGTAATTCTTCAGCGGCACCCAGCCCCCAACCTGGCAGCAGGCGGCTGAAGGCAGCAATTCCCCACCAGAGTACAGGGAACCCCCACGCCCACACAGGCCAGGAAGCTGCACCGGTTAACCAGAGATCGAGATGATATGCAAGCCCAAGGGCCGCCAGGAGAGCTAATCCTTCTCCTACAGCCAGAATTAGCGCATCCCCTATGCGGCGACGATGATATAGCAGCGCCTTACGACGCCCCAGATGTATGAACTGATGAGCAGAGTCTGTAGCAGTAACGTCGCCTGGGGCAGGCGACGTTACTAACACTTCAACTCCGGCGGCGCCTTCATCCATCGGCGACGCGTGGCTGGACATGCTTTCCCGGGCGGGTTCTGTCTCTAAGCGAGATTCAGGAACAAACATACGCGATTGCGAGGATGTTTACAAGGTCCGGAAGTTTTTTCCTACATAGACATCATTCGCCCTTACGCATAACCTGCACACAAACCTTTCAAAAAAACGAAAGGCAAGACTATTGGGCAGAAGGGCCAAAAAAGTGCCACAAAGAGTAAAGACTCTTCAAAAAAGCACTCCGGCGAGAGCTTGCTCGCCGGAGTGCTTTGCGTTCATGGGTTCGGAGTTAGATTGTTAATCTTATACGGCAGCCTGCTCAAGAGCTTTTTTCTGAGCTTCTTCTGCTAGCCATAGGCGCACCTGCTCCTCAATCCATGCGTAGGTACGTTTCAAGCCTTCCTTTAGCGGCATCGACGGTGCCCAGCCTAATTTCTCCTGAATCAACCGATTGTCAGAATTACGTCCACGGACGCCTTGCGGTTTGGTCAGGTCATGCCGTTTTTTCAGACGCTTGCCAGCAATTTCACAGACCATGTCCACCAGTTGATTGATCGTCACCATTTCCTCGGAGCCAATGTTTACAGGCCCCGGAAAATCTGACTCCATAAGACGACGGATTCCTTCAATGCACTCATCAATGTAGAGAAAAGACCGTGTTTGATTACCATCTCCCCAGATTTCGATTTCATCACCGTCTTTTGCCATCGCGACTTTCCGGCAAATTGCGGCTGGAGCCTTTTCTCGTCCTCCTCGCCAGGTTCCCTGGGGTCCAAAGATGTTATGTAGGCGGGCGATGCGCACATTCAGGCCATAATTACGCATAAAGGCCAGGTAAAGCCGTTCGCTAAACAATTTTTCCCACCCATACTCGCTGTCAGGCATAGCTGGATAGGCAGAATCCTCGGAGCACTTGGGATTATTGGGGTCCTGTTGATTGTAGGCGGGATAGATACATGCGGATGATGAATAGAAGACCTTCTTCACCTTGTGCTCCACACACAGCTTAGCCATGTTCAGATTGATCAATGCTGAGTTGTGCATCACATCCGCATCATGTTCGCCTGTAAAAATGTAGCCTGCGCCGCCCATATCAGCTGCAAGCTGATAAACTTCATCAATGGGACGATCGAACAGACGGGCACATACCTGTGGATCGCGCAAATCTCCCAGCACGAAATCATCAGCGTTCATGTTGCCCCACTCGTTCTCCTTTAGATCCACACCTCGGACCCAGTAACCTTCATCTTTCAGACGATTTACCAGATGTCCGCCGATGAATCCACCGGCACCACACACGATTGCGGTTTTCTGCGCCATAGCTTTGCTCCTCTGGTTTGTTAAGAAGGTGCTGATGACCCGGATTTTCCAGTGCAAGGAGTGTTCCTACAAAAGGGACACCACATTCCCTCCAGGATAACCACTCTTTATCAAATCTTAACAGCACACTTAATAATTGTCTCAAATTTGTCTGCAATCTGTTCAATATCGAAATGTTCTTCGGCGTACGTTCGTCCTTTTTTGGCCATTACTTTCCTCAGGTTGGCATTTTTATACAGCGTCCAGGCAGCTTCCACAAAAGCTTTGGGATCATTGGGAGGCACTACTTTGCCTGCTCCGTGTTCAGAGACAATGCGCGCTGCCAAGTTTTCTGGAGGTACCGCCAGCAATAGCGGCCTGCCCGCACACAGGTAGGTTAATACTTTAGAAGGAACGGCAAAGACACCGGCATCAGGTTCTAGCAGAGCTACCAGTACATCAGCCGCAGCTAACATTCGAGGTAATTGATGGTAATCCTGGAAGGGCAATAGCATGAGGTTATTCAAGGCAAGTTCTTTTTTCTTTTTGCTGAGATAGTTTGCGCCAATACCTTCGGAGGCCACAATAATCCGTACGGTCGGCTCACATTTAAAGTGCTGGGCTAATTCTATCAGCAGATCAGGGTTATGCTTCATACCTAACGTTCCTGAATACAAAAAATTGAAAGTATGCACTACTCCATGATCCTGTGTCCATGCATTTTTCTTATCAAGAACGGGCAGTTCATCCAGCGGTGCCCAGTTGTAGATTACGCTTACGCGATCACGAGTAACACCAGCCCGATCACAGGTAGAAAGAAAATCCTCAGTAATTACAACAATAGCATCACTCTGTCGCAGAAGATATTTTTCTAGCCACACAAAGTATTCGCCAAGCAGCCCACCAATGAGAGGAAGTTTCTTGTTTAAGTTGACTTTAATACCAAAGCCTAGCAAATCCTGGACCCAGTATATTCGATTTATTTTATATTTCTTACACATTTTGTCAATAACCTTCAATGTAATTAAAGGAGTATTTGAAGTTATAACAACATCAGGTTTAAAATGGGCTATTTTTTCTGCTACGAGCAGTCCCAGCTTATATTCTTGACGTAGACGTTCGAGCAGCCCATATCGATTAAATTCCTTTCCCAGTTTTATAGGAGTTATTTCGAAAGTAGGCGAATCGTCCTTTTGCCTAACCAGCGCACCACGTGGTGTTGTAAGCTCTGCAGTAAAAGTATGTAGCACCTGATATCCACGAGAAGCTAACTTTCTGCTAAGCTGAACTTGAAAAGGATGGCCACAGTGATCATTGATCAAAATTTTCAACATAGTCTCTAAACCTCCTTGATTGCCAGTTCGTACCCCAAAGCTCTTATTTCTGAGTGAGCAAGACTTTCAAGAAGAAGTAAATTATCGGGAGATAGACGACTTCTCCACTTTTGAACTCCTCCTTCACGAAATGTATGGGACTTTTGGGGATTAATTCCGGACTCCATTCTTTTCACCAATTCATCTACGGTTCCATAAGCAGATGTCTTTTCCACTATTCTTCTGGCAATATACTTCAACACATTCTTACGATTATCTCCTTGCAGATCTTCATAGCGAATACAAATACAATCTTTACTATTTATCCATGGAATAAAACCACGTAGCCGTTCACTTATATCACCATATATTCCAGGAATTCCTTCTATCAAACTTCTTATTCTATCTTCATAAGAGTCTAATTTACACATAAACTTATGTAAACGATGCCATCGATTCATCTCCGTTAGATATACAGCCTCTGAAATAACAATATCTCTAGGATCTCTATAGATGAACAGATGAATACAATTCATTTTCCTAATTAGATTTTCAATTTTAGTATCATATTTTATATGAGCTCCCACAACTTCTCCAGGCACAAGCATTCTTATTCGCAACAATAATTCCCATACTGAACGCTCTCTTAAGGTTACAGACCAGGCATGTGCAATAAAACCACCCAGGTATATAGTTTGAGGTATTGAACGGGCAATCTGCAATAGCAGATGGGTGCCACTTTTAGGAATAGAATTCACAATAATTGGCGGTTTTACTTTATAGAGAGAAGAAGTACAAGCAAAGCGAAAGGGGATCTTTATCGTTTGTAAAGTATAAGCAACCCCCTTTCTAATTATTGAATTTTTATGATTCAGAAAATATTCCAACATAGATATATCTAGTTTCTAGTTTGATTCAAGTGATTGATCTCACAATTTATTTCAATTAAAACCATTTTACAAATAATTTGTCGTTGACCCTGGAGTTCTCTATCTTCAAATTATGAAGATTATCAACAATTTATCATTTACTCATAACCTTTGTAATGATATTTTCGAGAAGATCTTCCTGACACTCCCAGAAATAACGTTCCCTTATGGCATTACGTCCCGCTTCTCCCATACGTTTCCGCTTTTCATGATCTAGAATAAGTGTCATCAGACCTTCCGCAACTTTATGAGGATCTTCCTCGACAATTATACCACACCCTTCCTTATTAACAAATCGAACCACAGGCTTCATAGGTGTTGCACATACAGGCAACCCCACACTTAAATAGTCATAAATCTTGTTTGGCATTGTATGATTTGTAAGTTCACATACGCGATGAAATATGATACCAATATCCCCTTCACTCATAGCACGATAACGCATTGTTGGAGAAACAAAGCCTCTAAACTCTACAACTGATGCTACTCCTAGCTCATGAGCTCGTTTTTCAAGAGTAGGACGCAACGGGCCGTCCCCAAAAATAACCAATCGTGTAGCTGGTAAATGGCGGTGCACTATAGCAAAGGCATCGATCGCAAGGTCAAGACCACGAATTTCATTAATAAGCCCAAAAGAGACAATCCGCACAGGATCACTAGCGAGACCATAAGGCCGATGCTGACAGTAATCAGTTTGAGATATCTCTGAAAGAAGCGGATAATTTTCAATCACATTTAATTCCTTAGCATAAGGTCGCAGTCGATGAGCATTCTCTTCACATACTACCCAAACCTGATCGGCAGCCTGAATTGTAAAACGTTCAAGCCAGGCAATTAGTAATGGATTGCGGTACGTCACATCAGCCAGGATGCCTTTTGATACAATCTGCATCAATCCTGGATAATGCTCTGCAATGTCCAATATAGCAGGTATACCTAAATGATGCGCAGCAGTAATAGCCGGTAGGCTAAGCCGTAAATCTCGAGTAATCACAAGATCCAATTTCTCAGCCTGGAAAACCTGCTCTAGCCAATGCGTCCAACTTGGGTTAAACGGAATAGATATGTGCTTGATCTTCGAAAATGGCCTGGCCGCAGATATTCTTCTCAGAATACGACCATAATCAAACAGGTCATGTTCCTTATCATCAGAATGTCCAGGACAAAATACAATACATTCATGCCCCATTCTATCTAAACTATAAGCTAGCTTTGTCAAACGAATTTCTCGGGGCGTAGGATACCGATGGGCAGTTACTAAGCCAATACGCATGGGATTCTACTGTTTTCCCCAATCACAAAATGCACAAATACAATTTTATTTATCGTTTACAGATGATAAAATACCAACGATTCTCTGTGCTGCGTATCCATCTCCATAACACAATACAGATCTGCTCATTTGAGCATAGAATGCTTTATCATCAAGCAATCTAGTTGTTTCAGTTACAATACGCCTAACGTCTGTCCCGACAAGCTTTACAACTCCTTCTTTAACAGCCTCCTCTCGCTCCGTCACTTGTCGCATAACTAATACAGGTTTACCAAGCACTGGCGCCTCTTCTTGCACTCCTCCCGAGTCAGTCAATATAAGATAGGAGCGTAACATGAGTCCTACAAACCATCGATAGTCTACCGGATCAATAAGAGAAATATTGGGATAATTCCCAAGCATCTGATACACGGGACCTCGAACGTTAGGATTTAGATGTACAGGATATACAATCTCAACATCTTTCCGCTCTGCAATTTGACTTATTGCTTTACAAATATTTGCAAATCCTTCTCCAAAATTCTCTCGTCTATGCCCTGTCACCAAAATTAATTTACGCCCCTCTTCTCGACAGCGTTTCAAAGCAGGAATAGCTGCTTCCATCTGTCGTGCTAATACACTATCCTTTTTAATACGCTCTGCCATCCATAAAAGAGCATCTACAACAGTGTTACCTGTTACAAAAATCCGATCGTCTGTTACTCCTTCTGATAAAAGATTGATACGAGCGGCTTGTGTTGGAGCAAAATGATAATCAGCAACTACACTTACAATCCGGCGATTTGCTTCCTCAGGAAAGGGAGCATGCAGATTTCTCGTGCGTAAGCCAGCCTCAATATGACCAACAGGGATTTTTCTATAAAATGCAGCAATAGCAGCGGCCATAGTTGATGTAGTGTCACCCTGCACAAGGACGTAATCAGGATTTACACTTCCCATTGCATCATCTATACGCGTTAATATTCTGGCCGTCAAATCTGATAATCTCTGATTGGGAAGCATCACTTGGAGGTCAATATCAGGTACAATGTCAAACATCTCTAAAGTGCTATACAGCATTTCCCGATGCTGACCAGTAGAACAGACAACAGGCTTAAAACAGCCGCTTTCTTGAAGCGCCTGTATAACGGGTGCCATCTTAATAGCTTCAGGTCGTGTTCCGACAACACAAAACACAGTGTACACTGCTTTCATTTTCTTCTTATCGCATTCTTGGTTGTTTGAAATACACTCGAGTAAACAAGCAACACAAAGAAAACCGACCACAATTTCAGACCATTAAGCGCTCCTTCAGTAAGCGCGAAAGCAAGTAATAACATCCAAAATAAGAAGCCTCTTTTTCTGGAACTGACTTGCTGTAGTTTTATCAGACTCCACAGCGCTACTGCTCCTCCCAACAATCCAAATGTTATGATGAATTGAGCGATTGAATTCATTATAAGATACTCAAGCCGCCCAGCAGCGGCCATTTGTCTGATTAATGCAATTCCGGAGTAACTCTCTAAAATGACATCTTCTGCAAAAGCCTCTGCCCCTCCAACCCCAATTCCCGTAACAGGATTAAAAACAAGAAGTTTGGGAATTATAGCAAATGAAATTATAAGGCGGACAGCTGTACTTTGATCTTCACCCGACACAATCTGAGCTAAGCGTGTCCCAATCACATCCCAGAATAGTATAATATACACTACCACTACAGTAATAGCTGCGACTATTCCCAGAAGCAATTTAAAATTTATTTTCAAAATTCCTTTTCCTCTTTTGAAAGAGGAAACCAGATAAAGGGCTGCTGCTATAGGCAATAGCAACAAAGTTGGACTACGCATGACAAAAACCGCTATAGCCGTAGCAAGCATAAAAAGTAGAAAACGTCCTTTCTGATTGGTTGCGAATAGCCAGCATATAAGCATTACAGCAAAATGCTTGCCTAAATAAGAAGGCTCTGAAGAGAAAAATTTCGGTCTAATAGCTCCATGATAAAGTAAATCTCGTTCATCATTAGCATAAGGTAAACGGAAGTTAATAAAGCGATAGGCATCACTAGCTGTTTTGACGGGTTCAAACACTACTTCTAATGTTGCCCCAACTAGCAAAATCAGCGCTGCTCCTCCAGCCCAACGAGCAAGTGTTTTTCTTGGCCAACGCTTCAGTTCTATATACAGAGCAAAAGCAATAAGCACTGAAGCTACCAGATAACTTAAGCTACGTATTCTTGCTAAAAGATACTCTGGTCGAGGTGCTAAAATGGTAGAGATTAATGCCATCAAAAGAAAAACACTGATCCATTTTATCTCTTTCTTAGGAATTGACTCCGCATGAAGTAACAACAAAAACCCACCTGCAAACATTGAAAGTAAAAATGGGATAGGTTGCCACATCTCAAATGGATTAGCGTGTAATCCAATCAGAAAGAAAGCCACCAGCGTACGACCTAATATCGACGGATTAGCCCTCTTGGACAATCTGGTAATCTTACTTTGCGATTCGATTATTATTTCGTGGCTGACAGCTCCTGTCATAGCCTCGCCCCTGAAGTTTTTATAATGCGCCGCTGGAGCGCTGTCAAGCCTATCCATGGTAAAATGAATGTCTCTGCAACAAAGTACGCACCACCTAAAGCGACTATTGCTCCGTTAGCGCCCATCTGGGGAATCATGAAGATGCCTGTAGTTACGATAATAACGAAACGAATAAGATGGGTGACAGCAACTACTTTCTCTTTTTGAAGACCCATCAGAATAATTCCCCAACAATATGCCCAGATTGCCTGGAAGAGTGCCAATGCAAAGAACCATGCCTCCTTTGAAGATATCTCAAAATATTCTCCAACCCACAAATGCAAAATCTGCGAAACACCCACCCCAATACTCATTGCTATAACTAATCCGACACTCACCTCAAGCATTAATAGCCTTTTAATAGATATCTTTAACCATTGCCAATCATTCTCTCGAAAAGCATCAAGAAAAGCAGGCCAAACAGGAAGATTTATAATTGCCAGCAAACTTGTAATCATCACCCACAAACGCATTAAAAGTCCAAAACGAGCCGCTTCACTAGGCTCGGCTAAAGCACCCACTAGAAAAACCAGAAATCCTGTTGTTCCAAATGCCACAAAGTTTATGATACTATACGATAATCCAGTTTTTAGAATAAGCTTTAATTTTATGTAATTTTTCTTGCATATATTTTTAAACCGAGGATATACTTGCTTCATGACATCATATGCATTGAGCACATCGCCCACAAGTAACCCTCCAACCATGGCAGCAACAAAACCTGATAATCCAGCCTTCGCGAATGCGGCAATGGCCAGCAATCCTATAACACACAGCTTACCTACAATTTGAAATAAGTTGACCTTGTAGCTTTTAAGACGTCCAACCTGAACCCCTTGAAATGTCGCTGTTATAGTCTTAACCATCATCAGACCAAGCAGAATAACTGATGCTTCCAGAACCTCTGACCAGGGTAGCGCCGATAATGTCGCCTTACTTTGAAGCCATCCAAGAATAATCCCACCACACACTAAAGCCAAAAAAGTCCCAAAGATTAAAGAAAAAGTCAGCGCTGCCCCCAGGTAATCCCCCAACTTCTCTGCATCATTGGCTTCACCCCCTGCCACAAAACGCGTCAGCGCATCACTCATGCCAAAGTTGCCAAGAGTCACCCACTGGGCAAGTCCCATTAGCATCAGAAAGACGCCAAAACGATCCACCCCTAGCGCATGAAGTGCTATTGGCATAGCAAAGATCTGAACAAGAATTCCTACCCCTCGGGAAAGAAGACCAGTCAAGGCTCCTATACCAATCCCCCGGCCTAATACCTGTCCAAATCCTCTCTCCCAGGCCCGTCGCAAATTACCGCTCGTCCACTTACCAAGCTCTTTCATCTTTTTAACCGATACCATGCATCAAAAAGTGAAAACTCCCGAAAGCAACGTTCATAACCATGAGCGCTCATAATTTTATCTATGGCTGTTTCTCGATCAATATCATTATTATGCTCAATAGACCATAGATAAACTTTATATTTATCGAAATCAAAATTCTTCAAAATTTCCAGTTCACTTCCCTCTACATCTATGCTGATATAATCAATCTCTTCTGGAGCTTCACATTTATGCAATAAATCATTTAGTGAGATAGTCTCAACTTCTATTTGATCATACGAATCAAAATGATCAGAATGAATACTTTTATCAAAGTTATGGCAAATTGTTGCATATTCTGCACTGGTTTTTGGAACATACAGAGTTACTTTCATTCCTGTATGACCGGCAACACAAGCAGTTGAAATAATAGCTGATCTATTTTTTCGAAGTGCTTTATGCCAATACGGAGCCGGCTCTGCCAGAATACCACGCCATCCATACTCTTTTTCCAAAAGCCAGGTATTGCTCAGATACAATCCATCAGCCGCACCAAATTCAACAAAAAAGCCTCCCCGCTTATCATTCAGCTCATAAAGCACCCATAAATCCTGAAAGAGTTGTGCTCTACTACGATGAGCATCCAATACAATTTTTGCCAAAAAACGATACTCTGGTAATTCAAAAGGATGCCCACTTTTTTTCTTTCGAAAAGCACGAAGCAACATGCGATGGCATACCTTAATAGTAAGGGGACGATTTAATCCTGCCCCAGCAAGCTCTGTTACCAAATGCACTAGTGCTTTCCGAATATGCGCCAGTATATTTCCTCTCATGTATTATTCTCCTGGATCAGATTTAATATCTTCTGAGCGAACTTTTCCTCTCCATGACGCTGGAGATAACCCTCAAAATCAGCAGTACGTCGAATTTTATCTATACCTCCTTCACACAGACGTATAATTGCCGCGGCAATAGCTGCCGGGTCATGCGTATCTACCGCTTCCCCCAGTCGGTATCTCTGTAGCTCCCTGCCTATCATCATTGCATTTTGAGAGAGAATAGGCTTATGATAAGCTGCTGCTGTTACCAAGACTCCACTGGAACCTATATGATTTAAGTAAGGAGCAAGTATAACATCTGCTTTCTTGATCTCTTCATCAAGTTCACACTGAGATAAATATCGTGCCTCCACTGTAATGTTAATTCCTTCTGCTAGAAGCTCTTTTTTACGATTTTGGATAAATGGCACCATGGGCCCTTCCCCACAAAACCGAAACTCGCTTTTCTCTTTAACAGAAGAAGGAAGAAGTTTTAAAGCATCAAGTAATGGCTCAATTCCCTTACGCCGCTGCATAGAACCATAAAACAAAAATCGAATTTTTCCCTGTTCCCTCTCTGAATTTGAATCAAAATGCACATCGGGTAAATCATATGGCTCTGGCAAAAATTCCACTTTATATCCATTTACAATATTATTTCTCGCAAACTCCGCAAAATATGGATCTAAAGTAAACAATTTAACAAAATCTCTTCGCTTCAAAGTTCGGTATACTGTTACAGATTTTATAAATTCACGAGCAGAAGAGACAAACCCATTACGCATCTCCTGATAATGCATAGATGCCCGAAATATCAAGCCAGAAATTGTGAAGCCAGAATAGCGTACAGGATCAAACGCAGAACCCAATAGCACATCATCCATAACTGCAAAGAACAGCACATCTGCATTTTGTTGATATGCTATCCTACAACCAAGCCGCCAGCCAAGAAGATGTTTAACCCATCTATTTTTTACATACCTTATCTTCTTAAACTCATCCTCGTTGTTAATCTGAAAAAAATGTAACTTTGTTTTATCTTCATCTACTAAGAACTTAAAAGCCCGCTCTTGCAATTCAGTTGGTACAGCAAACAGAACCTTATCACAAAGCTGAAATTTAAGCGCATAACGCGCAACCACGGCCATATGATGCGGATGATGTCCCTCCCACTCTGTATCAAAATATATTATCATGACCTAACTAACTCATTACCATGTAATGCAGATCAAGAAAACATCGGAGCTTTCCACAAAACTTATATATTTATTTAAATATCATTAATGCTGGGAAAGAATTGCTGACGACCTCTCCTCGTTACTCTTCCGTCCATTCACCAGTGCCCTTACTTCACGCCACCAGGTGCTCGGACGAAAGAGAGCTCGCACCTCCTCAATCTTCTGGCGTTCCTCCTCATTAGCTGGCGCCTGGGAAAGCCAGTGATTCACAAAGGCGAGCCCTACTCCCACAAATACCCCCACAAACAAAAACAGCAACACTATCAACTTACGGCTTGTACCTGTAGCTTCATCAGGAGGAACCGGCGGCTGCACCACGCTCAGCACCGGCGCCTCCTTCTGCACCTGAATCTCAGCCTGCGTCTTCTGCAACTGAAGCTCCCGGTACAACTGCTCCTTGAAGCTTACCTGCCGCTGCAATCGCTCCATCTCAGCCCGCAGCCGAGCCGTCTGCGGATTACGGTTGGCATCCAGAAAGCGCGCCAGCTCCTGCTCGGCCTGACGCAGCTCGGCCTCCACCTGCGCAAACTTCTGTTCAAGAAATTCTAGGTCCTGCCGCGCCTTCTCAGTCTTGATCCGATTTATCGCTGTTTGGAGATGATCTATCGCACGCCGCACAATAGCTGCCGATAAATACGGATCCTTCGTCTCCGCTCGAACTGTGATTACCCCTGGCCCTTCTTTTAACAATCCCCCCCCTACTTTCTCCGAAGCGCTAAGCACCTCACGTAACTCCTTGATCGCCGCGTACTCTTCCTCCGTAGGCAGAATTAACTCACCCGAGTAGAGATCCTGCACAGGCTCCCCCTTACCTCCTCGCAACCAGCGCAGCGGATTCAACCGGGCTAGCCAGCTCTCCCGGCCATAGTACTCCACCAGCGTCATGGCCCGTCCCTCCTCGGCAATGTAAAAGGTATCGCGGGCCAGCGCCAGCAAAAAGTCCGGGCTCTGGACAATGTCAGGATATACGCTGGGACTGATAACTTCGTCTTCGCCCAGGTTTAACCCGAAAGACCGCAACGCCGACAACGCCCCTCCAGCTGCACCTGAACTACTGGGCGCCAGCTTGGCCTCGGCCACGTACGTCTTAGGAGAAAGAAGGGCAACTACTACCCCTACCACCATGGCGATGAGCACACTGAGCATGATCACCCGACGCTGGCGGGCAATGACCACACCCAGATCCAACAACGAAATTTCATCCTCTTCGGGCTGGCCATAGTAAGGCCCTCCGCCAGGCGGCACCGAAGGCGTACCGGAAGTGGGATGTTCCGGAGTATCGGGCGTGCTCATCGTGGGTGGGAACGCGCTCGCATTTCAGCCAGGGCCCCGCTACAAAGATCGGACCTGACAGGGCAAAAATTATAACATTGCCTCCAAGAAGGAAAGCCCCGTTCTCCTTTTCACCGGATCCCCATGGTCGCTCGGCAAATGCTGCCGCAAGCAGTGCGTTTTTTCCGCTCAAAGGTGTCTTTTGCGCCTGCACTACCAAGCATCAGATATCACGAACAAAAAAGCCCGTCTTCTCTCAAGCAGATCTACCCTGTTGTTTCCCACTCATTAGTTTCCCTTAACTGAGTATACTAGCTAGCCCGCCTATCTTTTGCAGAGGAATTCATTGAAGCAGGAAGCCAATCGGCCTGCGCTGCGTTACACGAGAGGTTAATCCATATCCTCCACTTAATAGAAGCCCACGTAGCTCAGTTGGATAGAGCAGCGGCTTCCTAAGCCGTTGGTCGCAGGTTCGAGTCCTGCCGTGGGCACAAGGCGCTTCGCGCTCGTTTAGCGCCCAGCCCCTCTCCCCATTGCTGCATCTACACATGCCCCGTCCACAGGAATCCAGGGCGCATGAGTCCACTCCTAAAAAAACCGGCGCAGCCCCTTCCGGAGCCGCGCCGGCTGCCCCACCATGTGTGTCGAGACTTGCGGGGACGTGCCGCAGACGCAAGTCTCGCCGGACGTGCTTCTGCCTCTATAGACACCAAATGCTTTCTGGTGTAACCACCTGTGGAAAAATTTTTCTGTCCGGCGCTGCGCCCGTCATCATAAAAAAACCTGTCCGCTCTTGCCCGGACCGGGAAGAACGGACAGGCAAAGTTTGCGTCGTCTGACAGCAAGCGGGTCAGCTTGAAAAGCGACGAGGCGAAGCGTAGTCACGCAAGAACTCAACCAATAGCCGAACGCCAAAGCCCGTACCGCCCTTGGGCCGATACGGTTTCGGCTCCTTCAAGAAGGCCGGACCCGCCATATCAATGTGAATCCAGGGATAGCTCACGAAATGCTCCAGGAATTTAGCGGCCGTAATAGAACCCGCCTCGCGTCCTCCAATATTCTTCAGGTCCGCCACATCACTTTCCAGCAGCTTGGCATACTCCTCATACATCGGCAATGGATGGACGCGATCCCCACTGCGCTCCCCGGCAGCCACCATTGCCTGCAACCGCTCTTCCGCTCCCTCCATGCTGTTGGTCATCACAGCGGCCGCCTCCGTTCCCAGTGCAACGACCTGCGCGCCCGTCAGCGTGGCCAGATCAATCACGAGGATCGGACGGTACGTGCGCGCATAGGAAAGCGCATCGGCCAGAATCAGCCGTCCCTCGGCATCCGTGTTGAGCACCTCAACCGTCTTCCCTGAATGCATGCGGATCACCTCGCCGGGGACATAGGCGTTTTCGCCAGGCCGATTATCTGTGGCAGGAATCAAACCGACTACGTACAGCGGAATCTTCAGGCGGGCCAGCGCTTCCATAGTCCCCACGACGGCCGCCGCCCCAGCCATGTCCGACTTCATATAATCCATGCTGTCCTTGGTTGGCTTGAGCGACAGTCCGCCTGTGTCAAAGACCACGCCCTTGCCTACCAGCACTACCGGCCGCTCATTCAGGGCGTTTTCTGGATGCCAGGTCAGCACCGTAAACGTGGGCGGTTCCGGGCTACCCCGGTTGACAGCCAGCAGGCCCCCCATTCCTTCCTCTTCGATCAGAGCCTTGTCCCACACGTCGGCCTCATAGCCATACTTTTTAGCCGACTGTTCAATAAGACGCGCAAACTTGGTCGGGGTCTTTTCGTCAGGGGATAAATTGACCAGATCGCGCGCCGTCATTACACACTCGGCTATGATGCGGCCGCGCTCAGCCCCTCGACGGCTAGCTTTCTCATCCTCACTGGTTTCGTGAATGACAAGCCGCTCAATATCACGCAGCTCCCCTGCATCCGTCTTGTACCGCGTAAAGCGATAGGCAGCCAGCATGAATCCCTCTACCAGCGCCTGACTGGCCGGCTCAGGATCAATAGCTGTGCGAGGCCGCACGATAGCAGCCGTGGCTACCTTGCGATCCCGAGCCAGTTCAGCACCGCAGGCCGCCATGCGACGCAACCGTTCTAAATCGATGCGTTCCGCCGGTCCCATACCCAGCAACGCCAACCGTCGAGCCCGACCGCTTTCTGGATACAACCAGATGAGTTCATCCGGCGCGCCGGTAAAGTCGGCTGCAGCGCGCAGAACGATCTCGCCAAACTGCTCGCTCAGGGCGTTCAGGGTTGCCTCGGCAGCCCCTTCCGCTACCGGTACCAGGAGCAGATCAATATCCAGCTCATTCAGCGGGATGGTAGTGACCGAGACTTTCATGACGCTGTAGAGGATGCTTGCGACTTCTGATTCAGGAGTGCTGAAAGATACGACGCATCTTCCGAAGAAAGGGTGCCCGAGACCCTGTTGGAGGCGTCCGCCTCTAACTGAGGTACATAACGAGGCGCAGCTGCCAACACCGCATCCACCAGAGTCTCCAGCGACGTATTCTCTACAAAGGCACCCGCTGCGTTGCGATGTCCACCGCCTCCAAAAGCCCGAGCCCAGGCGTTCACATGATAATCTCCTTTGGATCGAAAGCTTACTTTGATGCCTTTTTCAATCTCCGTAAACAGCAACGCCACACGCACCCCACGAATCGACAGCAGATAATTGATAAATCCTTCCGTGTCCTCCGTGGAGGCACCGGTCTCGTTAAACATACGGCGAGCAAGCACCATGTACGCCACCTTCCCCTCATAGCGTAGCTGCAAATTACGCAGCGCCAACCCCAACAGACGCATGCTTTCGGGCGTGCGCGTGTCAAAGATGGCACTGTGAATGGCTTCCGTGCTGAGCTGCCCGCGCGCCAACAAATCGGCGGCAATGCGATGCACCGCAGGCGTTACGGTGTTGAAGCGAAACGACCCGGTGTCGGTCATGATCGCCACATACAACGCCGTAGCCAGCTCCCGGTCAATTAGATCAGGATCCATCGCGCGCACCAACTCGTAAACCAGTTCGCCTGTTGAAGAGGCCGTGTCGCGCACATATTGCAAATCGAACCAGTTTTCCGGAGCGGTGTGGTGATCAATCAACAGCTTACGGGCCCGACTGGCCTCCACAGCCGAAGCGAGATTGCCCAACCGATCCAGCGCATTTGTATCGAGCACGCAGATGACATCGGCCCGGTCAATGCGTTCACGCTGAGCAAGCGTTCCAGTAAACACCTCGATTTGATGGATGCCCGGCATCCAAGTCAAATTAGACGGAGGGGGATCGCTATTGATCAGATACACCTCACGGCCCAGCTTCTGAAGCAACCGTCCCAGGGCCAATTGGGAGCCCAGGGCATCGCCATCAGGCCTGATGTGCGTGGTCAGCACAAAACGTTGATGCTTGCGGAAGCAATGTAGAATGGCCCTGCGGGTAGACATACAAACCTCTGCTGGTCTCCAAAAAAGCCCATCCTTAACGCCTGAGGGCCATTCATGTTCGGCGCACCTCGGACAAGGCACGCCGCACCGACTCAATCTCCAGACGAAATTGAGCTGTTGCCGCCTGCGGATCCGGAGCGGTTGTAATTGCTGTCATCACGGCCACACCATAAGCTCCTGCCTCCAACACCGCCCGCACGCGCTGCACCGTGATACCCGCAATCGCAATGACGGGGATAGGAACCGCTTCGCAAACCGCCCGAAGCCCCTCAATGCCCTTGACCGAAGCCGGATTGGCTTTCGAGGTTGTGGGAAAAACCGGCCCAAACCCAATGTAATCGGCACCTGCCTGCCAGGCGGCTACAGCCTGCTCAACCGTGGTGGCTGTCGCCCCAATGATAAAGTCCGGTCCCAGAATACGTCGGGCTTCATCAACCGGAAAATCTTCTTGCCCCAGATGAACGCCATCCGCTCCCACAGCCAGCGCAATATCCAGGTGATCGTCAATAATCAGCGGCACCCCGGCTGCACGACACACCGCGGCCGTGCGCCGCGCTTCGTAGAGCTTGTGCCGGATGCCCCCAAACTTCTGACGAAACTGTACCGTATCGGCTCCACCAGCAATCACCTGTTGCGCCAACTCCGCATGACCATAGCGCTGCTGGAAATAAAAGTCGGTGAGCACGTGCAACCGACCGATGGTCTTCTTCTCCATAACGCAACGTTCTGGTTATGTTCACCCCCTACCGAAACACAAGCATACCTTACTTTCTAACTTGCAAACAAGATTTCGTTGCAGCTTCCGCTCCACTATCCAACCCGAATCAGCCATGCGACGGGAACACCAGGCCCTGAACCAGAAACGTGCCTTTCAATTCCTACGCCTGAATGAACGCGGCTCCAAGCCACGCACCCGAGGCCTGACAGAAATTCGCGGCCCGTATTATTCTGTAATGGGCCCCAACTATTTACAGGATGTGCTTGAGACAATGGGCGCCTATATCGATTCCCTCAAGTTCGCCGGTGGCTCGTTTACACTGATGCCCCGCAATGTGCTTCAGAAGATTATTGACTTATGCCATCAACATGACGTGCTCGTCTCAACCGGAGGCTTTATCGAATACATTATAACCCAGGGACCAGAAGCTGTCCATCGCTACATTCAAGAATGCAAAGACCTGGGATTCGATATCATTGAGATTTCGACCGGGTTCATTACGATTCCAGTTGACGATTGGCTGCGCCTGATAGAAGCTGTGCAGAAAGCCGGACTGAAAGCCAAACCCGAAGTAGGCATTCAATTTGGCGCCGGCGGTGACACGCCTACTGAACTGTTAGAAGCCGAAGGTATCCAGGATCCAGCCTGGGCCATTCAACTGGCCCGGCGTTTTCTAGAGGCGGGTGCCTATATGATCATGGTCGAGTCAGAAGGCATTACGGAGAATGTTACAAGCTGGCGAACAGACGTAGTAGCCCGCTTTGTTAACGAGCTGGGACTGGAAAAGCTTATGTTCGAAGCTGCCGATCCCCGCGTGTTTGCCTGGTATATTAAAAACTATGGACCGGACGTAAATCTTTTCATAGATCACAGCCAGATCGTCCAACTGGAATGTCTCCGCAGTGGTATCTGGGGCACCCAGGACCTCTTTGGACGCGTCCATACATTCAGCGGATGAAACGCGCTCCTGGACAAAGATCAACCTGCCAGACCGTAGACTGCCTGCTCTCTAACAAAAGCCGTTGGGTTGCGGCAAATTGTGCCTGCTGAACTGCGCGTTTTTCCGAAGTCCAAAGGTATTGTGCAGGATTTTGATGAAGTGGCACATGGGTCCAATTTGAATTTGTATCTTTGGGCCATACCAGCGGCTGCCACGTGCATTGTGGTCCGTATCTTGTCAGGCTGTGTGCGAACCATCCGAAACAAACTGTGAGCGTCCCTATCCAGCGAGCCGTAGCGGGTACTATGCGTCAAAAATGTCAGCGTTGGCTGCTGTTTGCCGGAGCAGCCCTGTGGGTTGGCTTGTGGTTATCCACTGTTGCTGCCCTTGCCCAGGAGATCCCTCAATCCGTCCAGGAAGAGCTTCGGCGGCGCGGCATGACGCTCGAAGAAGCCCGCCGCGAAGCCGAACGGCTGGGCATCGACCTGTCTGATCCCGAGCAGGCCGTGCAACGCGCCCGCGAACTGGGCATTCCTGAAAGTCATATCCAGGCCATGCTCGAGGCCGTGCAGCAGGAAGAGACGCAGCAACTCCCTCGCATTCTGACCCCGGGCGTCTATCCCGTTAGCTTTCAGGACACGCTGGCGCTGGCCGACACGTTGCGGCCATTGATTGATACGCTGCGCCTGCAACGCGACACACTCCAGCAACGCCCGGAGGCTCCCACCGACCGCCTTCCATACTTTGGATACGATGTTTTTGAAAACATTCCGGACGCCTTCAAGCCCAGTCCGTTCGGTCCAGTCGATGATCAGTATCTGGTCGGACCCGGCGACGAGCTACGCCTCATCGTCTGGGGCGCCACCGAGTTTGCCTACGACCTGACGGTTGATCGCGAAGGGCGCATTTTTGTGCCCAACGTAGGGCAGTTCACCGTAGCCGGTAAACGCCTCGAAGTGCTTCGGGACGAACTCAAACGCTGGCTGGCCCGCAGCTATGCTGGCTTGCTGGAAGATCCGCCCACTGTCTTCATGGATCTGACTGTCACCCGTCTCCAACCAGTCTATATCTATGCCTTAGGCGAGGTGAAGCAGCCTGGCGGCTACGTAATCGCCAGCCAGTCTACGGTCTTTCAGGCCCTCTATGCCGTGGGCGGCCCCAAAATTAGCGGTTCGCTGCGCGACGTGCGGGTGGTGCGCAATGGCCGCGTGCTGGCCCGGGTGGACCTCTACGACTATCTGCTGCGCGGCGAAGGACGCGACGACGTGCGGCTGCAGAACAATGACCAGCTTTTTGTACCACCACGCGGCAAGACCGTAGCCATCCGGGGCGCCGTGCGCCGACCAGCCATTTATGAGCTCAAAGAAAAGGAAGGGCTGCGCGAGCTTATTCAGTTTGCGGCGGGCCTTAAACCCGAAGCATTCACCCAGTACGCCCGGATCGAACGCATCATTCCCTTCGACCAGCGCCAGGATCCCTCTATCGTGCGCGAAGTGATCACCGTACCGCTCAACGGTGTGCTAGACGGATCGCGCCAGGTGCCCCTCTACGATGGAGACCATGTAGAAGTACTCTCGGTGCTGGACGTAAGCCGCAACGGTGTCTATATCAGCGGCGCAGTCGTGCATCCTGGCCTCTATGAAATCACCAACCAGGTACGTACCATTCGTGACCTGATTACGCGGGCCGGCGGTGTAACGAGCGACGTCTATGAAGGTCGCGTGCAACTGGTGCGGTTCAAACAGAACCCTGCCGAACGCCCCCCCTCTGTATTTCGCAGCGATCTAAGCCAGGAGGTCATAACGCACACCGCCGACACGCTGGCGCTTATCGAAATGATGCGCACGCTTGACCTGGCGCGCGTCCTGTTAGGAGACCCCGAACACAACCTCATGCTCCAACCAGGCGATCGCATCCGGGTCTATTCAGAGTTGGAGCTGAACGCACCACGCACCGTCGAAATCACCGGCAAGGTACGCAATCCCGGAACCTATGCCTGGCGCGACAGCATGACGGTCTACGACCTGCTCTTTCTGGGCGGCGGGCTCTTTGATAAGGAATTTCGTAAGGAGGTCTATCTGGAACGAGCTGACCTGATCCGAAGGGTCGAACACGGTACCAAAGAGATTATCATCCCCTTCAATCTCGCTGAAGCACTTCGCAACGAAGGAGCCGGACAAGCCCTTCTGCAGCCAGGCGACCGCATCCGCATCTATCCGGTCGATGTGCAGGAGATTCGAGAAAAGTTTGTCACCATCAGCGGCGCCGTTAAAAACCCAGGCCGCTACCGCCTGCAGGAAAACATGACCCTGGAAGACCTGATCCTGCAGGCCGGAGGCTTTACAGAAGATGCCCTTCTGGACTGGGCCGAGGTAACACGCCTGCCCAAAGGAGCGGATCCAGAGCAGTTTGATCTGCTTGCCGTGCAGATTCAGGTGCCCATGGCAGAAGACCTTGACGACGTAGAAGCCGTTTCTTTTGCCCTGGACGACACGACCCGAGCGCTCCGCGGAGCTCGAACGTTCCGGCTTCAGCACCGCGACCGTGTCTATATCCGGAGTAATCCGGCCTTTCGACCGCAGCAGACCGTAACCGTCTGGGGTGAAGTATGGTACCCCGGGACGTACACCATCTTGCATGAGAACGAAACGCTGGCCGACGTGCTGGAACGAGCAGGCGGCGTTCGTCCTACCGGATATCTGAAAGGCGCTCGGTTGATTCGGGGCGGGCTGCCCGTTGTGATCGATATGGAACGCGCCATTCGGCGTGATCCCCGTCATAATGTTATCCTGCTACCCGGGGACGAAATTCGCGTGCCGCCTAAACCCGGCACCGTGGTCGTACGCGGAAATGTGCGGCGACCCGGACTGGTGAAGTACGTGCCTGGTCGACGAGTAGGCTACTATATCGAGCGAGCCGGAGGACTGGACGAAGACTCGAAAGTCATTTTAGTTACCCAGGCCGATGGCGGTACATATCCCGTCTATCTGGGACTGAAGGGGTGGTTCCAACGCGATCCAGTGGTCGACGAGGGGGCCATTATTGAAGTCGTACGCAAACCGCCCGAAGAAAAACGCCAGGTGACGTTTGACATCGGCAAAACGCTAACTGACATTGCTTCAATCGCTGCCAGTACACTTACGATTATTGCCCTTGCCCGGCGCCTGTAGCATTCTTTCGCATTCCCTGCTGCCAGAATGGCGCCGAGTCCCTGTTGCGAAAGCAGCACGGGGTGGGTTAACGCAGCGTAACGTTTCCAGGCTGTTTGCCAGGCTTTAAATAGCATAAAAACGCCAGAGCGTGCTGTACCGACAAGCACCAATGTCTCTGGATATCCTGTCAATCGTCTGGGTAGCATGGGACAGTTCTTCCCTTGGTCGTTGCTCAGAAGAACCAGAATCTTGTGTCTCCGAGTAAATGAAGAGTAGCTCTAGCGTGAGAGCACCCGCCGACAGCACGCAGGCAAAGCTGCCAACGCTGGCCTAAGCGCAAGACAGAACCAGACGTGGTACCGCTGCAGCAGGGATTGCTGGAGATCAACGCGAGGCTTTTTTCCAGGGTCTAGAAAACGTGTTTTCAGACAAAGCGGCTGTAGCGGAGGCCTCGCTCAGAAGAGCGCAGACGCTCCCCGCGCAGAGAAATTCCCCGGTACCTTTTGGCCGCGCCCTTCTGCCAGCAAGAGCTTCGTAAAAAATCTGGTTTTTCCTTTGCCCAGGCGCCACCTGGAGGCAGCAGGAAGACTGGTGCGGGTAGCGTGTTGCCTGTAGAAAAGCCTCGGCCGAAAAAGCCTCTTTTCCCGGCAAAACAGGATAAACGCTCTACCAGCGTGAAAACATTTAGAAGGAAACAGTGGTCAGTCAGGCCTCCTCTTGATGCGGATTTGTCGGGAGGAAAAAGCAGGTTAAACAACGGGCAAGCCCTGCGATTCATATAGGACGCCCCCGAAAGACCGATTCGGCCTTTGAGACCGCCTATCGGGCTGCCGCCTGCGATTCATATAGGACGCCCCCGAAAGAAGTCACTCCTCGGTAAGCTGTTCTTTAAACCACTGAATTAGCCGTGAGCTAACACGAATCGAATGGTGCATGAGCGTCTGGACGGCCTGTTCCGCTTCTTGTTTTGAAAGGAGACGGCCGCGATATGCCGCCAACAGTACGCCGAGCGTTCCCTTGACCCGCAGCCCAAGCGCCTCAGCCGTCTTCCGTCCCAGTCTTTCATCAATCAATACCCAGTCAGCCTGCAATTCCTGCGCAAGCAGAAGCACCTCTATTTCACCCTGATCCAGGCCTAGCAGAATAGGCGGCCATGGAGTCTTGGCCTTCGGTTCGCGGACCTGCAGCCAGGCAGCGCGGGCCACCGCATCGGAACCAGGACGTCCACGACCCTGCATCACAATCTCTCGATAAACTGAAGTAGGAACTATTATTTCGTCATAAAGGATTTGTAATAGTTCAAGATGGTTTGTTAATGAAAGGGCAATGAGAGGTGTACTATTGACTATAACCCGCATGCCTAAGAAATATTCTGGTCTCTTTTCTGAGAGCTGGACTCACGTTCCAGTTCTTCTTCGGGATAATCGATAACAGAAAAGCCATGTGTAGAAAGTAATCGGTAAAATTCCCATCGGTCACATCCAAGAATCTGAGCCCCCAATCCCCCAGATATCTTTCCTTCTTCATATAACTTGCCCAGCGTATAGATCAGCACTTTCTTCTGAAAGGCTTCGCGATCTTCTTTCAGCGCAACCAGCAGTTCTAGAGGAAATACGACTTCAACCCCCATGATCGTTAAGTGCTTTGTCATTACTTGCAGGGTTTGTACCGATTTACGACGTTTTCGTTCTGCGCTGAAAATCAGCAGTTTGGCGTCGCTTTCCCCAGAAGAGAAGCCCAAGAGAAACGGCCAGGGAATAAGGCGCTATGCAGTGTAATGCACGGGTAACCCGTATCCTCCTGCAAGAAGAGTCTGCAGGAATTCCAGCTTTCTCTGCGCCGGAACACTATCCAAAAGTTGCAGGAAGGCTGGTGCGGGCAGCGCGTTGCCTGTAGAAAAGCCTCGGCCGAAAAAGCCCGTAGAGAAAAAGCGTCTCCGGGGTGCCTGCTGCAGTTGCCGCGCTGCTTTTATTGCTGCACGTTCCCACCTGGCACGGCTATTTCAGACCGACAACCTGCGCCCTAAACGCCGGTATAAGGGGCCGGTAGAAGCAACGACGTATGGGTTATGCCATCGGCTCCTGTTGTTTCGGTCATTATTGTTTCCTGGAACGCACGGCATCTGCTGGAGCAGTGCCTTCCTTCGGTAGTAGCGACCAATTATCCTGCGCTGGAGATTATTCTGGCCGACAACGGTTCTACCGACGGATCGGCCGAATGGGTGGCATCCGCTTTTCCATCGGTTCGAATCGTCCGTCATCCTGAAAACTGGGCTTTTTGTCGCGGCAATAATGCAGCCATACCCCACGCTCATGGTCAGTATATCGTGCTGCTTAATAACGATGTAGAAGTCCCCCCCGACTGGCTCTGGCCCCTGGTGCGCCGGATGGAGACTGATCCAACCATTGGCGCTGTGCAGCCCAAACTTCGCCAATACCACCGACGGACGCATTTCGAGTATGCCGGCGCGGCCGGTGGCTTTCTGGATCGCTTCGGCTACCCCTTCACGCGGGGTCGACTCTTTGACACAGTGGAACCAGACGAAGGCCAGTATGACGATCCCGGCCCTATTTTCTGGGCCACCGGCGCAGCCATCATGCTTCGACGGGAGGCGCTGAGCCGCGTGGGCTTGCTCGACGAACACTTCGTGCTCCACATGGAGGAAATCGACCTGTGCTGGCGCTTGCAGCGGGCAGGTTACCGCATCGAACTGGTCCCCGAAAGCGTGGTCTACCACCTGGGGGGCAGCTCGCTTCCCCCTCATGATCCTCGAAAGACCTACTATAATTTTCGAAATAGCCTACTGCTCCTCTACAAGAACCTACCTCCTGCGGAGTGGCGCCGTACGTTTCCCGCCCGCATTCTTCTTGATGCATTGGCCTTGATGCGCTTTGTACTACTGGGTCGCTGGCGAGACGCGGCCGCTGTTATGCGTGCCTATCGGGATGCACATCGCATGCGTCATCTCTATGAAGCGCAGCGTCCTCTGGACGGAGCACCTGTCGTCCTTCCTCCTTACCGAGGCAGCGTTGCACTTGACTACTTCCTACGGCGGCGACGGCGCTTTCACGAACTGCCTGCCCACCGTTTCCTCAAGCCGTGGAAGAAGCGGTAAGGTGCCGCTTTGCCGCCCATTGCTCATACTGCACAGCAAACGCCACGGCTACCAGCACCAGCACCATGCCGACAACCGACAGACCTGGAGGCACCTCGTCAAACAGTAAATAAGCCAGCAGCGATGCCCCAACTGGTTCCAGCAATGAAAGTAACCCCAGCCAGGCAGCCGGAATGTACTTTACGCTGTAGTTAAAAGAGCCATGCCCCAGAATCTGGGGTCCCAGTGCCATCAGCCCACAGAGTGCATAGAAGCGCAGACTGTAGCCCCAGAGGGGGACTTCTAACAGCAACGCCGGCACAAGCGCCGTTAACGCTGCAGCCAGGTATAAAGGGAAGACATAAGCCAGCCACGAAGTTCGCTGCCGGACCACCCGGCCGATAAGCAGATATAAACTGACCAGCAGCGCGCCGCCAAGTGCCAGGGCATTGCCCAGGAGAGGCTGCGCGCCGGATTCCTGTCCTGCCTGATCTCCCCAGCCGATTAGCGCTGCGCCCACCACGGCCAGGCCTATCGCCGCTACGACAGGAAGCGCGAGCCGTTCTCCTAGTAGCCAGAATCCCAGCGCCGCTAAAAAGACCGGGCTCAGGCAAACCAGCACCGACGCACTGGCTACCGAGGTGTAAAAAAGCGAGAGAATCCACACGACAAAGTGCAGACCGAGGAAGAGGCCGGCCAATACTGTAAGTCCGGCTTCTCGTTTGGAAAGACGGTTAGCGCGCAGTTTGGGAAGAGCAAACGGCGCCAGCATGACAATGGCCAGCAGGGTGCGCCAGACGGCTATCGCCAATCCGGACGCCTCTTCGCCGGCCCACCGCACCAGAATTGGACTGGCCGAAAAGCTGAGCAGCCCTAGGGCCAGAATGGGATAAACCCGAAAGGGGATATGTCGGCGGGTCATGCGGCGTTGCATCTCAGCGCAGCCGATCCATGGACCGGATCAGCGCAATGTCCCGTTCGATTCCTCGGCGAGCCAACCAGAGCAACAGATAGGCCAGCACAGGCAGCCCGATCCACAGCACGCGATCCCATAGAATACCATCGGCGGTGCGCACTCCCAGACTGCCTCCCAGATACAGCCCTCCTAGGTACAGCAAGGCAAATAGCAGTACCCCCACCTGCTCGAAAACGACCAGCATGCGCTGGCGTTCAAGCTGACGGTACTGAAAGATGAGCACCCCTGACGCTACCGCCAGCACCACCGCCAAACCCCGCGCTAGCGGTCCGATCCAGGCATAGGGGGCTGTTTCCAGCAATTGCCAGGGGCCCGGTGCCAGTCCTAATCCGAGTAGCGCCAGCCCTGCCAGCAACAGGTAGAGCGACTGTATGCGCTGAATCATGGTTGTGCTGCTGCATAGAAAAGCCCCGCCGAGGCAGGGCCTTTGACTGGTTATCGTTTCCGAAAGTGGCGTTACGATGCTGGAGCTTCCGGCCGTGCTGAATAGTTAATGCGCAGCGTCTGTGCTTCTCGCAGTTCCTGCTGCACGTCGTAGACCAGTTTCATCTTGGCATCCTGGTCAATACGCAGCGATACGATTAGTTTGGGCTGCTCCAGCAGCTTATTGTACATGATGGTACGAATCAACGTAAGATCGTCGATCAGCGCGTCATCGATCTGAACCCTCGTTTCACCCAGCCGGCCATCGGGCAGCTTTCGAGGGCCAATGTAGACATAGGTAAGCAGACGTTTCTGGTCAATCTTGGTCAGCGCTTCGGCCCGTGGCAGGAGCGTCCGCACCTGCACGGTCGTCTCCCGCAACACCGTACTGACCATAAAGAAGATCAACAGCATGAAGATAATGTCCGGGAGCGAAGCCGTTGGAATCGTCTGCTTCGTTTCTGCCTTCTTTTTAAAGTGCTGCGAAGCCATTGTTCAGGGGGATGCTTAACAGTCCGGTTCTGCTACCGAAATCTGAGCCGGGATGATTTTGCGAATCTGGTTTTCGTCGTCTGGTCCCAGCGTAGCTCGATACGCATTGTAGTTCGGATAGCCCAGTTTCCGAGCCTCTGCATTCCAGAGCTCAAAATAGGCCATCCAGACCTCGTCGAGCACCTGGATATAGGTGTTATAGGAAGTCTCGCAGTCGGTCTTGATAGAAACGACCGCTTTCTGTGGGCTTTCGGCGTAGTTAGGATCGACGCCGTTATTGGTTATGTGCTTTTTAACCTCCTCACGAATCTGGTGAATCGAAGCGGGCTGATCTTCAATCAGCACCTGCCCCTGCGCATTAACCAGAATCTTGAGCATGTTGCGCTCCCGCACCGGAGGGGGTTCCTGATCCTCCTCCAGCTTGGGCGGCAAGGTCATCCCAATGCCCGTATCTACATCAATTGTCGTAGTTACCAGGAAGAAGATCAATAGCAGGAATGCAATATCCGCCATGGAAGCCGTAGGGATCTCTGCTTCCTGGCGCTTTTTCTTCTTCAGCAGCCCGGCCATGACCGTATGCCCCGTTTAGAAGGTAAACATGTTACGCAACCCTGAAAGCAGCAGGGCCACTGCAGTAAGTGCGAACATCACCAGTACGGTGGTCACTCCGGCTTCAGCCCAGCTTCCAGTGGTAAACCCTAGCACCACCATAAGCAGCCCCGGGAGCACAACGATCAGCATGGAAACAGGGCTGATCTTACCATAGGTCAGGTTGCGCAGGCCAAAGATTACCTGCGCCACAAGCCCCAGCCCCATCAGAATCAGGGCTGCCCAGATGGCCAGCGGAACAATGTTCTCCATTGCTGCACGTTCGCTTTTTCTTCAAGAAAGTTCCAGGTATACTCAGGACTGTTTAGGAGCCTCCGCTTTCTCCTCGGAAGCCGCCGTTAGCGGACGCCCGGCCTGCATCAACACGAGCGAGTCAATCAACTCAATCGACGCCTCTTCCATATCCACTACAATGCGGTCAATTTTCGAAACCGCATAGTTGTAGAAGAACTGCAGAATGATCGCCGTAATCAGACCGAAAACGGTCGTCAGCAGCGCCACCTTGATACCTCCGGCCACCAGGCTGGGCGAGATGTCACCGGCCTGTTCGATGGCATCAAATGCCTGCACCATGCCCACTACCGTGCCAAGGAAACCAAACATTGGAGCCAGTGAGATAAACAGCGACAGCCAGACCAGCCCGCGCTCCAGAAAGCTCATTTCAATGGAGCCGTACGACACAATGGCCTTTTCAACAGCCTCAATTCCTTCGTCAGCCCGCAACAGACCGGCCTGAAATACCGAAGCAACTGGTCCCCGCGTCTTTGCACAAACCTCTTCAGCCGCCTGAATGCCGCCTTCTTCCAGCGCCTTCTTTACCTGTAAGATGAACTTGCGCGTGTTGATATCGGCCAGGTTCAGGGTAATGATTCGCTCAAAAGCAATCGCCAGACCGATAATCAGGGAAACCAAGACCGGCCACATGAAGTCGCCGCCTTCATTGAAGCGCTGGACCAGCACGTTAATGAATCCTTCTTCTCCGGCGACGGCCTGAGGCAGCATCAGCAGCAGGCTCAGCAGTTCCATGGACGGTTTCCTCCTTGGTTCTCGTTTGTACGATTACACCCTCGTTTTGCAAACATTGCCTGCCCCCAACAGGGCCAGCATTGGATGCGAGCCATATTACCGAATTTCTTTCGCAGAGTCAATCCCGAAGCAAACGTAGACGCTCTTTGTAGCGCTGATCCAGCGCAGCAGCCTGCTCCCACAAACGCTGCGCCTCTCTCAGCGTAGTATCTATCGCGTGATACACCGGGTAACGCGCCCGCGGTCCAAACAAGCGCACCGCCAACTGCGCCTTCAGCAGCGTGCGCAGCACCTTCCAGTCGGTCTGCCACCGCTCCTCTGTAAAACGCAACGCCGCCGGCTCATCTCGAGCACCCCCGAACTGAAAACCGTTTTCCTCCAAAAAATTGTAAAAATCCCGCCGCATAGCCGACCCCGGTTGATAAACTTTCACAAAAGTTTCTTCCTGACGCGCCCATCGTTGCCGTAGCTGCGCCCCGTACCGATCAAACCAGCGCCAGATAAAGCGCTGGTCGAGGTTCCGCCGCAGCACGGCCTGCACGAGCGGCGAAAGCGTATCGGGCGGAACCAGATAGTCTGGCAAAATGCCCCCTCCGCCCAAAACAACACGCCCCCCATCGGTGTAGTAGCGAAGCGAATCAGGCACTTCAGCAAGGATCTCCTCAACACTTCGCGTTACATCCTGAGCAGCACGCCGCCAATGGGCTGCATAATAATCCTGGCGGCTTCCCCGATAAGGAGTCTGAATCAGCCGCCCCGAAGGCGTATAGAAGCGCGCGACGGTCAGCCGCAACGCACTGCCATCAGGAAGATAAATCTGTTGCTGCACAAGCCCTTTGCCAAAGGTGCGCCGTCCCACCAGCAAGGCCCGGTCATGATCCTGCAACGCCCCCGCCACAATCTCACTGGCCGAAGCCGTGCGCTCATTGACCAACACGATAAGCGGACCAGTTTCAAACAGCCCACCGGGACGAGCACGCCAGCTTGCTTGATACTCAGGACGTCGTCCTTTCTGACATACAATGAGCTGATCATCCCCCAGCAACTCGTCGGCCACCTGAACGGCCACCTCCAGATACCCTCCACTGTTGTTGCGCAAGTCGAGCACCAATCGCTCCATTCCCTGCTGTCTCAAGCGACGCAACGCCTGCACAACCTCCCGGTGCGTCGTGCGAGCAAACCGATTGATTTTAAGATAGCCGGTTTGCTCGTCAAGCATATAGGCGGCGTCAACTGTATGGAGCGGAATGCGGTCGCGCGTGATTGTAAACTCCAGAGGTTCTGGCACGCCCGGGCGCCGCACCGTTACGCGAACCTGCGTCCCCCGCGGCCCCTTAAGCGTGCGCTGCACCTGTTCATGCGTAAAGCCTATCGCGCTGGCGTCATTAATGGCCACAATCCGATCTCCGGCCAATAATCCCGCTTGATCACTGGGACCTCCCGGAATCACGCTCTGGACGGCTATGGTATCCTGGCCGTCTGGCCCAGGCAGTAACTCATACGTGATACCGATCCCTTCAAAGGATCCGTCGAAGCTCTCCTGCATGCGGCGCATCTCGGCCGCCGAAAGGTAGACAGAGTGCGGATCCAGTCGCGAAAGCATTCCTCTGATGGCACGCTCTGTCAATCGAGCGGAATCGACAGGGTCCACGTAGCGTTGCTGCACGATCAGAAAGACTTCCTGCAACTTATGGAACGCACGACGGGCCGGATTGCTTGAAAAGACCGCCCCCATCTGAAACCCCAGCGCCACTCCCCCCAGTAGCAGCGCCAGACCATAGGGCAGAAACCGACGCATAGATTTGCCGTAGCGCCCGGGAAGTTTTTGAACACAGATGATCTTACCCCACCTTCGGAGCTGAGGATCCGGTTTTTCTTTTCTCAAACACAACCGTAATTTGTGCGCACAAGCGTTGTGTACCTATGGAAAACCACGAAGTAGCTCGCCTGCTCCGTGAAACGGCACGGCTGCTGGAACTGCGCGGTGAAAATCCGTTTCGCATTCGGGCGTATGAGCAGGCTGCCGAAGCGATTGAACAACTGGAAGATTCGGTTGCCGAACGAGTGCGCCGGGGCACCCTCACCGAGATTCCCGGCATCGGCCGAGGCCTGGCCGCTCAGATTCAGGAACTGGTTGAACGAGGCTCCTCGGAAGTTTTGGAGCGTCTTCGACAGGAATTGCCCCCGGGCCTCCTGGAGCTTCTGACCCTGAAAGGTCTTGGTCCCCAACGCGTACGGCAACTCTGGCAGCTACTGGGCATTACCTCGCTCGATGAGCTGGAAGCGGCCTTACGCGAGGGGCGGCTCAATCAACTCAAAGGCTTCGGGCCTCGCCTGCGCGAACGGCTGTTACGCGAACTGACCCTGCGCCGCCACTATCGCACCCTGCGGCTGCTGGCGCAGGTGTCTCCCATCGCTGATGAGCTCCTGACGCGCCTGCGCCAGCACCCAGGCGTGCAACGCGCTGAACAAGCTGGCGCGATCCGACGCCTGCATGAAGTAGTGGACTGTATCGAACTGGTAGTAGCCGGCCCTCTGGAAGCGGTGCAGCAGGTCTTTGCCCTTCCGCATCAACGGACCGGACCGCACGGCGAAACGCTCCTGGAAGGCACGCTGCCAGACGGATTCCCTATCCGCTTGATTCTAACTACTCCGGATGCTTTTGGCACCACCCTCTGGTGGTATACTGGTTCAGCGGCCCACTGCCAGGCATTTGTGCAAGCGTATGGCCCACCCACCCCATGTTCCGAGGAAACAGCTGTCTATGAGCAAGCTGGCCTGCCATTTATTCCGCCCGAACTGCGTGAAAACCAGGGCGAACTGGAGGCGGCTGCACACAACGCCCTGCCTTCCTTAATCACCCAGCGCGACCTCCAGGGTGTGCTCCATAACCACTCCACGTACAGCGATGGTCGCCACACCCTCCGGGAAATGGCCGAAGCCGCCTACCATCGAGGCTATCATTACTTTGGCATTGGAGACCACAGCCAGTCGCTTACCATTGCCCGTGGTCTCTCCATTACTGAAGTGCATCGCCAGCAACAAGAAATTCGCGCGTTAAATGAAGCACTGGCGGCGCGCAACTTCCGCATTCTCAGCGGCACCGAATGCGACATTTTGCCCGACGGAACGCTGGACTATCCCGACGAGGTATTGGCAGGCTTCGATTATGTGGTAGCTAGCGTGCATACCCGGCTGGACATGGACGAAAAAACGGCCACCGAACGTATCCTGCGCGCCCTGCGCAATCCGCACGTCACCATACTGGGACACCCGACCGGCCGCCTGCTCCTTCGGCGAGAAGGCTACCCCCTGGACTGGTCCCGTATAATTGATGCCTGCGCCACGTACCAGGTAGCTATTGAACTCAACGCCAACCCCCAGCGGCTTGATATCGACTGGCGGCGCATTCGTATGGCCACTGCGGCCGGTGTCCCCATCGTAATCAACCCGGACGCCCATGCCATCGAAGAACTGGACTATGTGCGATGGGGCGTTGCTATGGCCCGCAAGGGCTGGTTGACGCCCGATGCCTGCCTGAACACGCGCGAACTGGACGAGCTGATCGCCTGGTTCCAACAACGTCGTCCCCGCACCTGATATGAAGCGCTTGCTACTGCTAACTGCGCTGGTGCTGCTTGTCTTTGTCAGCTACCGGTATTTCTTCGCCGGGGTACGGAAGCAGACGTTTCAGCGTGCGGTAGCCGGTCTTCAAACACCAGTTACGATTCAGGAACTCCCCGACCATCTAATCACCATCCAGGCAGCGACCTTGAAGGACGCGCTGGCGGCGCTGGGATATGTTCATGGCCGCTGGCATAGCTGGCCTCTGTTACTCTGGCGCCAGGCAGCGCTGGGGCGCCAGGCGGAATGGTTCGGCCCCCCGCTGGTTCCTCTCGACAGCCTGATACATGCGCTGCTGCTTCCTCACCAGGCCCAGCGCGCTTATGAGCGGCTGTCGCGCAACGCGCAAGCTTATCTCAAAGCCTATGCTCATGGCTTACAGACTGCGTTGCAAGAACGAGCGGTTCGCCTGCGCGACGAACTGGTATTGCTGGGGATCACCGCGGAGCCCTGGCTGCCCTGGCATAGCCTGGCCATTGAACGATTAATGGCGCTCTTAATGCTACCAGACGCCCTTAAAACTGCGCTGCCTGTACTTTCAGCCCTTCAATCCTGGCTCCACTTGCACGGCTTTCAACACAGCATGGCCTGGACACGCCTCCTGCCCGACAGTTCCTTGCAGCTTACCATGCGTTACGTCTATGGCGACTTAGCGCTTCCTTTTTTTCAAGAAGTTCTGATCGCTTTGCCGCATGATACCCTCCGCCTTGTAACCATCCCAGGCACCTTAATTTTTTTAGCCGGACAAACCCGCCACCAGGCCTGGTATCTACTGCCTACCGCCCGTCCGGCTACCCTGGAGGTTCAAGCGCGAACTGCTCTGGCGCTACGGTCCGTCCTTGCTCGCTTTCGGCTGCCCGGCGGTGACGAACGGCTGCTGCATCGCCAACTGGACGGCGACGCTCTGGTCATTACGGAACTTGCCCCCGACACCGTACGCCTGCTCCGATGGACCGGACTCACTCCTGTTACCGATCTGCCCGCCTGGCTGGCGCTGCTCTCCGACACGACAGCGTCCTTTCACCTTTTTGCAGGCCACGGTCTATTGCTGACCGCAAACGGCCAGTGGCACCTCCTGGGGCAACCTTCTGTTGTTGAATCCCTTACCGATGGCATTCTGATCGGTCAGACCGACTGGCATCGCTGGATCGCTCAACGCCTCCGCACTCTGCCCCCGCACCCGACACCTCTGAATGATACCGTCAGCCTCTGGGCGCAGCAGCAATTAGCTACCCTTCTTCCTGTCCTTGATACCATGACCTTTACCGATACGCTGACCCGAGAAGCCTATACGCTGCTGCGTAACTGGAACGCTTCCTACGATGCAGCCAGCATTGGGGCTACCATCTTTGACTACTGGCTGCATCAATATCAGCAACAAACCGGTACCCTGCCATCTTCCAGAGCATTTTCTGCTACCTCTGCCCAGCGCCTGCACACCGCCTTCCGCAAAGCAGTTGATATGCTGGCGCTGCGCCTGGGTCCCGATCTCAATCTTTGGCGCTGGGAGCGTGCGCACCCCCGGCATCTAGCCTTTCCTGCCTGGTCGCATTTGCCTCACCTGCCTGCGGCTTCCCGCTACGCACCACTCCAGCTTCCTGGCGAAGGACACCCCTCCACGATACAATGGGGCGTCTCTTCACTCCTGCAGGAACTACCAGCTCCGGCGCACTGGGAAGGATGGATGCGCTTCCCTCAACCGACCGCTTTTTATGTGCGGCGTCTCTGGCCCAGGGTGAACCGATTCCTGGCGCGCTACCAGCTCTCCACCCAACCATCCACTTCCGCTCTCCAACTTGCACCTCCGCTGCGCACGTTTCACCTCCGGCCCCGCAAAGCCCACCCCCTCAGGTAGCGACCGTCTCCAGCGCAAAACCTATGGTTTGCAACTGTAACCGCATGGCTATCGGCAGGGGAAGTGCACGCAATCCAAAAAAGCGACGGGCTTCATCCAGCGACACACCTTTCTGCGCGCGCAGGCGCAGCGCCGGCAATTGCTCCCGAAACTCCAGATAAGCCACCGGCACACCCGGCGGAGAAGGCCGATGCCGCACCACAAATAGCGGGAGCTCCGTCACCAGACAGAGCGGATCTCCCCCCAGACTCCGCGTGAACTCCATAGAGCTCATCCGAAAATGCGCTGCCGTATCCGGATCCCCCTGCGCCAGAAAGAACGTGCGCATGGCTTCGCCCTCGGGCGTGGTCATAAAACCAGGTCCCAGGTAGAAAAAGCCTTTCTCGCCTTTGCGGTTGTGATCATGCAGCTCAAGACCTGCTGCGCGCGCTGCTTCAGCAAAAGCCTGCTGCAACGTCTCCGTGCGAAACGACCAGTGCCGTTCGATAAGCAAAAGGGCACCTTCCGCAAAGCCCATGCTATGCAGGTTGATGTAAAGGCTAAAGGGAGCATGAGCGCGCAGAAAATCGGCAATAGCTCGGTTTTCGGACCGCAGATCCGGATAGCCAAACTCTAAATCACGGCCTGGCAGCTCGCGCACCACGCCGGCCAGATAGGCCTCAAGCGATGGCCATCGCTCCGTCCAGCACCGGTTGCGCGCCTCGCCATCTGGATTGATATGGGGCAGGATCACGAAACGAAACCGCTCCAGCAACGACTGCAAGCGCTCTGCCTGTCGCAATCCTTCGATCACCAGCCAGCGCAACGTCTCCGGCCCCACGGGTTCGTCTGCATGCGCTCCCGCCAACAACAGCACCGTTTGTTGCCCTCGCCCCATCACAATGGCGTCCAGCGGCCTTCCTTCTTCGCTGCGTCCAATTTCGTAGAAGGTAGCCAGACCCTTGCTGGACTGGCAGGCCGATTTAAGGGCCGCCCGCACCATCTCCTGCGTCCGAAATACCGGCGTAGCTTCATCAGGAATAAGCGTCGCTAATTGATCAGCCCAACTTGCCATGGCCATACGCTACGGCTCTTGCTCTACCTTTTTCTCCAGTCCTGAGAAGCGCTCTACTAATTTGCGTGCTTCCGGAGCACGGGCTACGACAACGTCCCATGCAGCCGGCAACACGTCGGCTACCGATGCGTAGAGGGGAGATGCACGACGCGCATCCGGACTGGGCAGGTCAAACGTGCGCAACACCAGAAACAGCAGACTCAACAGCAGCACGGCCTTTACTCCTCCCACCAGCGCTCCCAGTAAACGATTGAGCACGGACAGCTTGATCGCCCCCAGCAACGCCTCTGTCGCCTGCATGGCCAGCCATACGCCCACCTGCACCGCCAGAAACACCAGCATAAAGCCAATCAGCGGCCCCACGCGCGGCGAAAGCCCCAGACTGTCTGCCACCAGCCGACCTACAGGCTCCATGGCCGAAATACCGACGACAACAGCCAGCACAAATCCCACAATGCTTGCCATCTGACGCACCCCACCCGTTGCGAACCCCCGCACCATGCCCCAACCAATCAGCGCCAGAATGAACCAGTCCAGTGTGGTCAGTCCCATCATGAAGCAGCCTCACGCTGAGTCAACAGTTCACGCGCCAGCTCACTGACGCGACGGCCATCAGCCTGGCCGCGCATGCGCGCCATGGCCTCCTTCATCACCCGTCCCAGGTCGCGCACCGAACGTGCGGCTACGGCGTCAATGATCTCCGCCAGCATCTCGCGAATTTCGTCGTCGCTGAGCTGGCGCGGGAGATATTCTTCGATGATCTTCAACTCCTCTGCCTCTTTTTGCACCAGATCGTCCCGGCCAGCCGCCCGAAACTGTTCAATGGCTTCTCGACGGCGTTTCGCTTCTTTCTGAAGCACAGCCAGCTCCTGCTCGGGCGTCAGCGTAGCCTTCCCCCCTTTACGTTCGGCAATCTCTCGCTCCATCAGAGCAGCGCGCAATGCTCGGATTGTGCGCAGGCGCGCTTCATCGCGCGCTCGCATAGCGGCTTTCAGATCTTCGGTCAGGCGTTCTTTCAACGACATGGCTTGTCTCCGTGTATGCAAAGCGTTTGATTTAAAATTACACACTGGCCATTCCTTTTGGGCGACTTCTATTGAAAGATCAGCCGAAAAGCTACGACAGCCAATCCTAGCTGAGCTACCCCCAACGCGATCCCAGCTCGAAGGTCAAGTGTGCGAATACGCGGGCGTAACGCCGGATCTCCTGTCTCTTCATAACGCGCATAGAGCCGGTCTGCCTGAAATTTATAGTGCACCGAAATGGCGGTAGCCGTTACGGCCAGGCCCAGAGCGGCGTACGTGATCCAATGTCGCTGCTTCACAGCCGGCTCCCATGGCTGGACATCTGCACGGATATCCTGGAGAGGACGCAAGTATATGCGGTGGCGATTCCACACCTGCTGACCAGGCCATAGGGTAGCCTGCGCATAGCCCGACCGGATCAGGTAAAGCGTGTCGCGTAGTGGCGCATCGAAAGCACCCAGAAAGGGCGTCTGCCCTATCAACTGCTGGCGTTCAGGGGCTCCGAGAAAAATATCCGCCCCCGAGGGTATCGACTCGATTCGGTAATGGTAGCGAAAGAATACGGCGATTCGAAGGGTATCGGTGGCAGTATCTGGGATCGAAACCAGACGGGCTGGAATGCTCCAGACGTCGCTCTCAGGGGGCGTCAGCCGCAGCGTACGCGCACCGGCAGGCCACCAGAAAACGCGCTGGCTGGCCGTGCCCAGTGCCACCGAATCGGCATAGACGCGAGCTACCGGCCAGTTTGTGTCGAGCACGACAACGGGCTGCGACTGTCCGGCCATTGCCAATCCTAAAGAAAGGATCAGGCTAAGGATGCGTAGCCACGTCATGGTTCGCGCGCAGTAAGTATACGTGCCGGGGACGAGCCAGCACGACCAGTCCAAAAGCTGATGTCTCCAGTGCCAGGATCCCTCCCTGCAAATTAGTTTCCCAGCGCAACTGTCCAGTAGTTAGCTCCAGGGCTACCAGACGGTTGCGCAGGTCGCCCACGTAGAGCACGCCGGCAGCGGTATCGGCCACAGGAGTTGCCGCAATGGCGGCACGTCCGCTCCAGGACCAACGCAATGTGCCCGTGGTGCGCTCCAGCGCGCGCACCATGCCGTCTCCACCGGCTACGTAGACCATCTGTCCGGCTACCACCGGCGCCGTAAAACGCACGGTCGTATCGGGCAACGCGTAGGTCCATACAACCGCGCCCGATGCTGCCTGCAGGGCCACCAACCGCCCACGCGTGGTCGATATAAACACATGATGTCCATCCGTTATCAGGTCAGCATAAACGGGCCAGAGCTGGCGCCGCCAGCGTGGCCTACCGGTTTGCATTTCCAGGGCTACGACACGCCCCCGTTTATCAGCTACCACGAGCCAATCACCAACTGCTACAGGACGCGCTCGCACGCCTTCCAGTCTGGTCGTGCTAGGCTCTTGCAGCCAGTGCTCCCGTCCGTTCTGTAGATGGAGCGCATACACCCTTCCCCACCGTTCTGCTACATATACGACCGAATCGGTCAGCACCAGTCCGGCCTCGACCCCTTCACCCATGCGGCGCCAGACAACCCGGCGCCGGTATAGATCGTAGGCTACTATTGAAGCGTCGTCCAGCGCTACAGGCACCAGGAGCAGGGCTCCCCTGCGCGCCGGTTTTCCTGACACATCTCGCCCCAGATCAAGCATGCCGCGCCGACGGCCTTCCGGCAGTTCAAACGCGCGCACCTCGCCTTTACGGTTGGTAACCAACAAGATGCGCCCCGCCACCAGCGCCTGCGCTGGCGCAGCCTCGATGTCGCGCCGCCAATGCACCATAAGGGGAGGGACTGCTACCCACCGATCCTCAGCGGGCAGCATCAGGGCTCCGGGGGGCACCTGCAAGGAGCGGCAGCCGCCCAGTATAAGCAGCCCGCCCAACCCTGGCAGTAGCCGTCTTAAAAATCCCATCCGAAGAAAAACTGGCGAAACGCACGCTCGCGCTTTCGGAATCCGTCGCGATACCGATAGCCCATATCGTAGCGCAGCACCAACCCGCCGAACAGATTCAACCGGAAGCCCACTCCTATAGCCCCGAGCGTCTCCCCTGTGTAAAGTTGCGGCTCCCGGCGATCGTAGCGGTCGTTCCACACGTGGGCCGCATCGAAAAACAACGCGCCCCGTAGATTAACAATGCCGAAGGGCGCCAGCAACGGAATGTAGAACGACGGGGCTTCCAGAATTGGAAAACGCAGCTCATGTGATGTAAACCAGAGCTTGCGGCCGCGCACATCAAACAGAGGAAAGCCGCGCAGGTCCCAGCTTCCTCCCAGAAACCACAGCCGAGCTTCGCGCCCTTCGTTGAAGCGAAGCAGTCCCCAGGATGCCAGGGTAACGCTGCGGGTCAGTCGCAGATAATGACGTACGTCCAGGCTCAGCGTGTAGTAGCTAACGTTAGCGTAACGGAGGTCTGTCGTGTAGCCCAGCGTCAGATTGGCCCGCCAGCCTTCCACAGGGCCATTCGCACCGTAGAGAGCGTCGTCGTGCACCAAGGCCAATGCGTTTGACAGCAGCAGCGCTTGCCGTTGAATTCCCCGCAAGGCTACGCGTTTATCACTCCAGGCCAGCGCTGTGCTTAATTCGATGCGTCGGAAGGTCGAAATCGGATAACTCAGGGCCCCATACGCACCCACCAGCTCTTCCCAGAGCAATGGATATTCGGCGGGCGCGTCTGGGTCGGTCAGATCAAAGCGCAGCCCGGCAAAGCGATAGAGGCCATAGCCGACGTCCGTGCGACGGTGGAGCTGCACACGGGAAACCGCCACATTTAACCCTTTGAGCAACGCCCCACTGCCCCTTCCGGTATGAAAGATAGTGACGTACCAGCGGTCATCGCCCAATAGATCTGAAAAGGCCAGAGCAGCACCTCCGGCTGTGCCCCAGAGTGCACTCTGGCTAATGCTGATACCCCCGTAGGCCAGGTCCAGGCTATAGCGGCGACGGTAGGGCTTTCGGCGCGCGCCGTTTTCAGCGGAAAGGTATCCCGGCTTCCAGGCGGGCTGACTGCCGAGCAGCATTACGGTTGTTTGCCGATAGGGACGAGCCAGCCGATCTGCTACCTTTGGTATTTGCCGGATCGTGAACCGGTAATGTTCGAACGCGCTGAAAAGCAGCGTGCCCTCGGGTGTCCAGACCGGATCGAAAGCGGCCGTGGCCAGGTTTGTCAGTTGATAGAGACGGCGCACCGGTGGATGAGCTGGATTCAGCGCTGCGTGAGGATGTGTCGTTGCCACCGGTCGATCAGGCAGACCTGGCGTCACCTCCACGGCCCAGATATTCCGCGGCCCAAAGCGACCGTTGTCTTCCCTGACCGTGCTGGCAAACACGACATAATGTCCATCCGGACTCCACCGCGGCTCTCGGTCGCGTCGCCATCCGTCAGTAAGCTGGCGAATCTGCCCTGTATCAAAGTCATAAAGAAAGAGATTCATGCCGTAGCGGTCGCCCCAGGCAGTACGGTCTGAGGCAAAGACCAGGTAACGGCCATCCGGACTCCAGGCCGGATCCCGGTCATCATAGAGATCACGCGTGAGCCGTTCGAGCTGACCGGTTGCTAGCTCCAGCACATAGAGATCAATCCATCCTCCCTCATCAATGGCGCTGAACGCCAGGCGAGTGCCGTCTGGATTCCATGTGGGACTGTAGAGAGCTACCAGGTGAGGCAGCCGGTAGGTAGTTACCAATTTTTCCCGCTCCAGGTCGTACAGGTGCAGCACGTCTTCCCCTCCGCTGCGCGTGGTAAAAGCCAGCACGCCCTTGGCTGACACGTCCATGCGGTCTTCGAGCAGGCTTATCGACTCGAAACGTTCGCTTCGGCCTATGCGAATCAGCAGCTTCGGGTCTCCACTGGGTCGATAGGCCGCGTCAACCGGAACGGCGTACAGATGGGTGTAGGCGCCTTCGTTGCCCAGATAGTAGACCCATCGCTGCCCGTTACGGCGTCGATAAACAACGGGTTTTGTGCTGAATCCCGTTGCTACAATCGCTTCAGAATCCAGGGAAGGCAGCGTCTGGCTCGGCAATGCCGACAGATAGCGGCGCTTCAACCAGCGTTCCCATCGATCCGAGATGGCATAGAAATCCTCACCCAGTACATGCTCCAGTACACGCCGAAAGTCGCGGTCTATCCAGAACTGCTCGATGAGCTCCAGTAGCTTTTCTTCACCATATGTTTCAGCCACAAAATGGCAGAACGCCTCTCCTTCTTTGTACATAAGAAAGGTGCCATAGATGCGATACATGTTTTCCAGGGGCACCAGGTAATTGGCATAAAGTGCATCGCGCAAGATCATTTCATGTTGATCGTCCGGTGGCCCCGACCAGTATTCAGCCAGTCCTTCCGTAAACCAGAGGGGCAGGTAACGATCGGGCGGAATCCGATGATCTCGAAGTGCCTGCAACGCGCGATGGAATGTAAATACATGAACGAGTTCATGCCAGATTACACGTCGGAAGCGATACAGATTGCCACTAGCTGGAATGACAACGCGCCCTTTGATCAGTTCAAAAAAACCGCCCACCCCTTCTGGAATAAAGCCTGGCGTTGTGTTGGTCTGCTGGAAATGGTAGGGCGCCGCATAGAAGATAATGGGCGTGCGCTTCGGCAATGCATAGTTAAAACGCTGCTGGAGCGCGCGATAAGCTTCTTCCGCGAAGTATGCGCCATGCTCAGCCAGCGTCTGCATTTCAGGGTAGTAGTAGATGTCAAAGTGCTCGGTTTCTAAGACGTGCCAGTCGAAACGCTCATACTGAATTTTGTTTTTGCCGAAATGCGCCTCATAGAACTGCGCCCGTGCTACCGGCGCCATCAGCATCCACAGCCCCAGCAAAAGGGCACGCATCGCACAGAATGGCGGATAAGGTTACCGAAACCGTATTCACCGTCTATTCACAGGCTACGCCAACCCGAAGCGCCCGTTCCACCCTGAAGGTCTGCTTTTGAAAGGCGAAAACGCCAGTATTCAGATGTTTCAAATGCCTCTTCTCACCTCCTTAGTATTAGCAGGACCTGGCGGTCCTGTTTAAGGATGGCATGTTGCTCCCCAGATCGAAAAAAGTTGCGGATTCCCTTATAGGGAGTTGTTGCAAAGCAACTGAAGGGACCTTTACCAGGTCAGCGAACTGCCGGGTAGCAAGCGTCTTTGCGGGAAGCACTTCATCCCCTCCCAGCGAGGACGCAAAGCGGCAGATATTACGTGCACATTGGACAGTAGCCCCAACGTTTGAGTACAAAACCCATGTAACCGATGGTGCCGCATTGCTGCTCAGGAACAGCAATCGCGGGCGGTCCAAGATTCCTGCCTTAAGCTGGCTGTTGCGCTTTGTCTTCGTCCCAGACGATCCGGGCAAAGCGCCGTTTGCCCACTTTTAACACAAAGGGAGCACGTTGCGCCAGATCAATCACCAACTGCTCGTCCGTCACGCGTTTACCATCAATCGATACAGCGTTCTGACGGATTAACCGTCGGGCTTCACTTTTAGACGAAGCCAGACCAGCCTGCACAATCAGGCCAGGTAGCGTAATGCGCGTGCCCTCGTCCGGCGTAGGTCGGAACGGAGGCAGGTCTTCAGGCGCTTCGCCCCGGATGATCGTCCGCTCGAAGTGTGCCCGGGCCCGGTCAGCAGCCTGCGCTCCGTGGTACATGCGCACGATGGTCCAGGCCAGTTCATGCTTGGCATTGCGCGGGTCACGCGCGGCAAATTCCTTTTTAGCCGGCAATTCTTCGGTTGGGACATCCGTGGCCAGCTCAAAATAGCGATAGATTAAGTGATCCGGGATCGAGAGCACCTTGCCATACATTTCTTCAGGCGGTTCGGTAATCCCGATGTAGTTGCCCAGCGATTTGGACATCTTCTCGACCCCGTCGGTCCCTTCCAGAATGGGCATGAGCAGGCATACCTGAGGTTCCTGCCCGTAGGCCTGCTGGATGTCGCGCCCCACCAGCAGGTTAAAGCGCTGGTCTGTCCCTCCTAGCTCAATATCCGCCTGAATTTCCACTGAATCCATGGCCTGCGCCAGCGGGTACAGAAACTCATGGATACCAATGGGCTCTCCGGCTCGGTAGCGCTGTTCAAAGTCGTCGCGTTCCAGCATGCGCGCCACAGTATACCTGGCCGCCAGTTCGATGACCTCCCGAAACGTCATCGTACCGAGCCATTCTGAGTTATAGCGGATGATGGTGCGATCTGGATCAAGGATTTTAGAGGCCTGTTCGAAATAGGTGCGGCCGTTGGCGCGCGTTTCCTCAAGCGTGAGGGCCGGACGCGTTTTGGAGCGCCCCGTCGGGTCGCCAATCATGGCCGTAAAGTCCCCGATGATCAGCACAGCTTGATGGCCCAGATCCTGGAACTGCCGGAGTTTGCGCAGCACGACGGCGTGTCCCAGGTGCAGATCGGGCCGGCTGGGATCACATCCCAGCTTTACCACGAGCGGCTTCCCTGTGCGATAGGAGCGCTCTAGTTTTTGCACAAGTTCCTCCTCGGGAATGATTTCAACGGCTCCGCGGCGAATTTGCCGGAGCTGCTCTTCCACAGGTGGAAACGGCGGCATAGGACGTTCGGCGTTTTATCCACGGCGGCTTTTGAGCACCCGTTCCAGACGACGCCGGGCTTCGCGTTCGGCAATATCTGCGCGGCGGTCATAGAGTTTCTTTCCGCGCGCCAGTCCAATTTCCACTTTAGCCCGGCCGTTTTTGAAATAGATTTTTAGCGGAATGATTGTGTAGCCTTTTCGCTGTGCGGCCTGCCCCCAGCGTTCGATTTCACGTTTGTGCATGAGGAGCTTACGGGGGCGAAGAGGATCATGATTGTCGTGGGGCCCTGTGTTGCGGTACGGCGAGATGTGGCAGTTTAGCAGGTACATCTCACCGCGCTCAACCGTGCAGTACGCATCTTGCAGATTCACCCGCCCTTCCCGGAGCGACTTGACCTCGGTTCCTTTCAGCACCAGGCCTGCTTCCAGTGTATCTTCAATATGATACTCGTGGCGGGCTTTTCGGTTGGTTGCAACAATCTTGATGTTGTCCGCCATGCCGGGAATGGGTCGGGTTCAGAGCAAGGGTACTTCGTCTTCGTCCTCTTCCTCGTCTTCTTCATCTTCCGGGATAGTATACAGCGGCAAATCCGGGACTTCGTCAGTAATCTGAAAATAGAAGAGGTATTCCCGGAATTCTGTCAGGCTGGCCATAACCAGATCATCAAACCGGAGGCGCAGGTTTTCCAGAAAATAGGCATGCAGTTCTGGACTCATTTCACGGGTGTGGGTCCACACCTCCCGTTGCGCTTCGGCTGCTCGTGCCAGTCGGCGCAGGGTTTTGACCAGCACCGGGTTGCCCTCGCCCTTGCGCACCGCAAACAGGCCCCAGACCATTGGATAGTTGGCCAGTTCGTACCATTCCTGGCCCAGGTCGAGCGTCAACGTGCCGGTTTGCAGGGTAGGTACGTCGTTGCCGATAAGCAAGCAGGCGTCCTCGTCACCGCTCAGCAGTTCATCCCGCGTAGCGCCTTCGTAGGCCACAGGCTGCGGCGTCTGGCCATAGTGCTCCTGAAGCACCACCTGCGCGACAAACGCCTCCTGCGCATAGCGAGGATCTAGCGCCAGCGAGCCGACCTGCGTAAAGCCCTGACGCAACACAATGCGCGCATACGGATGTTTCCAGGAAGAAAGGGCAACGGCGGGCAATGCGTCAACCTCCTCGTTGTGCAACAGCACGTCGAGCGTAGGGACCAGCGCCACATCGACATCTCCTCCCAGCAGGCGTTCCAGCGCCTCAGGTGCCGCGCACCGCTCCACTTCGAGCGGTACCGGCAACTGCACGGTACCTGCTGTCAGTCCCGAAACAAAAAATTCAGCAGGCAAGGTATCCCAGATAGCCAAACGCACCATAGCGTTCCCCTCCTCCGTGAAACGTTTTATTTCCATGCCAACAAAAACCGCCGGCCCGGAGCTCCGGTCGGCGGTCTGGCATGCCTAGTTGCGTACGTGTTAAACGCCCGCTGAGAGGCCGGGCTCCATCGTTTTACCCCTGCCCTTCTTCAGGGGCAACGTAGCGTTTCTCCTTAATGCGGGCCGACTTTCCGGAGCGCTGGCGCAAGTAATAGAGCTTCGCGCGACGCACATGCCCCCGGCGCAGCACCTCGATCTTGGCGATCTTAGGTGAGTAGAGCGGGAAGATACGCTCCACGCCCACCCCGTTAGAAACCTTCCGCACCGTGAAGGTCTTTCGAGCGCCACTCCCTCGGATCGAGATAACCACGCCTTTGAACTGCTGAATGCGCTCCTTATCTCCCTCCACTACCCGCACATGCACGTTGACGGTATCGCCGGGCCCAAACTCCGGGATATCCTCCCGAAGTTGGGTGGCCTCAACCAGACGAATCAACGCATCCGACATAACAAATCCTCCGTTTTATTCGTCGTGGGTCATTGACGATTCAGTCTGCGCAAGCAAATCCGGGCGCCGCTGACGCGTCTTCAACAAGCGTTGTTCCTCGCGCCAGGCAGCGATTCGTTCATGATCGCCTGAGCGCAACACCTCAGGCACCGCCATGCCACGAAAAACGGCGGGCCGCGTGTAGACGGGTGCGTCTAGCAATCCATCCTGGAAGGAGTCGGTGAGCGCCGATTCGGCATCACCCAGCACGCCTGGAATCAGGCGCACAATAGCGTCCACCACAACCAACGCCGGCAACTCTCCTCCACTCAACACATAATCCCCGATGGACAACTCCATCGTTACCAGAGCATCGCGCACCCGCTGATCTACCCCTTTGTAGTGGCCTGCCAGCAGCACCAGGTGCTGGCAGAGGGACAACCGATTGGCCAGCTCCTGATTGAATACCTGGCCATCTGGCGTCAGATAGATGACCTCATCAATCGGACGCCCTGCGCGGCGCGCTTCTTCCTGGATCGCTTCAATGCAACGGAAGATGGGCTCGGGCTTGAGCACCATGCCTCCGCCGCCTCCATAGGGATAGTCATCTATCTGCCGATGCCGGTCCGTGGTATAGTCGCGCAGGTCATGAACGCGAATGTCTACCTGTCCGCGCTCACGCGCCCGCCGGATAATGCTGTATTCCAGCGGTCCCCGGACCAGATCGGGAAACGCCGTCACAATGTCAATGCGCACGGTTCTACCCGATGGTTTGCCTTCCCCTCAATCCAACAGCCCTTCGATTGGGCGTATAACGAGCCGTCGGCCTTCAAGGTCCAGCTCTCGCACAAAGACGTCAACATCCGGCACCATTGCATGAGGACGTCCCGGACGACCCACCACATAGATCAAGTGGGCGGGCATTTCCAGCACTTCGACTACGGTCCCGACAAGCTCCCCCGCCTCGGTCTCTACCCGTAACCCCACCAGATCGTGCAGGAAGAATTCACCTTCGGCCAGCGGGGGCAGGTCGGACTGCCGGGCATATACCCGAAGGCCCCGGAGCGCCTGGGCCGCATCTCGGTCCGTGATTTCTTCTACCTGCAACAGCACGATCAGGCCTCGCCGCGTAGGCTGGTACTGCACGCGCCGCAGGCGCACCGGTCGGACCGACTCCGGTGATCGTCCTACGTAGATAGTCTCCAACGCTTCAAAGCGCCTGGGATCGTCCGTTTCGGGGACTACCTTGAAGGCCCCCCGGACCCCGTGCGCTCGGGCTACATAGCCCATCAATAGCAGCTCGTCCGGATCGACCCTCTGCATGGCGTTCCCCTGCACCGACGATCATCGAACGCGCGCCTTCAGGAGGCCTTCTCCTCCTGGTCGTCAGCCTCCGCCGAAGCTTCTGGCTCAGACGCTACGGCTGCTTCTCCCCCTTCAGGGGTCGCTGTCTCTGCGGCGGCCTCAGGTGCTTCTGTTTCGGCGTCGGCAGCCGCTTCAGCGGCTTCCTCCTGCGCCTTGCGCTCGGCCTCCTCGCGGGCTTTTGCTTCCGCTTCAGCCTGCTTCCGGGCCAGTTCAGCCTCTAGCTCAGCAACGCGCCGCCGCTCTTCTTCCAGCGCGGCCTGCTTTAGCTGGGCTACGGTCGGCTTTGCTTTTTTGCGCAGCTTTTCGTACTGGCGCGCGCGGTGCTCGGCTACCGCCTGCTGGATCTCTTCCTCCGACTTTCCCTTGCGGCGCAGATGCAACGCCAGCAGGATCCCCTCACGCCGCAAGATGCTGCGCACCGTTTCGGTTGGCTGCGCGCCCCGTTCCAGCCAGTAGAGCACCCGGTCAGCCTTCAGCTCGACCGTAGCCGGTTCGTGCAGCGGATAATAGCGTCCAAGATCTTCAATGAAACGTCCATCTCGTGGCGCCCGTGCATCAGCCGCCACAATGGCAAAAATCGGAAGGTTTCTCCGACCCAGTCGACGCAAACGTATTCTGACCGCCATAGGCCGTAATCGCTCCTTGGTTCGTTCAGTGAGGTTATCGCAAAACGGTGGTTACAGTCTTCCACTCAGCAGTTGACGCAAATCGACCGCCCGGCCTTTGCCCATCAGTTTAGACATCGACTTCATCATTTTCCGCATTTCCTTGAACTGCCGAAGCAACTGATTGACATCACTCACCTCCATCCCACTTCCCCGGGCGATCCGGCGACGCCGGCTCGCGTCAATAATGTCTGGATTGCGACGCTCCTCCGGCGTCATGGACAGAATCATTGCCTCAATATGTTTAAACGCATCGTCATCCACATCCAGGTCTTTGATATAACGCCCCATCCCCGGAATCATCCCGATGAGCTCGCGCAGCGAGCCCATCTTCTTAATGCGCTGCAACTGCTCGTAGAAGTCTTCCAGGTTAAAGTCGGCCGAGCGCAGCTTGCGACGCAATTTCTCAGCCTGGCGGGCGTCGTACTGCTCCTGAGCCCGTTCGACCAGCGAAACCACATCACCCATGCCCAGGATGCGCTGGGCCATGCGATCTGGATAAAAGGGCGTCAGCGCATCCAATTTCTCACCGGTGGAGGCAAACTTGATCGGTTTATTGACCACTGAACGGATGGAAAGGGCTGCCCCCCCTCGCGTGTCACCGTCCAGTTTGGTCAGCACGACCCCGTCGAAATCCAGGCGTTCGTTAAACGCCTTGGCCGTGTTGACGGCATCCTGCCCTGTCATGCTATCTACCACAAAGAGGATCTCGTGGGGCCGCACGGCCTCTTTGATCTGTTCCACCTCCCGCATCATCGCCTCGTCGATGTGCAGGCGGCCAGCCGTGTCAATGATCACAATGTCGCGCGCGGTGCGACGCGCCTCCTGCACGGCCTCACGCGCCACCCGCACGGCATCCTGCACTACCCGCCCATCCTCTTCAATTGAGTAAGCGGGCACGTTGATTGATGCCGCCAGCGTCTTGAGCTGGTCAACTGCTGCAGGCCGATACACATCAGCTGCTGCCAGCAGCGGCGCCCGGCCTTTCTTTTTGAAGAAAAGCGCCAGCTTGGCGCAGAACGTAGTCTTCCCGGATCCCTGAAGTCCAGCCACCAGAATCACGGTGGGCGGATTGGGGCTCAGGTTGATGTCGACCTGTTCCGAGCCCAACAGCCGCACCAGCTCGTCATAGACAATCTTGACAAGCTGCTGCCCTGGCGAAACCGACGTCAGCACCTTGGTCCCGAGCGCCTTTTCTTTAACCCGCTCGGTGAACTCCCGCGCTACCTGGTAATTGACGTCCGCCTCGAGCAGGGCCCGCCGGATCTCGCGCATTGTTCCGGCAATATTCAGCTCCGTGATGCGTCCCTGCCCCGAGAGGGACTTGAGGGCAGCTTCTAATTTTTCCGTAAGACTTTCGAACATAGCCTGTCTCGCCTACTTACAGAAGCGAGAAGATAGCGTTTTCACGTTCGAAATACAACGCGTAAACGTTACGCAGGATCACCTGATCATGCCCCAAACCAACCGCCTCTGGTTATTCCGTCGGATTTTCACGGGTGCGCAGCAAGTCGAGCGTCTCCACAGCATGTCGCAAATGCGGAATCACAATAGATCCTCCCACGATCAGCGCCACATTCATGGCGTCAAATAGTTCTTCATCCGAAAAGCCTAACCGTACGCAGTTAATCAGGTGATAGTCGATGCAATCATTGCAGCGCAACACCATAGAGGCCACCAGCCCGAGCAGTTCTTTGGTCTTGCGATCCAGGGCGCCGTCGCAATAGGCTGTTTCATCCAGATGAAAGAACCGTTTAATGCCCAGATGGTCGGCTGCTAAAATGCGCTGGTTCATACGAGCGCGATAGGACTCAAAGGCAGCCAGCCGATCACAGCTAGTCGTATCTTTTGCTTTTTCCATATGTTAATCGTTTTTTATGTTTAACGACCATGCAGCGCGCCTGACTATGTCGCTGGACACCTTACCGGTTCAGATTAAAGAAACACTCCGGAAGCAGTTTCGGGAATTTCGGGCCAGCCTGAGCCGCGAAGCCCATCAAAAGCGAAGCCGGGCTATCGTACGGCAACTTCAGGCGCTGCCGGAGCTCCAACAAGCTCGTTCCGTATTGCTTTACTGGCCGCTGCTGGAGCGACGCGAAATTGACCTGCGACCGCTGGCCGAGTGGCTTCGCCGGCGCAACGTGCAGGTAGCGCTACCTGTTGTTGCCGGCACCCATCCCCCCGTGCTTGAGGCTCGACGCTTCGACGATCCCAGCCAGCTTGTAGATGGACCCTGGGGCCTGCAAGAACCCCGCATGGCCCCTCTCGTTCCCCCGGAAACGCTTGACGTCGTCCTGGTACCCGCTCTGGGTGTGGGACGCAATGGATACCGCATTGGCTATGGCAAGGGCTATTATGATACATTTCTCCGCCATCTGACGGCCCGCACCATCTGCCCGGTTTACATGGAGTGCCTGGTCGACGTGGTACCGCCCGAACCACACGATGTACCGGTACAGGTAGTGGTAACGGAACAGGAGGTGATTCGCCGGTCGTAACTTATCATGAAGCTATGCGTAAGGCGCAAAGAAGGGAGTTCCTCAGCACCTAACAATACCCCATATGGCCACCCGTACCCGCACGCAATCGCTACGGCTGGAATCAGAAGAAGCGGACGCCCTCGAGCTGGAGCAGCTTTCTGATGCCGAACTGGAGCAACTGCTATTTGGAGAAGAAGGGAGTACTTCTCGCCGCGATTCGGTATGGAACCTGCCCACAGTTGCGGGCCTGGCGTTTCTGCTCGTCGGCGTCGTATACGTGCTGCAACAGATAGGCCTCTGGGAAGGGGTGGACCTGAGTACTCTGGTAGGCTTTCTGCCCTGGGTAGCCGCGCTGCTGATCATCTTGCTGGGGCTGGGCGTGCTCTCCTGGCGGCCACGCCGTCGCACCCACCGCCGCAAAAAAGCGAAACCCAGGGCCCAGACCCAGAAGTCCCTGGACGAAGTGTTCGAGCAGCCCCGAAAAGCCTTTGAAGAGCTGTTTGAAGAGCTACGGACTACCTTCTCTTCATCGAAGGGTGCTTCGACGACAACGAAAGGGGCGAAATCACCTCCTCCGGCCAGCCGCACCAAACGTCTGGTCAAGTCACGCGATCGCATGCTGGCTGGCGTTTGCGGAGGCATCGCAGAATACTTTGGATGGGATCCTACGCTAATTCGAGCGCTCTTTGTGCTGGGAGCCATCTTTTCCAGTGGCTTTCCTTTTATTATCGTTTACCTGATCCTGGCCTGGATCATGCCGGAACCCAGCCAACTTGAAAAATCAGAGGACGACGAGCCACGAATCACGATTTTGCCCGAATGAGCTGGCGCGCTTGAAACCTTCAGAGGGGCTGTGGCGTGTACGGTCATGCTTCGGGTAACCACGCTAATCCACGGAAGCTTCAAGGAGGACGGGTTGCCCGGAAGTTTGCAGTAGTTATAGTTTGCACAGTGTCTAGCGGTCCGGTAGTTCAGTTGGTTAGAACGCCGGCCTGTCACGCCGGAGGTCGCGGGTTCGAGTCCCGTCCGGACCGCCACTTCATTTAAGTGACTCGCCTGAGAAAGCTGCCTAGTAGGTGGCTTTTTTGTTATTGTTTCGCGGACGTCTCGCTTTGCTTCGTGCGGGTCCCCTGGCCTGTCGGAAACTGTCGTTGCCCAAACAGCTCCCAAGGGGCACGCCTTCATTCGTGAGCAGGATCAGTTTGCAACCCGACCGAACGGGGTTTGCGCAGCGCCCTTCCGGGTCGCAGTCCGGTTATCTGCCCGTTGAGCAGCACAGCCTGACCATTTACGAACACATGGACCACCCCGTCCGCGTACTGATGCGGTCGCTCATAGGTCGCTCGATCCTGAACGCGGGCCAGGTCAAGCACAACCACGTCGGCATAGGCCCCTACCCGCAGCACGCCCCGATCCTGGAGTCCTAATCGCCAGGCCGGTAGTCCGCTCATCTTGTAGATCGCCTCCTCCGGCGTGAGCAGTTGCTGCTCCCGAACGTAGCGCGCCAGCACCCGGGCAAATGCACCGTAGTTGCGCGGATGGGGCACGCCAACGCCCGGATCGGGAATGCCCCCATCTGAACAGATCATGGTTCGTGGATGCTGCAAGATACGCACAACATCCTCCTCGTGCATCACATGAAAGATTCCCTGACAACCGCCCCGCTCCTGGATCTCTAAAACCAGCTCAGCCGCTTCCTCAAAGGTCACCGGACGTCCCTGCTCTTGCAGCACGTGCGCGAGACTTTTTCCGTTGAGCGTCGTGTCCCATCGACAGAAAGCCAGCACTACACGGCGCGGATCCCCACCACCAAGGTCATCCATAAGATTCTGGATCACGGCCTCCCGGATACGTCGGCGCGTCGCTGCATCCTGTAGCCGTGCCAGCACATCGGCCGAGTCGCCAGCCAGTGCCCATTCAGGCAACAATACCCCGATCTGCGTGCTCCCTGCTGTATAGGGATACTGATCCATACTCACATCCACCCCCTGCCGCAGGGCAGCATCCACGCGCGCCAGAAATGCCGTGCTTTTCCCCCACATGCGACGCCCGCTAACTTTGGCATGAGTGATCTGCACGGGCAGGCCACCCTCTCGACCGATGCGAAATGTTTCTTCCAGACTTTCCAGCACACGCAGTCCTTCATCTCGCATATGCGGAATGTAGATCCCACCATATCGCGCCGCTACCCGAGCCAACGCAATGACCTCCTCAGTGGCTGCATAGGCACCCGGAACATACCGCAGACCGGCCGAAAGTCCCCAGGCCCCCGCTTCCATCGCTTGTGCTACCAGCGCCTTCATTTGCTCCAGCTCCTCAGGCGTGGGAGCTCGATTGGCATTGCCCATTACCGCCCGTCGCACACTGTTGTGTCCCACAAAAAGCCCCACGTTCACAGCTGCCGGTAGAACGTCGTACCGTGCCAGGAATACCTCAACAGGCAGCGGCGAAAAACCATCTGCTCCCCCCAGCACAGTGGTTACCCCTTGCCGGATGTAATTTTCCGCCAGCGGCTGCCGAAATACCCCGCTTCGCTCTGGTTGACTAGCAACCGCATGGCTATGGATATCAATAAACCCCGGCGCAACGGCCAATCCCCGCACATCAAGCCGAAGTGCTGCCCGGGCCTGTCGCAGATCACCGATCGCAGCGATGCGATCTCCCTGCAAGCCAACATCCGCAACAAACGGCGGCTGCCCTGTGCCGTCGTACACCTGTCCTCCCTCCAGAATGACCGAATAGATCGTTTCCTGAGCAACCGCCTGCGAGATAAGTAACCACACCAATCCGCTGTACCATACCAAACGGGTCATTATTCACAGGCGTTTAGTTAACCAGGATATGGAAATTTTTTGAATTTACTTCCCACAGTCAAGCACACCTGGAAAATTGCTGCCTGCGTCCTCTCTGAAGAGTACGGCCCGGCTCTGTGCAGGAAATAGCGCGGAAAATCCTTCCTTGAAACCAGACAGGGCTTCAGGTGCTGGCCGGCTCTGCGGCGGCGTGCTTTGCGCTGGGCAGACAGGCATTCTGAGCGCACCGCACCTGCAATCGCCAGTTTTGCCAGTGCCCCCAGATAAGCAACGCGCTTCCTAGCATGGTAATCAGCGTGCCTCCTATCACCCCCAGCCCCTCATGGCCTGGAAAACTGGCCAGGAGCACAAGGGCAAGCCCGGGTCCGAATCCCCAGAGCGTTCGTTTCTGGCGATGCTTACGGTACCCCTGATAAAAAGCTAGAGCTGTTGTAGGCACCAGCAACGCCGCAAATACCATATGCACATCCTCATGCCAGGTAATAACCAGGGCCCCGAGCGGCACTACAACCAACGCTAAGGGGAGCAGCAAGCAGTGAACGAGACAGATTCCAGACAGCCAGATCCCCACCCGATCCCACAGTGACCTTTTTGTCCCCATTGGTTTGTTGTGCACCGGCCTGTAGTCAAAACCATGTATCGACAAACGCCAGAATTGATGTGTAAGATTCTAAAAAAGTGTAACCCCTGTCCTGCTTTCTTGGCGTATGTTTTGTATACTTTTTATCCTAAAGCGGGCCATTATCACAGAATCCAGGGGGCATCCCTTCAAACAGCAATGCGACACCTGGGGTTACGTTGCGGCTTCTGCGTGCTGCTCTTACTGACAGCATCGGATCTCCTCGCACAGCGCGTATGGATTACGCCCGGCCCCTTCTTGCGCTTTGGATACGGGCCTTCGATCAGTGAAACAGACTTCTCGACGTATGCCATCGAGCCGTATGCCCTGAAGGGTGAGATAGGCTATCAGTTTCCCCTGGGATTAAGCCTGGGTCTGGCCTACGAAGGAGGCAACTATCCCAAGGTAAGCCGCGTCTATCACCGGTTTCATATCATTCAGGGATTGCTACGCTGGCGCGTTTTTCCCTACAGGCGGCTCAGTCATTACTTTAACATTGGTCCCCATATCACGCTGGGTGGCTACAAGACGGGATTTGGCCTCAACGCTGCCCTGGGAGCTGACTATGTGCTCACGCGTAACGTAGCGTTTTTCGTGGAGGCCAGTGCCAATGCGGTTTTTCCCGACCGAGCCGCAGAAGGCATCCGCAGCGGTCGAGCAGCCTTCGATGGACTCGGCTTTCTGGGGGCAGGCCTTCGCATCACACTCAAGCCGTTGCCTATTCCAATTCGAACGCTGACTATCGAGGGCCCGGCGCAGTTGCAACGACGCGAATACGGTATTTTTACGGCCCGGGTCGACGACGAGGCCACGCGGCCCATTTCATATGTCTGGTTCATGGGCGACGGTACCCAGTATACCGGCCCCACGATTGAACACCGCTATCGACTGCCCGGCCGCTATGAAATTCAGGTGCAAGCGCGCAATGCGGCTGGAATTGTCCGCACCGCCACCCACCTTGTGGAGGTTGTTGAGCGACCACGGGCCGTTCGCATTGTCTCCTTTCAGCCGCTCGCAGATACGATTCGACGAGGCAATCTGATCACCTTTGAAGCCCAAATTGAAGGCGCACCGCACATACGATACTTCTGGAACTTCGGCGACGGCAACGTAACGCTCACCACAGATAATCAATATCGCCTGGAAGAAGGGCTGCGAGCCGGAACCATGTCGCTACGTGCTCAGGCTACTCATCGCTTTGATAAAACAGGAGTGTATACCGTATCACTCGTCGCCGATAATGAGCTGGGACGGGATTCCGTGCAGGCGCAGATTGTGGTAAAACCGAACGCCTGCGACTTGATCACGGCGCTGGAGTCGGTTACGTTCGACTTCGGCAAAAGCTCGCTCAATGAATCTGCGCGCGCGGTGCTGGACCAGAATGTTCGGATATTGCAGAGCTGTCCAGACCTGATCGTGCAACTGGTGGGTTATGCAGACTATGTAGGGGGCGAAGCCTTCAATACCCTGCTTTCGCTGCGACGCGCCCTGGCCGTATATAACTACTATCAACAGCAGGGCATTGCGCCGGAACGTCTCATCTTTCGAGGCCTTGGCGCCCTGCCGCCTCCCTGTCCTAATCCTGAAGAAGACCGTCCGGGATGCCGGCAGCTACGTCGCGTCGACACCATCATCATCCGCTGGCCCCGATAGGCGCTCCCTTTCGGTACGCGGACAGGCATAATGCTAACGCAATGTTCTTGCATCTGCCTGTTGCCGGCGATGAAGTAGAGAAGGCAGGATGGTGCTTGCAGTCTTTTTTTGAGCAGCAAGGTTTGCTCGCCGGGTCCTCCCTCCGAGCCTGGACTCCGTAACGACCAGCGTCCTCAGAGGCGGTAAAATTGTTTACCGGCAAGCTGACGCACCAGTCCCTTAAACTCAAGCTGAAGCAAATAAACCAGGGCCGTTGAAGGATCCAGGCCTGTGCGCTCGCATAGCACATCGATGTGAAGAGGTTCAGGCTCAAGCGCATCGTAGAGTTGCCGTTCCAGTCCGTTCAGGGAGGGTGGAGACGGTGGAGGTTGCGCAACAGGGGAAGCTCCGAATCCAATAGCTTCCAGCACATCATCGGGCGTGCACACAAGCCGCGCCAGGCTGTCGCGGATGAGGCGGTTGGTACCGGCACTGGCCGGATTGTGCAGCACTCCGGGAATTGCCAGGACTTCGCGGTTCTGCTCCAACGCCAGCCGGGCGGTAATAAGCGCCCCGCCCGTTTCGTAGGCTTCCACGATAAGCACAGCCCGAGCCAGTCCGCTGATCAGTCGGTTGCGACGCGGAAAATTTGGCGCATCGGGTGCGGCCCCCAGCGGAAACTCAGAAAAGAGGGCGCCCTGGTTCAGGATAGCACGAGCCAATCGTTCATGACGCGCTGGATAGATGCGGTCGACCCCCGATCCCAGCACCGCCAGCGTGCGCCCACCAGCTTCCAGCGCTCCCCGGTGAGCTGCCGCATCAATACCGTAGGCCAGTCCACTGATCACCGTTACCCCCTCGCGGGCCAACGCTGCGGCAAACTGGCGGGCTGTGCGCAATCCGTAATCCGTCGGACGCCGCGTGCCCACAATAGCCACCGCATGATGATCCTCCGGCGTCCATGTACCGCGCATCCAGAGCAGAGCGGGCGGGTCATAGATCGTGCGCAGCAATGGGGGAAAACGCTCATCCCAGGCCGGAATCAAGGTGGCACCGACACGCTCCGCCTGCTCAAACTGCATGTCCACCGCATCCCAGTCGTCAAAGGCCACAATGCGCTGAGCTGTCTGCATGCCGATGCCGGGCACTTGCATCAGCTCAGCAATCGAAGCATACAGCACCCTCTGGGCTGAGCCAAAGCGGGCCAGCAATGCCCGGATGCGCCCGGATCCCACGCCCGGCACTAGCGTCAGCGCCACCAGGGCCCGGAGCTCCTCCGAGGGATTATCGGGCACCTTACCCAACGCAGCTTCGTCGTCTTTAACGAAAGGCACCTTGGTCTCGACAGGCTTTTTTTCAACAGAGACGCTACTTCCTGAACGTTAGGAGCTATGTGCAACGGCTACGTAGCAGCTTCGGTCGTCGTCCGCACTTCCTGCAATTGGCGCCAGAGCCCTTCTTTTAGCTCCTCCAGTCCAATCCGGGCGACCGCACTGATCGCATAAATCGGCACGTGGGCCGGCAACTCAGCCTGCACGGTTGCGATCCGCGTGCCTCTTTCAGACTCCGGTACCAGGTCCAGTTTGGTGAGAGCAATGGCGCGAGGTTTCTCAAGCAGTGCCGGATTGAATGCTTCCAGCTCCCCCAACAGCGTGCGGTAAACCTGACCCGGCGATGCTTCGACCACGGGGATAACAAAGAGCAAAATGGCGTTGCGTTCGATATGCTTCAAAAAACGAATGCCCAGTCCCCGACCTTCATGAGCCCCTTCAATGATGCCGGGTAAATCGGCCATGACAAACGAACGGAATTCCCCCACATACACCATCCCCAGCGCCGGCTCCAACGTCGTGAACGGATAATCGGCAATCTTCGGGCGTGCTGCCGAAATAGAGGCAATCAGCGTACTTTTGCCCGCATTCGGAAACCCGACGAGCCCGACATCTGCCAGCAGCTTTAGCTCCAGCGTGATATTTTTCTCCTCGCCTGGCTCTCCCGGTTGAGCGTAGCGGGGAGCCTGATTTGTAGAAGACTTAAAGAAAGCATTGCCCTTACCTCCTCGCCCTCCCTTTGCTAAGAGCAGCCGCTGCCCTGGCCGGAGCACTTCGCCAATAACCTCACCGGTCTCCGTAATTTTGGCCACCGTTCCCAGTGGCACCCGAAGAATGATGTCTCGTCCGTTACGTCCTTTTTTGTTTTTGCCCGAACCTGGCTTGCCATCTTCCGCAAAGTGATGCCGGTTATAGCGCAGGTCCAGAAGCGTGTAGAGATGAGGATCACCTTCCAGATAAACGGATCCGCCATCTCCCCCATCTCCTCCTGCGGGTCCTCCTCTGGGGACATACTTCTCCCGCCGGAACGCGACAGCACCGGCACCGCCTTTTCCGCTTCGCACTGTAATCGTAACGTAATCGACGAACTTCATGGCCTTCCCTGCGTTTGTCCGTGCTCTCTGAACGCTCCGTTTCCCTTGAAGTTTTTGCTGAACTGCCCCTGAATCAGCTTCGTTGGATATAAAGCAATGAGCACCTCCCGCAAACGCGTGGTGATCTACACCGACGGGGCCTGCAGTGGCAACCCGGGCCCCGGCGGCTGGGCGGCTATTCTGCGCTACAACCAGCATGAAAAAGTACTGACAGGCAATGCCCCCCATACCACAAATAACCGCATGGAACTGACCGCTGTCATTGAAGCCCTGCGCGCCCTTAAGGAACCCTGCCACGTAGAGCTTTACACCGACAGCAACTACATTGTGCGAGCCTTCCAGGAAGGCTGGGTAGAGCGCTGGCAACGCAACGGGTGGCGCACAGCCAGCAAAAAGGCTGTTGAGAATCAGGACCTGTGGCGACAGTTGCTGGAACTCACGCAGCGCCATGACGTGCGCTTTTTAAAAGTGAAAGGCCATGGCGACGATGCGCTGAACAACCGGGTAGATCGTCTGGCCGTCGAAGCCCTGCGTCGCGGTCAGGCGGCCAACAACCGCTCTGCGAGCCCCAACGATGGCTGAATAGATCATGCGCACGCTCTGGCTTCGGTTCTATGCCAGTCTGAACGATTTTCTTCCCACCCGCTGGAAGCAACGCACTTTCAAGGTAGGCTTCCTCGGACAACCTACGGTCCGGGAGCTGCTCGTGCAGCTCAATGTCCCTCCTCCCGAAGTTGCCTTAATCCTGGCGGAGGGACGTCCGGTCTCTTTCGAGTACCGTCCTGGCGAAGGAGAACGCCTCAGCTTTTACCCCATCTTTTACTGCCTGTTACCGAGCCAGCCGTTGCACACGCTGCCTCCAGAACGTCCTCCCCGTTTTCTGCTCGACACCCACCTGGGCCGGCTGGCTCGCTACCTGCGCATGCTGGGCTTCGATGCAGAACACCTGTCCGATCCTGATCCGGGCGATGCCGCGCTGGCTCAGCGAGCCGGCCATGACGGCCGCGTCTTGCTAAC